>CAZJQH010000096.1:0-8257 GCA_964547895.1 uncultured Chitinophaga sp. | reverse complement strand
GTCATCAGGCCGCGCTTGATGCCCCATCTGTCGTTGAGCACCTTGGCCACCGGAGCCAGGCAGTTGGTCGTGCAGCTGGCGTTGCTGACGATGGCTTCGCCGGCGTAGGCATCATGGTTGACGCCGTAGACGAACATCGGCGTGTCGTCCTTGCTCGGCGCCGAGATCACGACCTTCTTCGCGCCAGCGGCCAGGTGCTTGCCGGCGCCGGCCTGGTCCAGGAACAGGCCGGTCGACTCGATCACGACTTCGGCGCCGATCTCGTCCCACTTGAGCTTGGCGGGGTCGCGCTCCTGGGTCAGGCGGATCGCGCGGCCGTTGACCACCAGCGAGCTGCCCTCCACCTTCACCTCGCCGTCGAAGCGGCCGTGCACGCTGTCGTACTTGAGCATGTAGGCCAGGTAATCGGGTTCCAGCAGGTCGTTGATGCCGACGACTTCGATGTCATTGAAGTTCTGGACGGCAGCGCGGAACACCATGCGCCCGATGCGGCCGAAGCCGTTGATTCCAATCTTGATTGTCATGTCTGTCTCCAGGGAGGGAATTTCGCTGCAATCGTTTTCGGCAGCCTAGCTGGGTACGAATTCTATGGACAATTAGGTAACTTAGTTACTTATTCAGGCCGTCTCGGCCAGTTGTTCTGGTAACGTAACCCGTGTCGGCGCGACAGAATTCCCGCCATCGGCGTCCAATCTGGACTGGGTGATGGCGCCTGCCACCATGCCCCTACTGACATGCAAGACCTCCAGCACCAGAAAGAAGAATTCATCCTCCCCGCAGCCTTGCGCGAGCGCATCGAGCGGCTGCTCACGGCTGGCGGGCGGCGCCTGCTTGGGATCGCGGGCGCTCCCGGATCGGGCAAGTCGACCCTGGCCGCTGCGCTGGCGCACTGGCTGGGCGAGCAGGCCTGCGTGGTGCCGATGGACGGCTACCACCTGGCGAATGCCGAACTGATCCGGCTGGGTCGGCTGCAGCGCAAGGGTGCGCCGGACACCTTCGACAGCGCGGGCTTTGCCGCGCTGCTGCGCCGGCTGCGGCAGCAGCCGGCGGACGAAGTCGTCTACGCACCCGAGTTCCGGCGCGAGATCGAGGAGCCGGTCGCCGGCGCGATCGCCGTCGATCCGCGCGTACGGCTGGTGATCACCGAGGGCAACTACCTCCTGCTGCAACAGGGTCACTGGGCCGGCGTCGCGCCAGAGCTCGACGAGGTCTGGTACGTCGAGCTTGACGAGGATTTGCGGCGCCAGCGGCTGCAGCAGCGCCACATGCGCTTCGGTCGCACGGCCGAGGCGGCACAGGGCTGGATCGAGAGCACCGACGAGCCCAACGCCCGCCTGATCGAGGCGACCCGGCAGCAAGCGCACTGGATCTGGCGGGCGCACTGAGAAAACGACAGGAAGGACATCGACAGTGATGAAATGGGCTTTTGTCGGCGCGAGCAATATCGCGTCCGAATGGATGGTCGGCGCAGTGCGCGCCGCGGGCGACGAGGTGGTCGCGGTGGTCTCGGGCAGCGCGGCGCGCGCGGCCGGGTTCGCGAGCCAGCACGGCATCGCGCATGCGCTCGACCAGCTCGACGACCTGCGCCGGCTCGAGATCGACGCGGTCTACGTCTCGAACACCAATGACCGGCACGAGCAGGCCGTGCTGCTGGCCGCCGAGCTGGGCTGCCATGTGCTGTGCGAGAAGCCGCTCGCGCTCGAGATCGGCGCGGCGCGGCGCATGGTCGACGCCTGCCGCGAGGCTGGCGTCGTGATGGCGACCAACCATCACCTGCGCCACAACAGCGCGCACCGCCAGATGCGCGAGGTGCTGCGCGAACAGGGGCTGGGCCGGCTGGTCTCGGCGCGCGTGAGCCATTCGGTCTTCCTGCGCGCCAAGCTGCAGGGCTGGCGCATCGACAATGCCGCAGCGGGCGGCGGCGTCGTGCTCGACATCGCGGTGCACAACGCGGACTCGCTGGCTTTTCTGCTCGGCGAGTACCCGGTCGAGGTGATGGCGATCAGCGGCCACAGCGGCATGGGCCGCGGCGTCGAGGACCAGGCGATGTCGCTCTGGCAGTTCCCCAGCGGCCTGTGCGCCTTCACCCATCAGGGCTTCACCACCCCCTACGCCTCGAACCGGCTCGAGATCCTGGGCGACCAGGCCAGCCTGGAGGCGCGCGGCGTGCTGAACCAGGCCCCGGGCGGCGAGCTGGTCTGGCGCCGTGCCGACGGTGACCTGTCGCTGCGGCTCGACCACGACAATCTGTATCTGCGCGGCCTGCGCGAGCTGCACAAGGCGATTGCCGGCGAGGCCAGCGACATGGCCAGCGGCGAGGACGGACTCAGGTCGCTTGCGGTCGCGCTCGCGGTGCGCGAGAGCGCGCGCAGCGGCTGCCGCGTCAGGGTGGACTACGCATGAAGACGCTGCCCGCCGCCGACTTCGAGAGCCGCGCCTGGATCGAGGCCCATGTCGACCACACGCTGGCCTTCTACGAGCGTCATGCGCGCGATCCGGCCGGCGGCTTCTTCCACTACCTGCGCGATGACGGCAGCGTCTACGAGCGCGGTCACCGCCACCTGGTCAGCGCGACCCGCTTCGTCTTCGACTGGTGCATGGCCATGCGCCAGACCGGGCGCGCGCATTACCGCGAGCTCGCCCTGCATGCGCTCGAGCACCTGCAGCTCTTCAGGCTGCCGGATGGGCACCCCAATGCCGGACTCTATGCCTGGACGCTGCGCGACGGCCGGCCGGAGGACCAGCGTGCGCTGGCCTACGGCCAGGCCTTCGTGCTGCTGGCCCAGAGCCATGCCTGCCTGGCCGGTCTGGCTAGCGCCCAGGACGTGGCGCAGGCGTTCGAGCGGCTCGAGCAGGCCTTCCATGAGCCACAGCAGCGCGCCTACGCCGACGAGCGCGGCGCCGACGGGGTACTCTCGCCCTACCGCGGCCAGAACGCCAACATGCACCTGTGCGAGGCTTGCCTGGCGGCGTTCGACGCGACCGGCGATGCGCGCTACCTGGACCGCGCCGAGAGCCTGATCGAGCGCTTCGTCTTCGAACTGGCCGATCCGGCCAGCGGCCTGATCTGCGAGCATTACGACCTGGACTGGCAGCCCGACTGGCAGTACCACTTCGGCCGGCGCGACGACATCTTCAAGCCCTGGGGCTACCAGACCGGTCACCAGACCGAATGGGCCAAGCTGCTGTTGCAGGCCCACGGGCATCGGCCGCGGCAGCGCTGGGTCGAGCGCGCTGTCCAGTTGCAGCGGGCTGCCTGGCAGCATGGCTGGGACGAGGCGCATGGGGGGCTGATCTACGGCTTCGGGCCCGACGGCTCGCCCTGGGACAGCGACAAGTATTTCTGGGTCCAGGCCGAATCGATGGCCAGCGCCTGGCGGCTCTGGCGGGTGACGGGCGACGCCGTGTTCCGGCAGCAGTACCACCAGCTCTGGGACTGGAGCTGGCGCCATCTGGTCGACCACCAGCATGGGGCCTGGTTCCGCATCCTGGCGGCCGACGGCGCCAAGCTCGAGGACACCAAGTCGCCCGCTGGCAAGACCGACTACCACACGCTGGGCGCCTGCTGGGACATCCTGGCCGCCGGCGGACTCCAGCCCTGAGACCATGAAACCGACACACCTGATCTTCGACATGGACGGCACCATCATCGACTCGATGCCGGTGCACCGCAGCAGCTGGGCCGAGTTCGCGGCCCGCCACGGCCTGCTCGGGCGGCCCGACGAGCTCGAGCGCGCCACCAGCGGCAGGACCGGCATCGAGGGCATGCGCGCGCTGTTCGGTGCCGAGCTGCCGCTGGCCCAGGCCGAGGCCTATGTGCACGAGAAGGAATCGCTCTACCGCGAGCAGTTCGGCGCGGCCTTTTGCTGGGTGGCGGGATTCGAGCGCTTCGCGCTGCAGGCCCTGGGGCGCGGGCTGCGCTGCGGCCTCGGCACGGCGGGCGACCGGCACAACATCCGCTTCTGCCTGGACCGGCTGCCGGCCGCGCTGCAGGGTGGCCTGTTCCAGGCCTGCGTCGGTGGCGACGAGGGCCTGCCCGGCAAGCCCGAGCCGGCGATCTTCCTCGAGGTGGCGCGCCGGCTGCGGGTCGATCCGGCCGACTGTGTGGTGTTCGAGGACAGCCCGGCCGGCATCGAGGCCGCGGCGCGCGCCGGCATGCGCGCTGTCGCGCTGCTGACCAGCCACGGCGTCGAGGAGCTCGCCGGGGCGCATGTGATCGCGGCGGTGCGGGACTATGACGAGCTGCTGGCCTCGCCGCTGTGCCCGCTCTGAAGGCCGTGGCGCAGCCCTGGTCGGGCGGCCGGGCCTGTCAGTCGTCCTGCTTGAGGAAGATGTCCCGGTCGGGGAAGAACTGCGTGTGCAGCGGCAGCAAGGCGCCGCCGAGCGCGCGCGCGTGGGCGCCGACCTGGCCCATCACGAGCCGGCCCGGTCGCACGATGCCGACCAGAGGATAGGCCTCCAGCGACTGCCGGGTCCGGCCCAGCAGGGAGTCGAGCAGGCCCCGCGACAGCGAGCCGTCCAGCACCACGGCATCGAGGTCGAGCAGGGCGGTCGCCGAGGCGATCGTCATCGCCAGCGCGTTCGAGGCCGTCGCCAGCCAGGGATCGACCTGGGCCTGGTAGGTAGGCTCCGTGATGGCATCCTCGTGGATCAGTTGCGGATCTTGGCCGGCCTGCATCAGGGCCTGCTCGAGCTGCCAGCCCGAGGCCTGCTCGAGCAGCTGAGCCGGGGCGCCCGGTCCGGCCATGCCCAGCGGCAGCGAGCCGATCGCGCCGGCGTTGCCGCGCTCGCCCGGCAGCAGATGACCCGACAGCACCAGACCGCCGCCGACGAAGGTGCCGACGAAGACATAGAGGAAGCTGCGCAGCTGCTGGCCGTGACCCTGCAGCAGCTCGGCGGTGCAGGCGGCGATGGTGTCCTTGGCGAAGATCACCGACAGCTCGGTCAGCGACTGGACACGCTCCTGCAGGTTGACACCCTCCCACTTGGCCATCGCGGGCGCGGCCTGTGGCCCGAGCAGTTCGGCCCACTGGTGCATGAAGAGCGGCGCCGACAGGCCGAGTCCGACCACGCGCGGCCAGCGCTCGCCCATCTGGCGGCGCAGCCGCTTGAGTGCCTCGGCGACATGGGCGAGCACCTCGTCCGGATCGGGGTACTCGTAGTGGAAGACATGCTGGTGGCAGATCCGGCCGGTGAAGTCGAGCACCAGCACCTCCAGGCTGCGACGGCCGACCTGCACGCCGATGCTGAAGGCGCCCTCCGGATTGAGCGACAGCGGCACCGAAGGCTGGCCGATGCGCCCGCGCACCCGCTCCTGCTTGAGCAGTAGCCCGTCATCGAGCAGGCGCTCGACGATCACCGAGACGGTCTGGCTCGAGAGCTGGGTCAGCCGGGCCAGGTCGGCCTTGGGGATGGCGCCGTGCAGGCGGATCGCCTGCAGCACGGTGCGCTCGTTGAACTGGCGCATGCCGCGCTGGTTGGAGCCCCGCATCGAGCGCGTCATGTCGGCAGCGGGAGACGCCGCAGGGCTGGCAGCAGAGGCGGTGGAATGGGACATGGACGGTTACCGCGGGACAGGATCAGGGCAGGATGACGCCCTTGCAAAGTATCGCATTGCCGAAGGCCGTGACCTCGCCGCTCTGCACGATCAGGCTGGCGCCGCGGACCCGGTCGTAGAAGGCGTAGCGCTCGATCGCCTCGACCTGCTCGGCAGCCAGTCCCTCGGCCTGGCCGACCAGCCGCACGAACGAGGCCTGGGCCTCGGTGGTCTGGCCGGCGGGAAGCCCGCTGTGCTGCATGTAGCCGGCCGGACACTCGACGTCGGTCGCGAGCGGGAACACCGACAGCACGGCCTGGGCCACCCGCTCGAGGCTGTGGCCGGGCAGCCGCACCACTGGCTTGCCAGCGGCGAGCCAGTCGGCGGTGAAGTTGGCATCCACCACGGCCACCCATTCGCCATGGCCCATGGCGCAGAGGTACTTGAGCAGGTCGGGGGTGAGCAGCGGATCGATTCCCTTGAGCATCGCTAGTCCTTGGTTGGGGGCATTCAGTGCGCCAGCGCCTGGTGCGGCAGCTCGGCGGCGGATTTGGCGCCGGTCATGACGGCCACGGTATCGCTCATGCTGATGTGCTTGGGGTCGACCACCGCGGCGCGCTTGCCCAGGCGGGCGATGTGGATGCGGTCGGCGATCTCGAACACATGCGGCATGTTGTGGCTGATCAGGATCACCGAAAGACCCTTGTCGCGCACGCGCCGGATCAGCTCCAGCACCATGTTTCCTTCCTTGACGCCGAGCGCCGCGGTCGGCTCGTCGAGGATGACGACATGCTCGGCAAACGCCGCCGCGCGGGCCACCGCCACGCACTGGCGCTGGCCGCCCGAGAGGGTTTCGACCGCCTGGTTCATCGAGCGGATGCCGACCTTGAGGTCGTTCATGCGTGCGATGCTCTCTTCCAGCATCTTCTTCTTGTCGATCATCTGGAAGACGCTGCCCAGCAGGCCGGGGCGGCGCAGCTCGCGGCCGAGGAACAGGTTCTCGGCGATCGTCATGGCCGGCGCCACCGCCAGGTCCTGGTAGACGGTCTCGATGCCGGCGCGGCGCGCGTCGATCGGGCTCCTGAAGTGGATCTGCTTGCCGTCGAGGAAGACCTCGCCCTCGTCGGGGATGGTCGCGCCCGACAGGGCCTTGATCAGGCTGGACTTGCCAGCGCCGTTGTCGCCGATGACGGCCAGGATCTCGCCGGCACGCAGCTCGAAGTCGGCGCCGTCGAGGGCGGTGACCTGGCCGTAGCGCTTCACCAGGCCCTTGGCCTGCATCACGATCGGGGCGTTGGAGTGGACAGTCATTTCAGCGGGCTCCCTTGCGCGAGAGTTGGTCGGTGGCCACGGCCAGGATCACCAGGATGCCGGTCACCAGGATTTGATAGACGGAGGACACGCCCATGAGGGTGAGGCCGTTGCGGAACACGCCGACGATCAGCGCGCCGACCAGGGTGCCGAGCACGATGCCGCGGCCACCGAACAGGCTGGTGCCGCCGAGCACGACGGCCGTGATGGCGTCGAGGTTCTCGGTCTGGCCGGCGTTGGGGTCGCCGGCGCCGGTGCGCGCCACGCTCAGCAGCGAGGCGATGCCGTAGAACACGCCAGCGATCACATAGACCGACAGCAGCACCTTGTCGGTGGCGATGCCGGTCAGGCGGGTGGCCTCGGGGTTGTTGCCGACCGCGTAGACATGGCGGCCGGGCTTGGTCTCGCGCAGCGCGAACCAGGTCAGCAGGTAGAGCGCGAGCATCAGCACGGCGCCGTAGACGATCGCGGTGTCGCCGATCTTGAAGGTATTGCCCAGCAGGGTCATGCCGTCCGGGATGTCGGTGACGGTCTGCGACTTGGAGTAGAGCTGGGTGGCCGCGAAGGCAATGTTGAGCGTGCCCAGCGTGACGATGAAGGGCGGCAGCTTGACCTTGGTGACCAGCAGGCCGTTGACCAGGCCGAACAGCGTGGTGACGGCAATGCCGCAGGCGATCGCCGCGGGCGCCGGCAGGCCGTAGTCGGAGGCGATCTTGGTCATCACGACGCTGCCCAGTGCCATCACCATGCCGCAGCTCAGGTCGATGCCGGCGGTCAGGATGATCAGGCTCTGGCCGATCGCGATCACGCCGACGACCATGACCTGCTGCAGGATCAGCGAGAAGTTCTGCGCCGACAGGAAGCGATCGCTCTGGGTGGCAAAGAAGGTGCAGGCCAGCAGCAAGGCAATGAATGGCCCCAGGGTGGCGATGGGCGGTAGCTGGATGGACGTCTTATTCATGTCGGTGCATGGCTGGTCAGGAAAATGAAGAAGCGGCGCGCGTCGCATCAAATGGTGCAGGGACGCGCGCCGCCCGATAGGGCTCAGTCTGTCTTACTTGGCGCCCCAGCACAGGTCGGTGCCGGTCTTGACGTCCTTGCTGTCGACGCCGGCCAGCGGCTTGCTGGCGATCAGGGTCACGCCGGTGTCGGTGTAGCCGCTGACCTTCTTGCCGGTCTTGGCGTACTCGACGCCGGCGGCCACGCCCATGGCGGCCATGCGCAGCGGGTACTGCTGGCTGGTGGCGGCGATCACGCCCTTGCCCACGTCGGCGATGCCGGCGCAGCCGCCGTCGACCGAGACGATCACGACATCCTTCTCCTTGCCGGCGGCCTTGAGCGCGTTGTAGGCGCCAGCGGCAGCGGGTTCGTTGATGGTGTAGACCAGGTTGATGCCGGGGTTCTTCTGCA
>CAZJQH010000095.1:0-8330 GCA_964547895.1 uncultured Chitinophaga sp. | reverse complement strand
CCGCGCCATCCCATGCCGGATAATCCAGGGTTTTCCTCTACCCGGTTCCCGTGCGTCTCCACACCATCAAGCTCTCGGGCTTCAAGTCCTTTGCCGAGCCCACCACCTTCAACCTGCCCGGCCAGCTGGTCGGCGTGGTGGGCCCGAACGGCTGCGGCAAGTCCAACATCATGGACGCCGTGCGCTGGGTGCTGGGCGAGTCCAAGGCCAGCGAGCTGCGCGGCGAGTCGATGCAGGACGTCATCTTCAACGGCACCACCCAGCGCAAGCAGGCCGGCCGTGCCAGCGTCGAGCTGGTCTTCAACAACGATGACCACCGCGCCGGCGGCCAGTGGAACCAGTACGCGGAGATCGCGGTGCGCCGCGTGCTGACGCGCGACGGCAACAGCAGCTACTACATCAACGGCCAGCCGGTGCGCCGGCGCGACGTGCAGGACGTGTTCCTCGGCACTGGCCTGGGGCCGCGCGCCTACGCCATCATCGGCCAGGGCACGATCAGCCGCATCATCGAGAGCCGGCCCGAGGAGCTGCGCCTGTTCCTCGAGGAAGCCGCTGGCGTCTCGAAGTACAAGGAACGCCGGCGCGAGACCTCGAACCGCCTGAAGGACACGCGCGAGAACCTGGTCCGGGTCGAGGACATCCTGCGCGAGCTCAACGCCAACCTCGACAAGCTCGAGAAGCAGGCCGAGGTCGCGACCCGCTACCGCGAGCTGCAGTCCCAGGTCACGCTGCGCCAGCAGCAGCTCTGGCTGCTGAAGGCGCGCGAGGCCGAGGCCGAGCTAACGCGCGTGCGCCAGGAGGGCCTGCAGGCGCTCAACGATCTCGAGAGCCGCATCGCCGACCTGCGCCACACCGAGGCCGAGCTCGAGTCGCTGCGCCAGGCACATTACGATGCCGGCGACCTGGTCAACCAGGCCCAGGGCAAGCTCTACGAGGCCGGTGCCGAGGTGGCCCGGCTGGAGGCCGAGATCCGCTACGTGGTCGAGGGCCGGGCGCGCGTGCTGCAGCGCATCGACCAGCTCAAGGAGCAGATCGGGCAGTGGCAGCAGCGCGAGGAGGAGGCGGGCGCCGAGCTCGAGCGCCTGGCCGAGCAGAACGAATCCGCCGCCGAGCAAGCCGAGATCCTGGCCGCGCAATGCGAGGAGCAGGCCGCCGAGCTGCCCGCGCTCGAGGATGTGCTGCGCCGCGCGCAAGGCCAGGTGCAGCAGCAGCGCGCCTCGGTGACCCAGGTGCAGCAGGCGATCCAGGTGCTGGCCGCCGAACAGCGCGGCCTCGATGAGCAGGCGCGCCAGCTGCAGCAGCGCCGCGACCGGCTGGCCCTTGACGCCAAAGGGCTGGCTGCACCGGACGACAGCCGGCTCGAGGCCTTGCGCGAGCAGCTCGAGGTGCAGCGCGAGCAGCAGGAGCAGGCGCAGGCCCGTCTGGACGAACTGCAGGAGCTCCAGCCCCGGCTGGAGGAGCAGCGGCGCGAGGCGCAGGCCGCGGTCAACCGCGAGGGCAAGTGGCAGGCCGACCTGTCGGCGCGGCTGGAAGCCTTGCGCGCGCTGCAGGAAAAGCTCAAGACCGACGGCAAGCTGCAGCCCTGGCTCAAGCGCCAGGGGCTGGACGGCCTGCAGGGCTTGTGGACCAGGCTGCAGGTCGAGCCGGGCTGGGAGGTGGCGGTCGAGTCCGCGCTGCGCGAGCGCATGGGCGCGCTGGAGGTCTCGCAGCTGGACCGTCTCGCGGCCTTTGCCGCGGACGCGCCGCCGGCCAAGCTGGCCTTCCACGATTTGTCTTCCAATATGTCACTTACGCAATTGGAAGTACCGAACGGAACAAAAAGCCTGGCCAAGCAGCTGAAACTGCACGACGCTAGTCTGCAGGCCCTGCTAAGCGAATGGCTGACCGGCTGCTGGTGCGCCGACACGCTGGAGCAGGCGCTTGCCATGCGCGGCCAGCTGGCGCCGGGGCAGGCGATCTGGACCCCGGCCGGCCATTGCGTCGGCGCCCATCACCTGGCTTTCTACGCTCCCGACAGCGAGCAGGCCGGGCTGCTGGCGCGCGCCCAGGAGATCGACAACCTCGACAAGCAGCTGCGCGCCCAGACCCTGATCCACGACGAGGCTCGCAACGCGCTCGCGCGCGCCGAGGCTGCCTACGCCGACGCCAGCCAGCGTCTGGGCCAGAGCCGGCGCGAGTCGCAGGAGTCGCAGTCGCGCCTGCACGAGCTGCAGTTCGAGGTATTGCGCCTGTCGCAGCAGGCCGAGCAGGCCCGCGCGCGGCGCGAGCAGATCGAGCAGGACCTGGCCGAGCTCGACGGCCAGCTCGAGGACCTGCAGGAACGCCGTATCACGGCCGAGGGCCGCTTCGAGGAGCTCGACCTGCAGCTGGCCGACGGCCAGGAGCGCCAGCTCGAGCTCGAGGACCGGGCCATCGAGGCCGAGCGCCGGCTGGCGCAGGCGCGCGAGCAGCTGCGCTCGCTGGAGCGCCAGGCGCAGGAGGCGACCTTCTCGGAGCGCAGCCTGCAGGCGCGCCGCTCCGAACTGCAGCGCGGCATCGAGACCGCGCGCCAGCAGGGCCGGGCGCTGGCAGACGAACTGCAGCGCGCCCGCGACGAGCTTGCCCGGTTGAGCGATGCCGCTGCCCAGGGCGGCTTGCAGGACGCGCTCGACGAGCGCATGCGGCGCGAGCAGGAGCTCTCCAGCCAGCGCAGCCAGTACGACGAGCTGACCACGCGCCTGCGCGCCAGCGACGAGCATCGCCAGCAGGTCGAGCGCGCGCTCGAGCCGCTGCGCGCGCGAATCACCGAGTTCCAGCTCAAGGAGCAGGCCGCCCAGCTCGGCCACGAGCAGTTCAGCCAGTCGCTCGCCGAGGCCGGTGCTGACCTCGAGGCGCTGGCCGCCAGCATCGAGCAGGACGGCATCCGGCTGCACGGCCTGCAGGCCGAGATCGACCGCGGCCAGCGCGAGATCGCGGCGCTCGGCGCGGTCAACCTGGCCGCGCTCGACGAACTGGCCAGCGCGCGCGAGCGCAAGACCTTCCTCGACTCGCAGTCGGCCGACCTCAACGAGGCGATCGGCACGCTGGAGGACGCGATCCGCAAGATCGACGGCGAGACGCGCGAGCTGCTGGGCAGCACCTTCGAGACCGTCAACGGCCATTTCAGCCGCATGTTCCCCGACCTGTTCGGCGGCGGCCAGGCCCGCCTCATCATGACCGGCGACGAGATCCTCGACGCCGGCGTGCAGGTGATGGCGCAGCCGCCCGGCAAGAAGAACCAGACCATCCACCTGCTCTCGGGTGGCGAGAAGGCGCTGACCGCGATCGCGCTGGTGTTCGCGATCTTCCAGCTCAACCCGGCGCCGTTCTGCCTGCTCGACGAGGTCGATGCGCCGCTGGACGACGCCAACACCGAGCGCTACGCCAGGCTGGTGGCGCGCATGAGCGGTGAAACCCAGTTCCTCTTCATCAGCCACAACAAGATCGCGATGGAGATGGCCCAGCAACTCATAGGCGTGACGATGCAGGAACAAGGCGTCTCGCGCATCGTGGCGGTCGACATGGAGACCGCCACCGGAATGATGGAATCCGCTTGACATGACAGAACTTCAGATCGGACTGGCCGGCATCGGGGGCGCGATTGTCCTTGCCGTGCTGGCCTACAACCAGTGGGTGACAAGGCGCAACCTGCCGCGCCGCTCGCAACAGGAGGACACGGCCACCGATGCCGCCCTGCAGACGACTGATTCGGCCCAGTCGGAGCAGGGCCGGCTCGAGCCCGTGCTGGACGATTTCGAGCCGAGCTCGCCGCTGGGCCAGCCCGGCGCCAGCGGTCTGCTGGGTGCTCGCGGCCAGCTCGACCCCCTGATCGACGTGCTGGTCACGCTCACGCCCGACCAGCCGGTCAGCGGCGAGGCCGTGCTCGCGGCCATGCCGCCTTCGCGCCGCATCGGCACCAAGCCGTTCGCGGTCGAGGGCTATCACCTCGACAGTGGCAGCTGGGAAATCCCGCGCCCGGGCCAGCAGTACATGACGCTGCAGGCAGGCATCCAGCTGGCCAGCCGCAGCGGCGCGCTCAACCAGATCGAGTTCTCCGACTTCGTCAGCAAGACCCAGGCCCTGGCCGACCAGCTGTCTGCCCATGTCGACTTCCCCGACATGATGGCCGAGGTGGCGCGCGCGCGCGAGCTCGACCAGTTCGCCAGCGCGCACGACGCGCAGATCGCCTTCAAGCTGCGCGCGCTGCGCGCGGCCTGGAGTCCGGGCTACATCATGCAGCAGGCTGAACTGGCCGGCTTCGTGCCGGGCGCCATACCGGGCCGCATGGTGCTGCCGGCCAGCGAGCCAGCCCAGGGCCCGCTGGCGCTGCTGCAGTTCGAGACCCGCGCCGCGCTGGACGAGGATCCCGACCGCCACGCCTTGTTCGAGTTCCAGCTGCTGTTCGACGTGCCGCAGGCAGCCCGCTCCGAGCAGCCTTTCGCCAGGTTGCGGCAGGCGGCGCAGCAGCTGGCGGCCGCCATGGAAGGGCGTCTGACCGACGAGCGCGGCGTGCCCCTGACCGAGGCCACGCTGGACCAGGTCGCCGAGCAGCTCGAGGGACTGTACGACATGCTCGACCAGCGCGAGCTGTCGGCTGGCTCGGCACTGGCCAGGCGGCTCTTCAGCTGACTTCAGTCGATGTCGCCGGCGTGGATGCCGAAGGTGCCGCGTCGGCGATCGGCGAAGAAATGCTGCAGGGTTTCCTTGACGGTGCGAAAGGCGAGATCGTCCCACGGGATCTCGTCCTCGCTGAACAGCCGGGCCTCGATGGTCTCGGGGCCTGGGTCAAGTTGTTCGCTCAGCATGCGGGCGCGGTAGTAGAGATGGACCTGGCCGACCCGCACCACATTGAGCAGGGTGAACAGGCCTTCGAGCTCGATCTCGGCGCCAGCTTCCTCCTGCGTCTCGCGCAGCGCGCCCTCGGCGGTGGATTCACCCAGTTCCATGAAGCCCGCCGGCAGCGTCCAGAAGCCGCGCCGGGGCTCGATATTGCGCCTGCACAGCAGCACCCGGCCATCCCGGTGCGGCACCGTGCCCACCACGTTGAGCGGATTCTGGTAATGGATGGTGCCGCAGGCAGAACAGACGGCCCGGATCTTGGTGTCGCCGTCATCCGGCACTCGATGTTCGACCGAGGTTCCGCACTGGCGACAGAAATGAATGGTGTGCGTGAAGTTCACCCGACGTAGCTGAGAAAAAAGATCAATTCATTCTCGCACAATCGGGGCTGTACCTGATCGACCCCACACCATGAGCCCAGATTCCATGCAGTCGCAGCGCACAGCCAGCGCAACCACGCCACCCAACAGCACGATCGCTGGCATCAGCCAGCCCGGGCTGCTACCAGCGACCGCCGACTGGCCGGCCGGCGTGCAAGCCTGTATGACGACCCGCCTGCAGGGCGCGTCGGTGGCGCCGTTCGACACCTGGAACCTGGGCGACCATGTCGGTGACCAGTCCGCTGCCGTCGTGCGCAACCGCGAGCTGTTGCGTGACCGGACCGGTGCCCATCCCGTATTCCTGCGCCAGGTCCATGGCACCCAGGTGGTCGAGCTCGATCAGGCCAGTCCTGATGGCCTGGAGGCCGACGCCTGCTGGACGCAGCAGCCCGGCCTGGCCTGCACCGTCATGGTGGCCGACTGCCTGCCGCTGCTGCTGTGCGCGCCGGACGGCTCCAGCGTCGCCGCGGTGCACGCGGGCTGGCGCGGACTGCTCGGGCAGGACGGACGCGGCGTGCTCGAAGCACTGTGCGAAGCCTGGCCGGCGGCGCGCACGGCTGCGCAGAGAGCGCGGCTGACGGTCTGGCTCGGGCCCTGCATCGGTCCGTCTGCCTTCGAGGTCGGTTCCGAGGTCAGGGATGCCTTTCTTGCGGCTGATCCGCAAGCCGCCTCGGCCTTCCGTCCCGTTTCCGCCGGCCAGGATCCAGCCGCCGGGGTTCAGAAGTTCCTGGCCGACCTGCCCGGACTGGCAAGGCTGCGGCTGGCACGGCTCGGCATCGCGACCATGGCGGGCAACGACGGCGGCCCGGAATGGTGCACCGTCAGCCAGCCTTCAGTCTTCTTTTCGCATCGGCGCGATGCTGCCCGCCTCGGCAGCACCGGCCGCATGGCTGCCTGCATCTGGCGCGACTGAGTCCTGGCCTGGTGCAGCCTGGGCCTGCTGCTGTTCGCGGCGCTGGCGTCGGGCCGGACGTCCCAGGATGTAGAGCAAGAGTCCGACTGGCATCAAACCGTAACAAACAAATGTCACGATGGCTCCTGGGATGGAACCATTCACGGCAGTGGCTTCCACCAGCGAGGCCATCAGGACAACGTAGAGCCATCCAATCGCGAGGATATACATGTGATTCAGGATCCAAATGAAAACAGGCTCATAAATGCGATATCCTATTGTCTATCTGTGACATGACAACAATTTTTAATGATAGATTGTTGTGATGTATTAATTGAAAATATTGGAGATAAATTTATGATTTCTAGCAATCCCTGGCTGTCGTCCCCCCAAGCTTTCCAGCAGGCCGCCATGCAGCAATGGATGGGCATGATGCAGTCCAGCCAGGCTGCGGTGGCGCCGGTGTTTGGTGCTGCCATGCCGCAATTTACCGGTCTGCAGCATTTGCCCACTTCATCCCAGCTGGGGGAGCTGTTTGCCAAGATCGCTGGCCAGACCGAGGTGCCGGTCAAGCTGGACCAGGCCAAGCTCGCGACCATCCAGCAAGAATACCTCAAGGACCTGGCCAGCCTGTGGAACTCCGGCCTGGAAGTGCAGCTGCCCAAGGACAGGCGCTTTGCCGGCGAGGCCTGGGCCAGCAACCCGATGGCCGCCTTCAGCGCCGCGCTCTATCTGCTCAATGCCCGCACCCTGATGGCGATGGCCGAGGCGGTCGATGCCGATCCCAAGACCAAGGCCCGGGTGAGCTTTGCGGTCCAGCAGTGGATCGACGCCAGCGCTCCGAGCAATTTCCTGGCGCTGAATGCCGAGGCACAGAAGAAGGCGATCGACACCAAGGGCGAAAGCATCGCCAAGGGCATCCAGAACCTGCTCAAGGACATGCAGCAGGGCTATGTCTCGATGACCGACATGAATGCCTTCGAGGTCGGCAAGAACGTCGCCACCACCGAAGGCTCGGTGGTGTTCGAGAACGAATTCTTCCAGCTGCTCGAGTACAAGCCGCTGACGGCCAAGGTCCACGAGCGTCCCTTCCTGTTCGTGCCGCCGTCGATCAACAAGTACTACATCCTTGACCTGCAGCCCGAGAACTCGCTGATCCGCTACGCCGTCGAGCAGGGCATGCGCACCTTCGTGGTGAGCTGGCGCAACCCCGACCAGTCCTGCGCCAAGCAGACCTGGGACGACTACATCGAACAGGCCGTGATCAAGGCGATCGAGGTCACCCGCGAGATCACCGGTGCCGAGTCCATCAATGCGCTGGGCTTCTGCGTCGGCGGCACCATGCTGGGCACGGCGCTGGCCGTGCTGGCCGCGCGCGGCGAGAAGCCGGTCAACAGCGCGACCTTCCTGACCACGATGCTCGACTTCAGCGACACCGGCGTGCTCGACATCTTCATCGACGAGGCGATGGTCAAGCTGCGCGAGCTGCAGTTCGCCCAGGGCGGCCTGCTGCCGGGCCGCGACCTCGCGACCACCTTCAGCTTCCTGCGCCCGAACGACCTGGTCTGGAACTACGTGGTCGGCAACTACCTCAAGGGCGAGACCCCGCCGCCCTTCGACCTGCTGTACTGGAACAGCGACAGCACCAACCTGCCCGGCCCCTACTACGCCTGGTACCTGCGCAACACCTACCTGGAAAACCGCCTGTGCCAGCCGGGCGCCACCACGGTCTGCGGCGAGAAGATCGACCTGTCCAAGGTCGACATCCCGGTCTACCTCTACGGTTCGCGCGAGGACCATATCGTGCCGATCGGTGCCGCCTATGCCTCGACCCAGCACCTGCCGGGTCCCAAGCGCTTCGTGATGGGCGCTTCCGGCCATATCGCCGGCGTGATCAACCCGGCCTCCAAGGGCAAGCGCAGCCATTGGATCGGCTCCGACACCGATTTCCCGGCCAATGTCGAGGACTGGATCTCTGCCTCGACCGAGCAAAAGGGCAGTTGGTGGACCGACTGGGCGACCTGGCTCAAGGGCCAGTCCGGCAAGGAAATCACCGCGCCCAAGAATTACGGCAGCCGCAAGTACAAGGCCATCGAGCCCGCTCCCGGTCGCTACGTCAAGGCCAAGGCCTGATTCGCAGCCCAGTCACCCGAACCCCCAACCCGCCAGTCAAGAGGAAGATAGAAAATGGAAGACATCGT
>CAZJQH010000094.1:0-8381 GCA_964547895.1 uncultured Chitinophaga sp. | reverse complement strand
ACCACGCCCTCGAGGGCGGCGGCCGCGCTCGGATAAACCTTGTTCATGCTTGCACGCTCCTGTCCTATTGCTTGGGAAAGCCTTACGATACTACGTATCGGCATACGTAGTATTGCCTAAAGCACAACCCTAGCAGGCAAGCAGATGGCAAGCTTTGGCCACCCCGGCGCACAAGAAACCGACTACCGGCTCGCCTTCGACCTGGCACCGGTCGGACTGGCGATCTCGCGCCACCGCGCCATGGTCGACTGCAACCAGGCGCTGTGCGAGATGTTCGGCGCCAGCCGCGACCAGCTGGTCGGACAGTCGTTCCGCATCCTTTACCCGAGCGCCGACGAGTACGAGCGCATCGGCGAACGGCTGCTGCCGATCCTCAACGCCAAGGGCCATTACGCCGACGACCGTCTCATGAAAAGGCTGGACGGCCGCTTCAGGGACCAGTTATTCTGGTGCCACGTGACCGGGCGCGCGCTGGACCGCAACGACCCGCATGCCGCCGGCATCTGGAGCTTCGAGGACCTGAGCGCGCACCGTCCGGTCAAGGCCGACCTGACCGCGCGCGAGCGTGAGGTGGCCGCCCTGGTGCTGCAGGGGCTGACGGCGAAGGAAATCGGCAAGCTGCTCGGCATCAGCCCGCGCACGGTCGAGATCTACCGCGCCCGCCTGCTGCGCAAGTACCAGGCCGGCAGCTCGGTCGAGCTGGTACAGAAGCTCGCCGGCATCTGAAAGGGACTGCATGGCCCCCAATATCGAGGAACTGCTGGCGCGCATCCGTGCTCTGCAGGAAGAAGTCGAACAGCAATACGCCCAGCTGCGCGCCGAATACGCGCGCCAGCGGGCCGCGCTGGCCGATCGATTCCTGGAACTGCAGCGACGCCAGAGAATAGGCCTGTGGCGCTACCTGCGCGAGAGCCGGCTGTCGGTCGTGCTGACCGCGCCGATCATCTACAGCGGCTGGCCGGTGTTCGCCCTGATCGACCTGTTCGTGAGTGGCTACCAGGCTGTCTGCTTCCCGGTCTATCGCATCCCCAAGGTCAGGCGCAGCGAATACCTGACCTTTGACCGCGCCGACCTGCCCTATCTGAACGCGATCGAGAAATTCAATTGCCTCTATTGCTCATACGGCAACGGGGTGCTGGCCTATGCGCGCGAGATTGCCGCCCGTACCGAGCAATACTGGTGCCCGATCAAGCATGCGCGCCGGGTGCGCGACGCCCACGAGCGCTATCCGGCCTTCTTCGAGCATGGCGACGCCGAAGCCTTCCGCCAGGGACTCGAGCGGCTGCGACGCCAGTATGGCGATCACGGCGACCAAGACCAGGGGCCGGGCTGAAACCCCGGCCCACGGCCTGGATTCAGCCGGCGCGCAGCTGTCCGGCCGACAGCGTGGATGCCACGCCCGCCATCTGGCACAGCAGGCTGGCCGATTGCGGCATGTCGCCCTTGACCCAGTCACGCGCCTTGTCCATGCAGGAAAACTTCATGATGGCCGGACTGCCCATGCCCTTGACCGCCAGCCGGTAGGCACGCTCGCGCAAGGCCGCCGAACTCGAGACGATGGCATGGCGGAAGTCGGCGTTGCTGGCCGAGATCTCGAACGCCGGGCCAGCGGCGGCCAGCACCAGCTCGGCATCCGGCAAGGCCGAGCAATCGATGAAATCGTCAATGATGTAGCTCACGGAAGCGAAGCGCTCGTCCTCGCACAATTGGGCACCCGACGCCAGATATTGCTGGGCGCTGACCTCGCCGATATGCCAACGGACGATACCGTGTTCCAGCCAGACATGCTCGATCATCTTTCCTCCCTGCTTGAATAATTCTTGCCTGCAATTCCATTCCTGCCTTGGGGCAATGGCAGCCTGTCTCGCGCGTTCATGTGACCGCCACAACTCAGGAATTGCAGTTCATCTTACCAAGATAATTCCCAACTGGATCAATAAGATGAGGCCAGAATTGTCCTGGGATATGGCTAGTCGATCAGCAGGACCGAACTGCACAAATCGATTCCCTTGCCAGGATGGCGAATCCTGCTGTGGCGCACCAAGAAAAAGCCCCCGGGCCTGGTGGCACCGGGGGCTTTTCGCTTTCAGCTCAGGATCGGAAAGATCAGACGTTCACGTCCTTGGCTGTCTCGGCGTATTCCTCGATCTGGTCGAAGTTCATGTACTTGTAGATCTTGTCGGCGTTCTGCGCGACGACGCCGACTTCGGCCAGGTACTCCTCGACGGTCGGGATGCGGCCCAGCTTGGAGCAGACCGCGGCCAGCTCGGCCGAGCCCAGGAACACATTGGTGTTCTTGCCCAGACGGTTCGGGAAGTTGCGGGTCGAGGTCGACATCGCGGTCGAGCCTTCCTTGATCTGCGCCTGGTTGCCCATGCACAGCGAGCAGCCCGGCATCTCCATGCGGGCGCCGGCGCCGCCCAGGGTGGCGTAGTAGCCTTCCTTGGTCAGCTCGGAGGCATCCATCTTGGTCGGCGGCGCCATCCACAGGCGCACCGGCAGGTCCTTCTTGCCTTCCAGGATCTTGCCGGCGGCACGGAAGTGGCCGATGTTGGTCATGCAGGAACCGACGAACACCTCGTCGATCTTGGTACCGGCGACTTCGGAGACGAACTTGGCGTCGTCCGGATCGTTCGGGCAGCAGACGATCGGCTCCTTGATGTCGGCCAGGTCGATCTCGATCACGGCGGCGTACTCGGCGTCGGCATCGGCCTTGAGCAGCTGCGGGTTGGCCAGCCAGGCCTCGACCGACTTGATGCGGCGCTCGAGCGTGCGGGCGTCGGCATAGCCGTTGGCGATCATGTTCTTCATCAGGACGATGTTCGAACGCAGGTACTCGGCGACCGGCTCCGGGTTCAGCTGCACGGTGCAGCCGGCAGCGGAACGCTCGGCGGAAGCGTCGGACAGCTCGAATGCCTGCTCGACCTTCAGGTTGGGCAGACCTTCGATCTCCAGCACGCGGCCCGAGAAGATGTTCTTCTTGCCGGCCTTCTCGACGGTCAGCAGACCGGCCTTGATCGCGTACAGCGGGATCGCGTGGACCAGGTCACGCAGGGTGATGCCAGGCTGCATCTCGCCCTTGAAGCGCACCAGCACCGACTCGGGCATGTCCAGCGGCATCACGCCGGTGGCAGCACCGAAGGCAACCAGGCCGGAGCCGGCCGGGAAGGAGATGCCGATCGGGAAGCGGGTGTGCGAGTCACCGCCGGTGCCCACGGTGTCGGGCAGCAGCAGGCGGTTGAGCCAGCTGTGGATCACGCCGTCGCCCGGACGCAGCGCGACGCCGCCACGGTTGCTGATGAAGGCGGGCAGCTCGCGGTGCATCTTGACGTCGACCGGCTTCGGATAGGCCGCGGTGTGGCAGAAGGACTGCATCACCAGGTCGGCCGAGAAGCCCAGGCAGGCCAGGTCCTTGAGCTCGTCGCGGGTCATCGGGCCGGTGGTGTCCTGGGAGCCGACGGTGGTCATCTTCGGCTCGCAGTAGGTACCCGGACGGATGCCCTGGCCTTCGGGCATGCCGCAGGCACGGCCGACCATCTTCTGCGCCAGGGTGAAGCCCTTGCCGGTGTCGACCGGAGCCTTGGGCAGGCGGAACTGGGTCGAGGCAGGCAGGCCCAGGAATTCGCGCGCCTTGGCGGTCAGCGAGCGGCCGATGATCAGGTTGATGCGGCCGCCGGCGCGGACCTCGTCGAGCAGCACTTCGCTCTTGAGCGCGAAGTTGGCCACGACTTCGCCGTTCTTGACGATCTTGCCTTCATAGGGCAGCACGTCGATGACATCGCCCATTTCGAGCTTGGTGACATCGACCTCGATCGGCAGCGAGCCGGAGTCTTCCTGGGTGTTGAAGAAGATCGGCGCGATCTTGCCGCCCAGGGTGACGCCGCCGAAGCGCTTGTTCGGCACGAAGGGGATGTCCTGGCCGGTAGCCCAGATCACCGAGTTGGTGGCCGACTTGCGGCTGGAGCCGGTGCCGACCACGTCGCCGACGTAGGCAACCAGGTTGCCCTTCTTCTTCAGGTCCTCGATGAACTGCATCGGGCCGCGCTTGCCGTCTTCCTCGGGCTTGAAGGCCGCATCGGGACGGGTGTTCTTGAGCATCGCCAGGTAGTGCATCGGGATGTCCGGACGGCTCCAGGCATCGGGTGCGGGCGACAGGTCGTCGGTGTTGGTCTCGCCGGGCACCTTGAAGACGGTGACGGTGATCTTCTGCTCGACCTCGGGACGGCTGGTGAACCACTCGGCATCGGCCCAGCTCTGCACGACTTCCTTGGCCTTGGCGTTGCCGGCGGCGGCCTTGGCGGTGACGTCGTTGAAGTAGTCGAACATCAGCAGGGTCTTCTTTAGGCCCTCGGCGGCTATTGCCGCGACTTCGGCGTCGTCGAGCAGGTCGATCAGCGGCTTGACGTTGTAGCCGCCGACCATGGTGCCGAGCAGCTCGGTCGCCTTGGCCTTGCTGACCAGGCCAACGGCGATGTCGCCATGGGCGACGGCGGCCAGGAAGCTGGCCTTGACCTTGGCGGCGTCATCGACGCCCGGCGGCACGCGGTGGGTCAGCAGGTCGAGCAGGAATTCCTCTTCGCCGGCGGGCGGGTTCTTGATCAGCTCGATCAGCTCGGCGACCTGCTTGGCGTCGAGGGCCAGCGGCGGAATGCCCAGCGCGGCGCGCTCGGCGGCATGTTGACGGTAGGCTTGCAACATCTTGGTAGCTCCAGTTGAAAATTCTGAGTTCTTGATCTCAGCGCGACTTCTGCGCCACGTCGATCAGACTGGGCGCGGGGTTGCGCTTGAGGTGTTCGGCGTAGGCCTGCTGCAGCGGGCTGGCGCATTCATCGGCCAGGCGTCGGCCCTGCTTCTGGTCCATCAGCATCGACTTGTTGGCCAGCTGGATCCAGACCGCGCCGCGCGCCTGGTCCTCGAGCCGCAGCGCGCCGGTGGCGCTGGCGACGGGGCGCAGGTGGAAGCGCTGGTCCTTGAGCTGCAGGTGGAAGTAGCCCGGCGCATCGGCGTCGGGCCGCAGATTGACGGACTGGCCGAGCTCGCAGGGAATGCTGCCGATCGACACCCTGGCCGACAGCGCGAGCTCGTCGTCCTGCAGGGGCTGGACTGGGGCAGCAGCGGGCGCGACCGGTGTCCTGGCCTTGCGCTGCGGCTCGCTGGCCGCCTGTGCGCCCAGCAAGGTGCAAGCAGCGACGCTGGTCGCCACCAGGCGGGCCAGCAACAGAGAGGGGTGGATCGCCATGGTTGACTCCTGGGTTGGAGGCTGTCTTAGAAGAAGACGGACACCTCGGCTGGCAGCGCGCAGCCGGTCTGGTGCGCGCGCTCGAGCGTCTGCCAATAGTAGCGGTAGCTGGCGCGGTCGTGCAGTTGGCCATCGAGACCGATCGGCGCCCAGTCGGCCGCATGGGCCGCTGCAATGATGCGGGCCGACCTCTCGACCTCCTGCGCGCTGGGCGCGAAGGCTTCGAGGATGGGCTCGATCTGGTCGGGGTGGATGCTCCACATCCGGGTATAGCCGAGTTCGCGCGCGGCGCGCAGGGCAGCTTGCTTGAGCGCGGCCCGGTCCTTGAACTCGGTGACGACGCAGTGCGAGGGCACCTTGCCGTGTGCGTGGCAGGCACTGGCGATCTCGAGCTTAGCGCGCAGCACCAGCGGATGGCTGAACTGGCCCGCCACGCCCATGCCGTCGGACGGAATCGCGCCACCATGGGCGGAGACGAAATCCATCAGGCCGAAGCTCAGCGAGGCGACGCGCGCATGCGCCGCGATGTCGAAGGCGCGGTGCACCGCGGCCGGCGACTCGATCAGCAGATGCAGCGGGACATCCTGGCCGCCGGCGGCATCCATCGAGCGCACGACACGCTCGACATCGGCGACCGACTCGACCTTGGGCACCATCAGGTGCGACAGGCGATCGCCCACCGCGCCGACGATCTGCGCCACGTCGGCCTCGAAGGCCGGGTGGTCGACCGAGTGCACGCGCACGCCGACGCGCGGCTTGAGCTCACGCCCGAAGTCCAGTCCCTGCACCAGCTCGGTGACCAGCAGGGCGTGCTCGGCCTCGGCGCCGACGGCGGCGCCGTCCTCGCAATCCAGGGTGACGTCGAAGACGCAGGCCCCGAAGCGCTCGGTGTAATCGGCTTGCAGCTGCAGGCTCTTGCGCATGCGCGCCTCGACGCCGCTGTAGTGGTCACAGACCGGCAGCGCGACCGCGCCACCCTGCGCTCCCAGCAACACCTCACGCGGATGCTTCACCTGCAGCTCCTGGCTCGATTACAGCAGGTGCTTGACGCCGTCGGCTTCGCCTTGCAGCTCGGCCAGGGTCTTGTCGATGCACTGCTGCGAGAAGGCGTCGATCTCCAGGCCTTCGACGATCTTGTACTCGCCGTTCTCGGTGGTGACCGGGAAGCCGAACACGATGCCGGCCGGGATGCCGTATTCGCCGTTGGACGGCACGCCCATGGTGACCCATTCGCCCTTGGAGCCCAGGGCCCAGTCGCGCATGTGGTCGATGGCGGCGTTGGCGGCCGAGGCAGCCGAGGACAGGCCGCGGGCAGCGATGATGGCCGCGCCGCGCTTGCCGACGGTCGGCAGGAACACTTCAGCGTTCCAGACCTGGTCGTTGATCATGTCCTTGACCGACTCGCCGTTGATGGTGGCGAAGCGGTAGTCGGCGTACATGGTGGGCGAGTGGTTGCCCCAGACGGTCAGCTGCTTGATGTCGCCGACGGCCTTGCCGGTCTTGGCGGCGATCTGCGAGGCCGCGCGGTTGTGGTCCAGGCGCAGCATGGCGGTGAAGTTCTTGGCCGGCAGGTCCGGAGCCGACTTCATCGCAATGTAGGCGTTGGTGTTGGCGGGGTTGCCGACGACCAGCACCTTGACGTTGCGCGAGGCGACGGCATTGAGCGCCTTGCCCTGGACGGTGAAGATGGCGGCGTTGGCGGCCAGCAGGTCGGCACGCTCCATGCCCGGGCCGCGCGGACGGGCGCCAACCAGCAGCGCGTAGTCGGTGTCTTTGAAGGCGGTCATCGGGTCGCTGTGGGCTTCGATGCCGGCCAGCAGCGGGAAGGCGCAGTCTTCCAGCTCCATGATCACGCCCTTCAGGGCGTTCTGGGCCTTCTCGTCCGGAATTTCGAGCAGCTGCAGGATGACCGGCTGGTCCTTGCCCAGCATCTCGCCCGAGGCGATGCGGAACAGCAGGGCGTAACCGATTTGACCAGCAGCGCCGGTGACGGCAACGCGGACAGGCTTCTTGCTCATATGAGAATACTCCAGAAAGACAGCGGTTGAAAAACAGTGATCTTGTCAAGTGTACCCTGCAAAAATGGGCTTCGTCAATTTGTCTTATGTCTTATATAAGATATCATTGCCAATGACCATGGCACAAACCACGCCCGCCAACAGCCCAGCCGCCAACGCCCCGCAATCCCCAGCGAGCAGCGAGGGCAGACCGCCCGCGACCACGGCCGCCAACCCGACCTTCAGCCCGCTCTACCAGCAGATCAAGCAGCTGATCCTGCACAGCCTGCAGGCCGGCGAGTGGAAGCCGGGCGACCTGATCCCGAGCGAGCTGGAGCTCGCCGGCCGCTTCAAGGTCAGCCAGGGCACGGTGCGCAAGGCCATCGACGAGCTCTCGGCCGACAACCTGCTGGTCAGGCGCCAGGGCAAGGGGACTTTCGTCGCCACCCACGCCGAGCAGCAGGTGCAATACCGTTTCCTGCGCCTGGAACCCGACAGCGGCAGCCGGGCCAGCCGCGACCCGGCCGAGCGCCGAATACTCGACTGCCGCCGCCTGCGTGCCCCGGCCGAGATCGCGCGCATGCTGGGCCTGCGCGCTGGCGAGCCGGTGTTCGAGGTCAGGCGGGTGCTGTCCTTCCAGGGCACTCCCACCATCCTGGAGGACCTCTGGCTGCCGGGCACCCCGTTCAAGGGGCTCAGCCTGGAGATGCTGGCCAGCCACCCAGGCGCGATGTATGCGCTGTTCGAGAGCCAGTTCGGCGTGCGCATGGTGCGTGCCGACGAGCGGATCAAGGCCGTCGCCGCCGATGCCGAGGCCGCCCGGACCCTGGACCTGCCCGCAGGCTTTCCGCTGCTGAGCGTCGAGCGGGTGGCCTATACCTATAACGACATGCCGATGGAGTTCCGCCGCGGGCTCTACCGCACCGACAGCCACCACTACCACAACGAACTCAGCTGAGGCCCGCAGACTACCCCGGCTTTGTAAGGCTGGGGTTGGCGGCCTTGCAATAGAATCCCGAAGTTTCTTCAACAGAGTAGGCCACCAGGTTACCTACGGCTTACCTAACCGTCCTCAAGCGAATAAAAGGTCCACCCATGACAGAGCTGAGCAAGAAGCGGCCAGAGTACCGCAACATCAACGCATT
>CAZJQH010000093.1:0-8438 GCA_964547895.1 uncultured Chitinophaga sp. | reverse complement strand
CTAGCCGCGAGATCCGCCCCGAACCAGCCTTCGCTTGACTCGCGGCATCCGCCGGCGCCAAGATAAGCGCACAAGCAGACAGGGAGGGCCCGATGGCAGCCAAGCAGATCATCTTTCAGGACAGCGCGCGCGACAAGATCCGGCGCGGCGTCGACGCGCTGGCCGATGCGGTCAAGGTCACGCTGGGCCCGCGCGGGCGCACCGTCATCCTCGAGCGCGAGTTCGGCCCGCCCCAGATCGTCAACTCCGGCGTGCTGGTCGCCAAGTCGATCGAGCTGCCGGACCGGTTCGAGAACATGGGCGCCCAGCTGCTGCGCGAGGTCGCCGCGCGCACCTCCGAGATGGCCGGCGACGGTACCACCACCGCCACCGTGCTCGCGCACAGCATGATCCACGAAGGCCTGCGCTACCTGGCCGGTGGCATGAACCCGATGGAGCTCAAGCGCGGCATCGAACAGGCCATCGCCGCCGTCGTCGCCGAGCTCAAGACCATGGCCAGGCCCTGCGCCAGCTCGCAGGAAATCGCCCATGTCGCAGCCATCTCGGCCAACAACGACGCCTCGATCGGCGAACTGCTGGCGGGCGCCATCGACAAGGTCGGGCGCGAGGGCGCGATCGCGATCGAGGACGGCTCCGGCCTGGAAAGCGTGCTCGAAGTGGTGGAAGGCCTGCAGTTCGACCGCGGCTGGCTCTCGCCCTACTTCATCAACAACGCCGAGCGCCAGTCCGCCGTGCACGAAGACGTCGCCATCCTGCTGTGCGACGGCCGGCTCGGCTCGCTCAAGGACCTGCTGCCCCTGCTCGAGCAGGTGGTGCAGGCCAGCCGTCCGCTGCTCATCATCGCCGAGGACATCGACAACGACACCCTGGCCGCGCTCGTCATCAACAGCCTGCGCGGCTCGCTCAAGGCCTGCGCGGTCAAGTCGCCGGGCTTTGGCGACCGCCGCCGCGCCATGCTGCAGGACATCGCCATCCTCACCGGCGGCCAGCTGGTGAGCGACGAGCTCGGCCTGCCGCTGGCCAAGGTCCAGCTGTCCGACCTGGGTCGGGCGCGCCGCGCCGAGATCGGCAAGGACAGCTGCACCCTGATCGGCGGCGCCGGCGACCCGGCCGCGATCGGGCAGCGCATCGCCCAGATCCGCCAGGAGCGCGAGTCGAGCAGCAGCAGCTACGACCGGGAAAAACTCGAGGAACGCGCCGCCAAGCTCGCCGGCGGGGTCGCGCTGATCAAGGTCGGCGCCGCCACCGAGACCGAACTCAAGGAACGCAAGGTCCGGGTCGAGGACGCCCTGCACGCCACCCGCGCCGCGGTCGAGGAAGGCATAGTGCCGGGCGGCGGCGTGGCCCTGCTGCGCGCGCGGCAAGTGCTGCAGAGCCTGCAGGGCAAGACGCTAGACGAGACCTCGGGCATCCGCCTGATCGCGCGCGCGCTCGAGGAACCGCTGCGCCGCATCGTCAGCAACGCCGGCGACGAACCCTCGGTCGTGCTAGACAAGGTCGACCAGGCGGCCGATCCCGCTCATGGCTACAACGCTGCCACCCGCGAATACGGCGACCTGCTGCAGATGGGCGTGGTCGACCCGGCCAAGGTCACCCGTCTAGCGCTGCAGAACGCCGCCTCGATCGCCGCGCTGGTACTGACCACCGACTGCCTGATCGCCGCGCTGCCGGAGCCAACCAAGCCAGCGGATGCCGCCGTGCCCGGGGCGGACTATATGTGATTCAGGCTGCTGCC
The DNA here is from genome assembly GCA_964547895.1 of uncultured Chitinophaga sp. Classification (GTDB taxonomy): domain Bacteria; phylum Pseudomonadota; class Gammaproteobacteria; order Burkholderiales; family Burkholderiaceae_C; genus Malikia. The sequence goes on along the minus strand of CAZJQH010000093.1, from coordinate 6,703 downwards.
GCGCCCACATCGTGGCGCTTGATCGGGTAGCCCAGCGCCACATAGGCACGCCAGCGCCCGCGCGCTGCTGCCCGGGCCTCATCATCGAGCCCCACGATCTCGACCACCCGCTCATAGCCCTCGTAGCCCGGCGGCAGGTCGGCCAGCGGCAGCGCGTTGACCAGCACCTGTGCGCCAGGCCAGTGCGCCGCATGGTCGGCGATCAGGATCGGCGTGCGCGCCTGCACCACCTCATCGGCCGACCAGCTCGCGTGCGGGATGAACTCCTCGGCCGCAAAGGTCCATAGCGCCTGGTCCAGCTCCTGCGCCAGAGCGGGCGGCACGCAGACCAGCGCGCTCATGCCGGCCTGGTTCACCTTGCGCAGCAGACGGCACAGGTAGCGCAGCGGCTCGGCCACGTTGAAGTGGAAGGCCACTTCCGGCTGTGCCGCCACGCTCAAGCCTTCTTCCCGGACTTGGCCACCTTGGTCGACTTCAAGCCCTTCTCAGGCTTGGCCGGCTTGGCTGCCTTGCCTTCCTTGACCACCTTGGTCACCTTGGCAGCCTTGGCCACCTTCTTGACCATCGGCTTGACCGTTGCCACTGCAGTAGTCTCGATGCGCGCCGGTTGCTCGGCCGCAATGCGCGCCGCCTCGTCGACCAGATACTGCAGCAGCAGCGCCACCGGGCGGCCCGTTCCACCCTTGGCCGCGCCGCTCTTCCAGGCCACGCCGGCGATGTCCAGGTGCGCCCAGGGCTGATCGTCCTTGACGAACTTCTGCAGGAACTTGGCCGCCGTCACCACGCCGGCCTGGCGCCCACCGACGTTGCCCATGTCGGCAAAGTTCGACTTCAGGCCCTCGGCATAGTCGTCGTCCAGCGGCATGCGCCAGCACAGGTCCTGCGCCGCATTGCCCGCGTCCTGCAGCTGCGCCGCCAGCTCGTCGCGGTTGGCGAACATGCCAGCCCGCACGCCACCGAGCGCGATCACGCAAGCGCCGGTCAGCGTCGCGATGTCGATCAGCGCGCGCGGCTCGAAGCGCTGCGCATAGGTGAGCGCATCGCACAGGATCAGCCGGCCCTCGGCGTCGGTATTGAGCACCTCGATGGTCTGGCCGCTCATGCTGGTCACCACATCGCCCGGCTTGACGGCACGGCCGCTGGGCATGTTCTCGCAGGACGGGATCAGGCCCACCACGTTGAGCGCGGGCTTGCACTCGGCCAGCGCGGCAAAAGTGCCCAGCACGCTGGCCGCGCCACCCATGTCGAACTTCATCTCGTCCATCTCGGCCGCCGGCTTGATCGAGATGCCGCCGGTATCAAAGGTAATGCCCTTGCCCACCAGCACCACCGGCGCCTCGGCCTTGGGCGCGCCCTGGTACTTCAGCACGATGAAGCGCAGCGGTTCCTCGGAGCCCTGGGCCACCGCCATGAAGGCGCCCATGCCCAGTTCGGCCACCTGCTCCGGACCCAGCACCTCACAGCTCAGGCGCGGCTTTTTCGCCAGCTGCTGCGCGGCCTCGGCCAGCAGCGTCGGCGTGGCATGGTTGGCCGGGCGGTTCGCCCACTCGCGCGCCAGCTCGACGCCGCGCACCGTCGCGCAACCCAGCTCAAAGCCCGATCGCACCGCGCCCGCATCGGTCACGCCGATATCGACATGGCGAATGCTGCGGCCCTCGCCCTTGGACTTGGTCGCGGTATAGACATAGCTAGCATCGGCCACCGCCTGCACCACCGCGTTGACCGCCGCCACGCCCAGCGAGCCGGCGTAGACGCCCAGCCGCGCTGCCTTGGCGCCCTTGATCGCGCCCATGGCGGCGGCAGCGGCCTTCCTGGCCTGCGCGGCCGAACCGTCGCCCGCGCGCGCAAACACCAGCCGGCGCGCCGTCACGCCGGCCAAGGCGTAGGACTGCAGCAGCTTGCCAGCGCCCGGCTCCAGGTCCTTGGCGGCGATCGCGGACTGCACCCAGACACTGACCGGGTCCTGCGCGTGGCGGCTGGCGGCCAGCACTTCGTCGGCGCACAACACCAGCAGCGCGTCGACATCCCATTCGGCCACCTGGGCCAGGCTCACGGACTTGAGTTCGAAGTTCATTTCGCAACAATCAGGTTTTCGATGCGCGGATGTTAGACCATGTCAGGAACTCGGAGCGCCGCAGCCTGAAACGAGCCACGCTGCCCTCATGCAGATTTACCAGTGCCTCGCCCAACAGGTCGGCAAAAGCATCAGCGTCCTGAACAGGCACACGCTGACTTGCCATTTCCTGCAGCAAAACGGGTGAAGGCTGCAAACCCTGCCGCACCACATCCTGGACCGCCTCGATCAACTCCTCTCGGTAACGCATCTTCAAGGGGTCAGGATCGACCAAGCTCTGCGTGATCGCCAGATAACGCTGGCAGGATCGCTCGTAAGCCCAGAAGAACACCTCACGCAGCAAATCCACGCGCTGGAGTTCATAGACCGCCAGCGTGGCATCGATATAGGAGGTCTCGGGTACGTCAATGAAGGACAGCGGACAGAGATTGTTGCGGATCAGCGGAATATTGGCCCCGATGCGCGACACCCGCTTGTTCACATCCTCGAATGGCTGCAAGTAAGGCAACTGCACCATCAGGAAGAAAGCCTGCTCAAAAGGATCAGGGATCGCTGCCGCCTTGTCCAGCAACAACCTGAAGCAATCCTCCAGCAACTGAGGCACCGCCAGCGGCAGGAACACGGTGCCGGCAATCTCGACCGGGCGCCAGCGTACTCGCCCACAGGCAGCATCGTCAGCCATCAGGTTCTGCGACAGCAGGGCATGCAGGTTCTGGAAGGTATAAGTATCAAAACCCACCTCGTCGGCGTCCTCGACCAGCATCTCGATGGCAGCCTTGTGATTCAGGATCATCTGCGTCTCGCGCCTGTCCTTGCCACTAGCCTCCTGACCCAGCTCGATCAAGCGCAAGGTATCGAGTCGCGTGTAGGTGTTGCCCTCAAGCCGGGACGACGCCCAGGACAAGTCGACCAGCAAACGGCCCAGTATGTCGCGCGCGTGAGTGCCGGCAGGCCGCTGGGCGCTCGAGGTCCGCCCCATCAGGTGCAATTGCTCCCGGATCTTCTCATCCAGGTAAAAGGTCACCCCTGGCTGGTATCGCTCCAGAAAACCCCGGTCGTAGCCCACCGGTCGGCGATGCATCAAGGGCCGGCGCACCAGCGCTCGCAGCTCGAAAGCCTCCGCCGACAAGGGGATGTAAGCCTCGGGCTCAGGCTCCCCAAGCTGGCATGAGGCCAGCGGCTCAAGCGCCTGCGGTACAGCACCAAGGGGAGCAGGGCCTCCAACGGTTAGCCGATAGCGTCGGGCCACACTGACACCCATCGTCTCAACCCGGCCCTCCGTCTGAAGCTGATCCAAACGGCGCTGCAAGGTACGACGGTTCAAGGTCCGGCCCAGGCATGCTTCTGCAGCTGCATGCAACGCTGCAATGCCCAGACCCTCGGGCGCAGCTGCCAACAGGTCCAGCAAAGCTGCCCGCTCACGCTCCTTGATCAAGGCTGCCTCAGACATAAGCCCTCCTGACTGTGAACTCAAAACCAAACAAGGCCCGACATTTCCACGACAAATCTCCGGACAAAAGCACGACAATATTCTGTCGCAAAAACTGCAGCACGACAAGACTTTCATGATCCGGCAGTTCACCGCCCGCGCAGCGCATCCTCGATAATGCAAAGGCATTCACCAACCCGCAGCCGGCCAACGCGCCACCGATCACCTTGTTGTTCCATTCCTCTATCAGGCGAGAGCTCGCGCGCAGCTTCGGCGCCAACCTGCTGGTGCTGTTCACCATCGTGCTGACCATGCTGCTGATCCGCACCCTGGGCCTGGCCAGCAAGGGCAGCGTCAACCCGCAGGAAATCCTGCTGGTGCTCACCTACACCGTGATGTCGCAGATGCCCATCGTGCTGACCATCGCGCTGTTCGTCGCCATCGTCTCGACCCTGTCGCGCATGTACGCCGACAGCGAGATGTTCATCTGGTTCTCGGCCGGACGCGGGCTGGTCGCCTTCCTGCGCCCCATCCTGCGCTTTGCCTGGCCGATCCTGCTGGCCGTGGCGCTGCTGGTCACCTTCGCCTGGCCCTGGGCCAACAACCAGATCGAGCTGCTGCGCGTGCGCTACGAGCAGCGCGGCGACCTCGAGCGCGTCAGCCCGGGCCAGTTCATCGAATCGGCCGGCGGCCAGCGCGTCTTCTTCATCGACCGCGACACCTCCGGCGGCAAGGAAGGGCGCAACGTCTTCATCGCCGACAAGCAGCCCGACGGCGGCGAAACCATCACCACCGCGCGCGCCGGCCGCATCGAATGGACCGACAAGGGCCAGTTCCTGCTGCTCGAGCAAGGCCAGCGGCTCGAGCTCCCCGGCCCCGGCCAGACCAGCGCCAGCCTGCGCGTGAGCGAATTCGAGCGCTACACCATCCGCCTCGGCAGCCAAAGCGGCCCCAGCGGCCAGGCCGGCAAGCTCAAGGCCGTCTCCACCGCCGAGCTGCTCGAGCAGCCCAGCCGCGCCACCCAGGGTGAACTGTCCTGGCGCATCGGCATGGCGCTGACCGCATTCAACTTCGTGCTGATCGCAGTCGCCGTCTCGGTCTCCAACCCGCGCGCCGGGCGCAGCGGCAACCTGGTCTTCCTGCTGTTCAGCTTCGTGCTCTACTTCAACCTGGTCAACCTCGGCAACAACTGGATCGCCGCCGGCAAGTTCCACTGGATCAGCTACATGCTGGCGGTGCACGGCGGCGTGCTGGCACTCACCTGCGCCTGGCTGGCCAAGCGCCACTACAACTGGCGCTGGTGGCCGCGCAAGCAGCCCAGCCGCGCGCCACTCGCCACCGGCGCCGGAGCCTCCGCATGAAAACCCTGCGCCGCCTGATCTACGGCGAAATCCTGGTCGCCGTCCTGTTCGTGCTGCTGGCCTTCCTGGCGCTGTTCTCCTTCTTCGACCTGGTCGACGAACTCTCCGCGCTCGGGCGCGCCTCGCCGCTGGCCACCGATCGCGTCTACGGCCTGCCGCAGGCGCTGGCCTACATCGCGCTGCAGCTGCCCACCCGCCTGTACGAGCTGCTGCCAATCGCCGTGCTGATCGGCACCGTCTTCGTGCTGGTGCGGTTCGCGCAAAGCTCCGAATTCACCATCCTGCGCACCAGCGGCCTCGGGCCGGGGCGCGCACTGCGCACCCTGCTCGTGCTGGGCACGGGCTTCGTCGTGCTCACCTTCGCGATCGGCGACTACCTGGCGCCCTTCGCCAGCCAGCAGGGCCAGCAGCTCAAGGCCTACTACCAGGGCCGCACCAGCCTGGGCCGCACCGGCGCCTGGCTCAAGGAGCGCGACGGCGACAGCCAGTTCTCGGTCAACGTCGGCGCCCTGTCACCAGACGGCCAGCTGCAGGAGGTCAGCATCTTCGAATTCGGCAGCGACGGCCGCCTGCGCAGCACCGTCAAGGCCGCCAGCGGCCAGGTCGGCGGCGACGCCTGGCAGCTCGAGCAGGTCGAACGGCGCCAGTTCGAGACCCGCGCCAGCCAGGCCCATGTGCAACGCGAAACCCTGGCGCAATGGAGCTGGCCCACCGGCCTGAGCGCCGAGATGATCTCGGTCGCCCTGCTCAAGCCCGAGCGCATGGCCACGCTCGACCTGTTCCGCTACGTGCGCCACCTCGAGGCCAACGGCCAGAGCGCCCAGCGCTACGAGATCGAATTCTGGCGCAAGCTGTTCTATCCGCTCAGCTGCCTGGTCATGGTCGTGCTCGCGCTGCCCTTTGCCTACCTGCACTTCCGCTCCGGCGGCGTGGCCGGCTACGTCTTCCTCGGTGTCATGCTCGGCATCAGCTTCTTCCTGCTCAGCAACGTGTTCGGCTACATCGGCAACCTGCGCGCCTGGACGCCCTGGCTGGTCGCCGCGGCGCCCTCGCTGCTCTACTCGCTGGTCTCGCTGGGCGCCTTCAGCTGGCTGGTGCTGCGGCGCTAGCCCGCCTCCAACGTCAAAACCCACTCCACCCATGCTCGCCATCCTGATCTTCGCCCACGGCTCACGCGACCCGCTCTGGCGCGCCCCGGTCGAGGCCGTCGCCGCTGCCGTGCGCGCCCAGGCGCCCGACACCCATGTGGCCTGCGCCTACCTCGAACTCTGCACCCCAGAGCTGCCCGAAGCCGCCGCCCAGGCCATCGCCGCCGGCGCCACCGAGGTGCGCGTGCTGCCGCTGTTCTTCGGCATGGGCAAGCACGCGCGCGAGGACCTGCCGCAACTCATGCAGCAACTGCGCCAGGACCACCCCAGCGTCAGCTTCAGGCTGCTGCCCACCGCCGGCGAGCAACCGCGCCTGACCGCCCTGCTGGCCCAGCTCGCCCTCGAAACCGAAGCACCCGGCACCGCCGCATGAACCTGCACCAGTTCCGCTTCGTCCAGGAGGCCGTGCGCCGCAACCTCAACCTGACCGAGGCCGCCAAGGCCCTGCACACCTCGCAGCCGGGCGTGTCCAAGGCCATCATCGAGCTCGAGGACGAGCTCGGCGTCGAGATCTTCTCGCGCCACGGCAAGCGCATCAAGCGCGTGACCGAGCCCGGCCAGCATGTGCTCAAGAGCATCGACATCATCCTGCGCGAGGTCAACAACCTCAAGCGCATCGGCGAGCAGTTCTCGGCACAGGACAGCGGCAACCTCAGCATCGCCACCACCCACACCCAGGCCCGCTACGTGC
>CAZJQH010000092.1:0-8484 GCA_964547895.1 uncultured Chitinophaga sp. | reverse complement strand
CCAGGTCGTCGAGCTTGGCCTTGCCTTCGGGCTTGAGGACAGCCTTGTCGAAGTCGAAGAAGGCGTCAGCAGCGTAGGTGACCTTGGAGGCAGCGACCGGAGCCGGTGCGGGTGCCGGTGCCGGCTTGGCAGCGACCGGAGCAGGAGCCGGAGCGGGCGCCGGAGCAGCCGGGACGATGGCGCCGTCGCAGCCCTGGGCGGCGGTAGCCGGGGTCCAGTTGGCATCGCGCCAGCACAGTTCGTTGGTGCCGTTCTTCCACACCAGTTCGCCGGTGCCGTTCTTCCAGTTGTCGACGGTCTGAGCGCCGGCAGCGGTTGCCAGGGCAACGGTAGCGAACAACATGGCCACTTTATTGAGCTTGATCATGGTTTCCTCGGTATTGTTGGCGCAGATAGCTGCGTATTGGGTTGCACGCCCCGACATTCCTACCGGCAGCGGGTATTTATCATTGTGCCACAAGGACAGAGTTTGCCAACCTTGTTTCCGCCGCCCGAAAACCCTGCGATCAAGCTGCGCTTTTTCTGTTGCCATGGTGCAACAGCGTGGATGATCGAGCTCTGATGACGGTCCTTGTCCGGCCTGCCGTGCGGCGACTTAAAATAACAGGTTGACTTTTTACAGGCGACCGCCAGGTCCCGTCGTGCCCATGACTTCATTCGCCAAGGAAACCTTGCCCATCAGCCTCGAGGAGGAGATGCGGCGCAGCTACCTCGACTACGCCATGAGCGTGATCGTCGGACGCGCGCTGCCCGATGCGCGGGATGGCCTAAAGCCCGTGCACCGGCGCGTGCTCTATGCGATGCACGAGCTCAACAACGACTGGAACCGTCCCTACAAGAAGTCGGCGCGCATCGTCGGCGACGTGATCGGTAAATACCACCCGCACGGCGACAGCGCGGTCTACGACACCATCGTGCGCATGGCGCAGGACTTCAGCCTGCGCCACATGCTGGTCGACGGCCAGGGCAACTTCGGCTCGGTCGATGGCGACAGCGCTGCCGCGATGCGTTACACCGAGATCCGCCTCTCGAAGATCGCGCACGAGATGCTGGCCGACATCGACAAGGAAACGGTCGACTTCGGCCCCAACTACGACGGCTCCGAGTCCGAGCCGCTGGTGCTGCCGACCCGGCTGCCCAACCTGCTGGTCAACGGCTCGGCCGGCATCGCGGTCGGCATGGCGACCAACATCCCGCCGCACAACCTCAACGAGGTGGTCGACGCCTGCCTGCACCTGCTGGCGCACCCGCAGGCCTCGATCGACGAGCTGATGGAGATCATCCCGGGGCCGGACTTCCCGACCGCCGGCATCATCTACGGCATCAACGGCGTCAAGGACGGCTACCGCACCGGGCGCGGCCGCGTGGTGATGCGCGCCAAGTGCCACTTCGAGGACATCGACCGCGGCCAGCGCCAGGCCATCGTCGTCGACGAGATCCCCTACCAGGTCAACAAGAAGACGCTGCTCGAGCGCATCGCCGAGCTGGTGCACGAGAAGAAGATCGAGGGCATCAGCCACATCCAGGACGAGAGCGACAAGTCCGGGATGCGCGTCGTCATCGAGTTGAAGCGCGGCGAAGTGCCCGAGGTGGTGCTGAACAACCTGTACAAGCAGACGCAGCTGCAGGACACCTTCGGCATCAACATGGTGGCGCTGATCGACGGTCAGCCCAAGCTGTGCAACCTGAAGGACCTGATCGAGGTCTTCCTCCAGCACCGCCGCGAGGTGGTCACGCGCAGGACGGTGTTCGAGCTGCGCAAGGCGCGCGACCGCGGCCATGTGCTCGAGGGCCTGGCCGTCGCCCTGGCCAACATCGACGAGTTCATCCGCATCATCCGCGAGTCGCCGACGCCGCCGGTGGCCAAGGCCGAGCTGATGACGCGCAGCTGGGACAGCGCGCTGGTGCGCCAGATGCTGACCCGAGCCAAGGCTGACGGCAGCGTGGTCAACGCCGACGACTACCGCCCCGAGGGGCTGCTGCGCGAGTTCGGCATGCAGGCCGATGGCCTCTACCGCCTGTCCGAGACGCAGGCGCAGGAAATCCTGCAGATGCGTCTGCAGCGCCTGACCGGACTCGAGCAGGACAAGATCGTGGCCGAGTACAAGCAGGTGATGGCCGAGATCGACGACCTGCTCGACATTCTGGCCAAGCCGGCGCGGGTCTCGGTCATCATCGGCGACGAGCTGCGGGCGATCAAGGCCGAGTTCGGCCAGGGCAAGGTCGGCGCACGCCGCAGCCAGATCGAGCACAGCGCGCAGGACCTGAGCACCGAGGACCTGATCACGCCGACCGACATGGTGGTGACGCTGTCTCACAGCGGCTACATCAAGAGCCAGCCTTTGAGCGAGTACCGTTCGCAGAAGCGCGGCGGGCGCGGCAAGCAAGCCACCGCGACCAAGGAAGACGACTGGATCGACCAGCTCTTCATCGCCAACACGCACGACTGGATCCTGTGCTTCAGCAACCGCGGCCGCCTCTACTGGCTCAAGGTCTGGGAGGTGCCGGCGGGCTCGCGCGGCTCGCGCGGCCGCCCGATCGTCAACATGTTCCCGCTGGCCGAAGGCGAGAAGATCAACGTCGTGCTGCCGCTGACCGGCGAGATGCGGACCTTCCCCGAGGATCGCTATGTCTTCATGGGCACCAGCATGGGCACGGTCAAGAAGACCTCGCTCGACCAGTTCAGCAATCCGCGCAAGGCCGGCATCATCGCGGTCGACCTCGACGAGGGCGACTATCTGGTCGGTGCCGCGCTGACCGACGGCGCGCATGACGTGATGCTGTTCAGCGACGGCGGCAAGGCGGTGCGCTTCGACGAGAACGACGTGCGCCCGATGGGCCGCAACGCGCGCGGCGTGCGCGGCATGTCGCTCGAGGAAGGCCAGAGCGTGATCGCCATGCTGGTGGCCGAGGACGAGCAGCAGAGCGTGCTGACCGCGACCGAGAACGGCTACGGCAAGCGCACCTCGATCACCGAGTACACGCGCCACGGCCGTGGCACCAAGGGCATGATCGCGATCCAGCAGTCCGAGCGCAATGGCAAGGTGGTGGCCGCCACCCTGGTGCATGCCGACGACGAGATCATGCTGATCACCGACACCGGCGTGCTGGTGCGCACCCGCGTGGCCGAGATCCGTGAACTGGGACGCGCAACCCAGGGCGTGACGCTGATCGCGCTCGACGAGGGCGCCAGGCTGTCGGGACTGCAGCGCATCGTCGAGAACGACGCCAGCGCCGATGTCGCCGACGCCACCGATGGTGCCACCGACGAGGCTGACGAAGCCGGCCAGGACTGACTCACTACCCGCCACCCATCGCAACAGCAGAGCAGACAAGCAAATGAAGCGACCCTACAACTTCTCCGCCGGCCCGGCGACCATGCCCGAGGCCGTGCTGCAGCAGGCAGCCGCCGAGATGCTGGACTGGCATGGCAGCGGCATGGGCGTGATGGAGATGAGCCACCGCGGCAAGGAATTCATCTCGATCTACGAACAGGCCGAGGCCGACCTGCGCGAGCTGCTCGCGGTGCCGGCCCACTTCAGGATCCTGTTCATGCAGGGTGGCGCGCTGGCCGAGAACGCGATCGTGCCGCTCAACCTGGCGCGCGGTGGCGCGGTCGACTTCGTCGTCACCGGCGGCTGGAGCCAGAAGTCCTACAAGGAAGCCGGCAAGTTCTGCCAGGCGCGGCTGGCGGCATCGACCCAAGGGTCCGGCTTCACCACCCTGCCGGACGCGGCCGGCTGGCAGCTCGGCTCGGATGCGAGCTACGTCCACCTGTGCAGCAACGAGACCATCCACGGCGTCGAATTCCACGAGCTGCCCGACCTGAAAACGCTGGGCTGCGACGCCCCGCTGGTGGTCGACTTCTCGTCCAACGTGGCTTCGCGTCCGGTCGACTGGAGCCGCGTCGGCCTGGCCTTCGGCGGCGCACAGAAGAACCTGGGCCCGGCTGGCCTGACGCTGGTGGTGGTGCGCGAGGACCTGATCGGCCATGCCGTGCCGCAATGCCCGAGCGCATTCGACTACAAATTGGTGGCCGAGGCCGGCTCGATGTACAACACGCCGCCGACCTACGCCATCTACATGGCCGGCCTGGTGTTCCAGTGGCTGAAAGCCCAGGGCGGCATCGCGGGAATCGAGGCCGCCAACATCGCCAAGGCGCAGCTGTTCTACGACTATGTCGATGGCTCGCAGCTGTATGAGAACCGCGTCGCCAAGGACTGCCGCTCGCGCATGAACATCCCATTCTTCCTGCGCGACGAGAGCCGCAACGATGCCTTCCTGGCCGGCGCCAAGGCGGCCGGGCTGCTGCAGCTCAAGGGCCACAAGTCGGTCGGCGGCATGCGTGCGAGCCTCTACAACGCGATGCCGATCGAGGGCGTGCAGGCGCTGATCGCCTACATGCAGGAATTCGAACGCAAGGCCTGATTGCCAAGATGAACGATCACAACAACACCCCTCCGAATCCGGTGCAGAGCGAGGCGCTCGGCCAGCTGCGCGTGCAGATCGACGCCATCGACCAGCAGCTGCTCAGCCTGCTGAACCAGCGTGCGCTCGTCGCCGAGAAGGTCGGCGAGATCAAGCGCGCCGAGGGCTCGCCCTTCTTCCGTCCCGACCGCGTGGCGCAGGTGATCGCCAGGATCGAGGCCGCCAACCCGGGCCCGCTGCTCAACGCCCATGTGGCGGCAATCTGGCGCGAGATCATGTCGGCCTGCCTGGCACTCGAAGCGCCGCAGCGCGTCGCCGTGCTGGGCCCGCAAGGCACCTTCACCGAGGAAGCCGCGATCGAGTATTTCGGCAGCGCCGCCAACCTGATCTACTGCGACAACTTCGACGAGGTCTTCCACGCCACCGAGTCGGGCACCGCGCAGTACGGCGTGGTCGCGATCGAGAACTCGACCGAGGGCGCGGTGGCGCGTTCGCTCGACCTGTTCCTGCGCTCGCCGGTCCATGTGGTGGGGCAGGTCAGCCTGCAGGTGCGCCACAACCTGTTGCGCCAGGTCAACGAGCTCGACGGCATCGAGGTCGTGCTGGCCCACCCGCAGGCGCTGGCCCAATGCCAGAACTGGCTCTCCAAGCACCTGCCGCAGGCCGAGCGTCGCGCGGTCTCGAGCAATGCCGAGGGCGCCCGCCTGGCCGCCACCAACCCGAAATGGGCGGCGCTGGCGAGCGAGCGCGCGGCCGGCCAGATCGGCCTGCACATCGTCGCGCACGCGATCCAGGACGAGGCCTTCAACCGGACCCGCTTCGCCGTGATCTGCCTGCCGCAGACGATGGCGATGCCGCCGGCCACCGGCAAGGACTGCACCAGCCTGGTGGTCTCGGTGCCGAACAAGCCCGGCGCGGTGCACGACCTGCTGGTGCCGCTGAAGAAGAACGGCGTCTCGATGACGCGCTTCGAGTCGCGCCCGGCCAAGTCGGGCCAGTGGGAGTACTACTTCTACATCGACCTGACGGGCCATCCGTCGCAGCCGAATGTCGCCGCCGCGCTCGAGGAGCTCAAGGGCCTGTGCGCCTTCTACCAGGTGCTGGGTGCCTACCCGAGCGCCGACTGACCCGGCGCCCGACGCCCGCCATTCTTCACTGAAACCCCTATGTTCGAGCAACTCGGCCTGATCGGCTGTGGCCTGATGGGCGGCTCCTTCGCCCTCGCCCTCAAGGAAGCCGGCCTGGTGCGCCAGGTCGTCGGCTTCAGCCAGTCGGAGCGCACGCGCCAGCGCGCGCTCGAGCTCGGCGTGATCGACCATGCTGGCGCGACGCTGGAGGACGCGGTCGAGGACTCGGACATCGTGCTGCTGGCGGTGCCGGTGGCGGCGACCGAGCCGAGCCTGGCCGCGATCGCGCCGGTGCTGGGCCCGCGCGCGCTGCTGATGGACGTGGGCTCGACAAAGTGCGACGTGGTGGCTGCGGCGCGCCAGACGCTGGGCGAACGCCTGCCAAACTTCGTGCCGGCGCACCCGATCGCGGGCAAGGAGTCGGCCGGCGTCGAGCATGCCGAGGCCGGCCTGTACCGCGATCGCCAGCTGATCCTGACCCCGCTGGCCGAGACCCGGCCCGAGCTGGTCGAGCTCGCTGCCGAGCTCTGGAGCCTGATCGGCAGCCGCGTGCTGCAGATGAGTCCCGAACGGCACGATGCAGCCTACGCCACCGTCAGCCACCTGCCGCACCTGCTGGCCTTCGCCGCCATGAACGCCATCCTGAACCAGCCGCAGGCCGATGAATTCCTCGCGCTGGCGGGGCCGGGATTCCGCGACTTCAGCCGCATCGCGGCCAGCGACCCTGCCGTCTGGCGCGACATCCTGCTGGCCAACCGCGAGCAGGTGCTGCTGCAGGCACGCCTGCTCCGTACCACGCTGGACGAGTTCGAAGCCACCATGCAGGCTGGTGATGCCAGCGCGCTGCAGGCCCTGATCACGCAGGCCAGCCAGGCGCGTGCCAGCTGGCAGCTCGGCGGCCTGCCCACTCTCTTCTTCGAGGCCGATCCGGCCTGATCCGACATGTACTCGACCCATTTCCTCGACCTGCCGCCGCTGCGCGGCGCCGGCGGCAGCGTGACCCTGCCCGGCTCCAAGAGCATCTCCAACCGCGTGCTGCTGCTGGCGGCCTTGAGCGCGGGCGAGACCAACATCCACGACCTGCTCGACTCCGACGACACCCGCGTGATGCTGGCCGCGCTCGAGACTCTGGGCTGCGGCATCGAGCGCCTGGGCGGCAACAGCGTGCGCGTGCGCGGCCTAGCAGGTGCCTTGCCGATCAAGTCGGCCGACCTGTTCCTGGGCAACGCCGGCACCGCGATGCGACCGCTGACCGCCGCGCTCGCGCTGCTCGCAGCACAGCAGGGCGGGAAGTTCGAGCTGCGCGGCATCGCGCGCATGCACGAGCGCCCGATCGGCGACCTGGTCGACGGCCTGCGCCAGCTCGGCTGCCCGGTCGACTACCTCGGCAAGGAGGGCTTTCCGCCGCTGTGCCTGGGAACCGGCCAGCCGGCCGCGCTGCAGCTAGGCCAGGCGATCCAGGTGCGCGGCAACGTCTCCAGCCAGTTCCTGACCGCGCTGCTGCTGGCGCTGCCCCTGGTAGCGACGCAGGACGTCGTGATCGAGGTGGTCGGCGAGCTGATCTCAAAGCCCTATATCGAGATCACCCTCAAGCTGCTGGCGCGTTTTGGCGTGACCGTGAAGCGCGAAGGCTGGCAGCGCTTCATCATCCCGGCCGGCAGCCGCTACACCTCGCCGGGCAGCATCCATGTCGAGGGCGATGCGAGTTCGGCGAGCTATTTCATCGCGCTGGGAGCCATCGCCGAATCGGAGCAGGGCATCACGATCCAGGGCGTCGGGCTGGATTCGATCCAGGGCGACATCCGCTTCGTCGAGGCGGCGGAGGCGATGGGCGCCGTCGTGACCGGATCGGCCAACAGCCTGCAGATCAGGCGCGGCGCCTGGCCATTGAAGGCCATCGACCTCGACTGCAACCACATTCCCGACGCGGCCATGACGCTGGCCGTGATGGCGCTCTACGCCGACGGCACCACCACGCTGCGCAACATCGAGAGCTGGCGCGTCAAGGAGACCGACCGCATCGCCGCCATGGCCTGCGAGCTGCGCAAGCTGGGCGCCAGCGTCGAGGAAGGCCAGGATTACATCAAGGTGACGCCGCCGGGAGCAGATGGCTGGCAGGCTGCCTCGATCCACACCTACGACGACCACCGGGTCGCGATGTGCTTCTCGCTCGCCGCCTTCAACCCGGCGCGGCTGCCGGTGCGCATCGAGGACCCGAAATGCGTCGCCAAGACCTTCCCGGACTACTTCGAGGCGCTGTTCAGCGTCGTGCAGGCCGAGCCAGCCGACATCCCGGTGATCTGCGTCGACGGCCCGACCGCTTCGGGCAAGGGCACTCTGGCAAGCCAGCTCGCGCAGCGACTGGGCTACGAACTGCTCGACTCGGGCGCACTGTATCGCGTGACGGCCTTTGCCGCGCTGCAGGCCGGGCTGCAACTTGACACCGAACATGAAGCACGCATTGCCGAGCTCGCACGTCGCCTGCCGGTGAGCTTCGACGGTGAGCGCGTGCTGCTGTCGGGCACCGACGTGACCGAGGTCATCCGCAGCGAGACAGGCGGCATGAACGCCTCCAAGGTCTCTGCCCTGCCCGCCGTGCGCACCGCCCTGATCGAGCTGCAGCATAGCTTTCGCCGCCTGCCCGGACTGATCGCCGACGGCCGCGACATGGGCACGGTGATCTTCCCCGGGGCGCCGCTCAAGGTCTTCCTGAGCGCCAGCGCCGAGCAGCGCGCAATCCGACGCCATAAGCAGTTGATTTCCAAAGGCGTCGATGCTAGACTAGAAGACCTTTTGGCTGACCTGGTTGAACGAGACCTGCGCGACACCTCGCGCAAGAGCGCTCCGCTCAAGCCGGCCGAAGACGCCTTGCCGCTGGACAACTCCGAGCTGGGCATCGAGGAATCGGTGCAGCTCGTGTTGTCCTGGT
>CAZJQH010000091.1:0-8502 GCA_964547895.1 uncultured Chitinophaga sp. | reverse complement strand
ATCTTCAACGACAGCGGCGCTGAGGACCGACTGACTCCCAAGAACGACGACCGCGGCATCAAGGTCGACAGCCCGATCGTCAACGAAGGCTCCCCGTTCGTCGTCTTCACCGTCAAGGGTCCTGCAGGTCCGGTGGGCCTGCTGATGCCGACGAGCTATGAGACCGACGAGCCGATCGCCACCGGGGTCGACAAGAGCCCGTCCAACATCCAGTTCTGGAACGGTACTGCTTGGCAGACCTATGACGGCAGCAATGCGTCGATTCCCGCCAGCGGCAACCTGCTGGTTCGCGTTGGCATCAGTGGCGAGCAGGACAACATCAAGGAAGGCTCTGAGCATTTCGCCCTTATCGTCAGCCGAGATGATCAAGATTACTGGGGCGAGGCCTCAGTGCGCGACGACGGCACCGGCGTGATCTTCCAGTTCGCGGCTGACGGCAGCTTCAGCGGCACCACGACCGCTGGCCTGGACGACGACTTCGACAAGGACGGCATCACGCCGACCACCGAAGAGGCGCTTGCCACCCTGGCGGCCTCCCAGGGCATCGGCGATGCCAAACGTGGTGACCTCAACGGCGATGGCTTGCAGGACGCCGAGCAGAACGCGCTGGCGACGCTGGCCTGGACCTACAAGGACTACTTCGAGCAGGGCAACGAGGGCACCCTGACCGAGAGCAAGGCGGTCATCTCGGTGAGCGTGAAAGACGATGCCGACTCCAAGACCGTGTCCACCAGCACGCAGTTGCTCAATGTCAGGGTCGAAAGCTACGCCGAGGTCGACTCCAGCACCAAGGTCGAGGTGGCCGATGATGGCAGCCGGACCGTCACGCTGGCCGACGGCAACCAGGCCGTCACGCCTTGGGATCCGATCCGCTTTGAAGTCGAGGGCCTCGATGTTGACAATGACGGCATACCCGATGCCGGCTTGACCGACATCAGCGACCGTCCGGGCACCCAGGTCCGGGTCCTGATCGACATCCGCGCCTCGGGCCTGACCACGGACCAGGTCAACGGCTACATCAAGTATGTGTCGCAGGAGGCCATCGGTAGCCCCGGAACGTTGGTCGATCTCGATGGCAGGGTCATCACCAAGGCCGGCTGGTACGACTTCACCCAGCGCCAGCCTGGAGGCGACGGCGCGCGCTTCATCGACGAGAACGGCGACGGCAAGATCGAGTTCATCGAGCTGATCATCACCGACAACGCCTTCGGCGACAACGACGCCACGCAGGGCAGGATCTTCGACCCGGGCACCCCGGTCATGCGCATCGAACCTGTGGTCTCGGCGCCGCGTGATGATTCACGCCAGGCAGACTACATGGTCCCGGCTGCAGGCTTCGAATTCACGCCTGGCCCGCGTTTTGAGTACCTGCCATTCGACTCGACACTCTACGCCCTGGCGGCAGAGGCCAATCCGCTAGCGCTGGGCCTGATCGAACGCACCAACTGGAGCTGGTCCGATCAGGATCGGGGCTGGAATCTCGCTCTCGACGCCGAGGCTGGCGAACTGGCCCGACCCTGGTCGGTCTTCGTCCTGCCGCAGGAACTTGACAGCCTGCAGGTCTTCCGCGGCATGGGCGACCAGTTCGTCAAGCCTGATGCGGCCAGCAGTTTCGCCATCCCGTCCGATGCCTTCGTGCATACCAAGACAGGGGCCGAGGTGGTGCTGACGGCCAGGATGGCGGACGGATCGGCCTTGCCTGGCTGGGTCCGCTTCGATGCGCGCAGCGGCAAGTTCGAAGTCGTGCCGCCGCAGCATTTCAGCGGCGAACTCCGCATCAAGCTGACCGCGCGTGACGGCCAGGGGCGCGAAGCTTCTACCCTTTTCCGCCTGCATGTCGGCGACAAGCAGGTCGATTCTGGCCGTGCGGGCCTGAGCGAGAAGCTGCGCGAGGCCTCGCAGCGCCAGCCAGTCAAGCGCACCGCGTCGCCTGTCGTCCGATAATCGAGAGGGAGTGAAACACATTTGTCAGCCAAGACACCACAAGCGCCGCCGGGCACAGCGGCCCAGCCCAACCCGTTGTTCAGCCTGATCGAACTCTCGCGCAGGGCGCGCAAGGCCGCCAGCGCGGCCGAGCTCGGCTTCCTGCTGGTCAACGACAGCCATGCGCTGGCGCCATACCGGCAGTCGGCGCTCTGGCTGGCGGACACCGGCCTGAAGGCGCTCTCTGGCGTCGTCCAGCTCGAGGCCAATGCACCCTATGCGCTGTGGCTGAACCGGGTCTGCGAGTCACTGGCCTTGAGCCAGGCCCAGCCCGTTCCGATCACGGCAGCCTCCTTGCCGACCGAACTCGGTGCTGAATGGTCGCAATGGCTGCCCGCGCATGGCCTGTGGCTGCCCTTGCCGGCCAGTCCCGAGGCAGCGACAGGGCCTGATGACGCATCAGCGAGCCTGCCAGCGGGCGGGGTCGTGCTGGCGCGTGACCTGCCGTTCAGCCAGCAGGAAGTCGCGCTGCTGGCCGAGTGGGTCGAGGTCTGGTTCCACGCCTGGCGCTCGCTGCACCGCCCGCCGGCCTGGTCCTGGAAACTCTGGCGGCGCCGGATCACAGCGCATTTGAAGCCAGCGGCGGGCCAGCCCTGGTGGCAGCAGACTCGCGTGCGCTGGATGGCGGCGGTGCTGGCCCTGCTGCTGGTTCCGGTCAGGCTGACCGTGCTCGCACCTGGCGAACTGGTGCCAGCCCATCCGGTCGTCATCCGATCACCGCTCGACGGCGTGGTCGATACCTTCCATGTGCAGCCCAACCAGGTCGTCAAGAAGGACCAGCCGCTGTTCGGCTTCGATGAGGCGCTGATCCGCAGCCGGCTCGAGGTGGCCGAGCAGAGCCTGGCCACCGCCGAGACCGAATACCGCCAGGTCACGCAGCAGGCCTTGCTCGACGCCAAGTACCGCAACCAGCTTGCGCTGCTGACCGGCAAGATCGAGGAAAAGCGTGCCGAGGCCGAGTTCCTGCGCGAGCAGCTGCAACGCTCGCGCGTGCTCGCGCCGCAGGACGGCGTGGCGCTGTTCGACGATCCGTCCGAGTGGACGGGGCGGCCGGTCAGCGTGGGCGAGCGCATCATGCGGCTGGCCGCGACCAACGACAGCGAAGTCGAGGCCTGGCTGCCG
Organism: uncultured Chitinophaga sp.; assembly: GCA_964547895.1. GTDB lineage: Bacteria > Pseudomonadota > Gammaproteobacteria > Burkholderiales > Burkholderiaceae_C > Malikia. The sequence continues at coordinate 5,397 of CAZJQH010000091.1, read as the reverse complement.
CTGGCCGATGCGATCGCGCTCGAGCCTGGCGCCAGCGTCAAGCTCTACCTCAATGCCAGTCCGCTGTCACCGGTGTCGGCCCGGCTGCGCTACATGGCGCATGATGCGGTCCAGCGTCCCGACGGCAGCTATGCCTACCGGGTGCGAGCTTCGCTAGACGAGCCGACCGGGCACCGCGTCGGCCTCAAGGGCACTGCCAAGCTGCATGGCGGCTGGGTGCCGCTGGCCTACTGGATATTGCGCCGTCCGCTGGCCGCCACCCGCACCGCGCTGGGGATCTGAAGCATGCCCTTGCCCAGACTGCGCGAGGAGCTCGACCTCCTGCCCGGGCCGATGCTCGACGACGGCCAGCCGAGCTGGACGCTGCACGACCCGGTCCGCCACCAGTTCTTTCGCCTCGACTGGCCGACCTTCGAGATCCTGAGCCGCTGGTCGCTCGACGACGCCAAACTGATCGCCGCGGCCGTCTCGGCCGAGACCACGCTGCAGATCGGTATCAACGAGGTGCAGCTGGTGGCGCGCTTCCTGCAGGAAAACCAGCTGCTGCAGCCGCAAGGCGCCGACAGTGCGCGCCAGATGGCCGAGCGCCTGCAGAAGATGCAGGGCAGCCCGCTCAAGTGGCTGCTGCACCACTACCTGTTCTTCCGCATCCCGCTCTGGCGTCCCGACGCCTGGCTGGACCGCTGGCAGGGCGTGGCCGGGATCTTCTTCAGCCGCGGCTTCCTGCTGCTGACGCTGGCCGCCCTGGCCTTGGGCCTTTACCAGGTCGCGCGGCAATGGGATGTCTTCGCCGGCTCGCTGGTCGATACCTTCAATTGGTCAGGACTGGCTGCCTATGGCGTTGCGCTGGTAGGCGTCAAGTTCCTGCACGAGCTCGGCCACGCCTTCACCGCCAAGCGCCAGGGTTGCCGGATTCCGGCGATGGGCGTCGCCTTCCTGGTGCTGTGGCCGGTGGCCTATACCGACACCAACGAGACCTGGCGCCTGACCGGCCGCTGGCAGCGGCTTCGCGTTGCTGCGGCTGGCATCGCCACCGAGCTCATCATCGCGGCCTGGGCCACGCTGGCCTGGGCCTTGCTGCCCGACGGCGCCTGGCGCTCGGCAGCCTTCGTGCTCGCCACCACCAGCTGGATCGGCACGCTGGCAATCAACGCCAGCCCCTTCATGCGCTTCGACGGCTACTTCATCCTGTCGGACTGGCTCGACCTGCCCAACCTGCACCAGCGCAGCTTCGCGCTGGCGCGCTGGAAGCTGCGTGAATGGCTGTTCGACCTGCGCGAGCCCAGACCGGAGCATTTTTCGCCCAGGCGGGAGGCCGGCCTGATCGCCTTCGCCTGGGCGACCTGGCTCTACCGGCTGGTCGTCTTCCTGGGCATCGCGGTGCTGGTCTACCACTTCGCCTTCAAGCTGCTCGGCATCCTGCTCTTCATCGTCGAGATCCTGTGGTTCATCCTGCTGCCGCTGCGCCACGAGCTCAAGGCCTGGAAGGAGCGCTGGCCGCGCATCCGCGCCAGCCGCCGCAGCCGGGCCAGCGCGGCGATTGTGCTGGCAGCGCTGCTGCTGACGGTCGTGCCCTGGCCCTCGCGCGTGACGGCCAGCGCGATGCTCAAGCCGGCCGAGGTCTGGCCGGTGTTCGCCCCCTCGGGCGCGCGCGTCGACGAGCTGCCCTTCCGCGAGGGCGATGCCGTGCCGCAGGACGCCGAGCTGCTGCGCCTGCATGTGCCCGACCTGCAGATGCGGCGCCAGGCCCTGCTCGCCCGCGTCGAGCAGCTGCGCTGGCAGGCGGCCTCCTCGGGCTTCGACGCCGAGACGCGCCAGCGCCTGCTGGTCAACGAGCAGGCGCTCGCCGCCGTGCAATCCGAGCTGGCCAGCCTGGACGCCGAGTTCAGGACCTACGCACCGCGCGCGCCCTTCCCGGGCCGGCTGCGCGACCTCGACCCCGACCTCCAGGTCGGCCAGTGGCTGGCGCGCAAGGAAAAGATCGCCCTGCTGGTGCGTGACGATGGCCGCTGGCTGGTCGAGACCTGGCTGGACGAGCAGGACGTCCAGCGCGTCTCGGAAGGCGACAGCGCGCTGTTCATCGCCGACGGCCCGGCCTCGCACCCGATCCGGCTCAAGGTCAAGGCGATCGACCGGGACGCCTCACGCGTCCTGCCCAGGCCGGAACTTTCGGCGCAGCTTGGCGGCCATGTGCTCACGCGCGAGAAGGCCGGGCAGCTGGTGCCCGAGCGCGCGGTCTACCGCGTCAGCTTCGAGGTTCCGCCAGGTGCTATCGCTGGCTGGGACCAGCTGAGCTGGCGTGGCCAGGTCACGGTGCATGCCAGCTGGCAAGCCCCCGCCTGGCCCTATCTCCGCCAGGGCGCTGCGGTATTGATCCGGGAGCTGGGCTTCTGAAGCGGAAACTGGGACAATAGCGGGTTTGCCGCCAGGATCGACCTTTCCCGACCCCTGGCCGGCACGCCCGCAGCCCGTTTCACGCTCCCATGCTCCCTCACCAGCTCGAACTCCTGTCCCCGGCGCGCGACGCCGACATCGGCATCGAGGCCGTCAACCATGGCGCCGACGCCATCTACATCGGCGGTCCCTCGTTCGGTGCGCGCGCCAGCGCCGAGAACTCCGTGCGGGACATTGCCAGGCTGGTCAAGCATGCGCACCGCTACCACAGCCGGGTCTTCGTCACGCTCAACACCATCCTGCGCGACGACGAGCTCGAACCCGCGCGCAAGCTGATCCACCAGCTCTACGACGCCGGCGCCGACGCGCTGATCATCCAGGACATGGGCCTGCTCGAACTCGACTTGCCACCGATCCAGCTGCACGCGAGCACTCAGACCGACATCCGCACGCCCGAGAAGGCACGCTTCCTGCAGGACGCGGGCCTGAACCAGATCGTGCTGGCGCGCGAGCTCACGCTGCAGCAGATCGCCGCCATCCGCGCCGCCACCGACCCGGAGCGCTGCAACATCGAGTTCTTCGTGCATGGCGCGCTGTGCGTGGCCTACAGCGGCCAGTGCTACATCAGCCACGCCCACACCGGCCGCAGCGCCAACCGCGGCGACTGCTCGCAGGCCTGCCGCCTGCCCTACGAGGTCAAGGACGCGCAGGGCCGCATCATCGCGCATGACAAGCATGTGCTGTCGATGAAGGACAACAACCAGAGCGAAAACCTGGCCGCACTGATCGACGCCGGGGTGCGCAGCTTCAAGATCGAGGGCCGCTACAAGGACATGGGCTACGTGAAGAACATCACCGCCCACTACCGGCTGCTGCTCGACGAGATCCTGGAGCAGCGCCCCGAGCTGGCGCGCGCGTCGAGTGGCGAATGCACCTTCTTCTTCCAGCCCGACCCGGACCAGAACTTCAACCGCGAGTTCACCGACTATTTCGTGCAGGGCCGCAAGGAGGACATCGGCGCCTTCGACAGCCCGAAGAACCCGGGCCAGGCGATCGGCTGGGTCAGCAAGGTCAACCCCGACAGCGTCGAGATCGAGCTCGGCGATGCCGAGACCGAACTGGCCAACGGCGACGGCCTGTGCTACTACGACCTGCAGAAGGAACTGGTAGGCCTGCAGACGAACCGGGTCGAGAAGCTAGGCAAGGGCCAGTCAGGCGGACGCATCTGGCGCATCTTCCCCAAGGATCCGATGGGCGGCTTCAAGGATCTGCGCAAGGGCGTCGAGGTCAACCGCAACCGCAGCATGGACTGGGTGCGCGCGCTGGAGAAGAAATCCGCCGAGCGCCGCATCGGCGCCTGGATCAGCTTGCAGGAGACCGATGGCGGCCTGCGCCTGAGCCTGACCGACGAGGACGGCTGCGTCGGCGAGGCGGTCGCCAGCCTCGAGCTGCAAGCGGCCAGGGATCCGTCGCAGGCCGACGCCAAGCTGCGCGAGCAGCTCGCGCGCCTGGGCGACACGATCTTTTCCGCGCACGACATCGCGCTCGATCTTTCGAGCCCCAGATTTGTACCGGCTTCCACGCTCAACGCATTGCGGCGTGATGCGGTCGCGGCCCTCGAGGTTGCGCGCGAAGAGGCGCTCGGCCGCCTGCCGCGCGCCAAGCCGGTCGAGCCGCCCGCGCCCTACCCCGAGGACACGCTGAGCTATCTGGCCAACGTCTACAACCACAAGGCGCGCGACTTCTACGCCCGCCACGGCGTCAAGGTGATCGCCGCCGCCTACGAGAGCCAGGAGGAGGAAGGCGAAGTCAGCCTGATGATCACCAAGCATTGCGTGCGCTTCAGTCTGAGCCTGTGCCCCAAGCAGGCCAAGGGCGTGACCGGCGTGCAGGGCCAGGTCAAGGCCGAGCCGCTGCAGCTGATCAACGGCAAGGAAAAGCTCACGCTGCGCTTCGACTGCAAGCCCTGCGAGATGCATGTGGTCGGCAAGATCAAGCGCAGCGTGCTGAACCAGGCCGCCGCCGTGCCGATGCAGTTCTACCGCACCCGGCCGCAGGCCAAGCAGCCAGCCTGATACTGCACCGGTGCCACCGCAAGAAGAAACCCGCCCCAGGCTCGATGCCGGAGCGGGTTTTCTTGTACTTCTAAGCGCAGGGGCTTCAGCGCCGTCAGACGTAGAACTGGTAGCCAGCCGGATGCTGGTGCCGCATGTGCAGCGACATGCCCAGCGCCGCCATGTGGTTGTCGTCGCGGCCCAGGACCTGCTGCGCCAACGGCAGGTACTCCTGCTCCTCGAACTGGGCGTGGGCGCGGTACTGGTTCACCAGGCGCATGACCTGGCTCAGGTCCACGTCACCGAACTGGCCCTTGACCACCTTCTTGAGGCCGGACTCCAGGCTCTTCCAGATCTTCTCGAGCTCGCGGTGCTCATCGGTCAGGCGCTTGTTCATCGACTGCACGCGACCACGCTCGGCGTCGTCCTTGCAGCTGGCCAGCACGGCCGGGAACAACTCGCGCTCCTCGTCCAGGTGGTGCTCGAAGATTGCCTCGCGGAAGAATTCGAGCGACTTCTCGGCCACTTCGCGCGCCCGGGCAGCCGGCTCCAGCAGTGCCGGCAGTTCGCCGAGCTGGTCCAGCTTGCGGAAGATGCCGGCATGGCATTGCGAGAAGTCGGCAATCGGTTCGTCCTGTTGGCTCATGGTCTCTCCTTCGATGTGTGTGTACTGAATTCCAGTCTACGCATCGGGCCGTGGCCCGGATTGACCAAAATCAAGCCGGAATGAAAAAACCGGCACGAAGCCGGTTTTTTCAGGACACCAGGATCAGACCTGTCAGCCGACCCACTTGCGCGCGTTGCGCCAGATCCGCATCCAGGGGCTGAAAGCCTCCTGGCCGCCCGACTTGGCGTAATCGGTCCAGCTCATCTGGATGTTGCGGAAGACGCGCTCGGGGTGCGGCATCATCGCGGTGAAGCGGCCGTCGGCGGTGGTCACGCTGGTCAG
>CAZJQH010000090.1:0-8528 GCA_964547895.1 uncultured Chitinophaga sp. | reverse complement strand
CGATGTGGCCGGTCCACACCTGGCTGCCCGACGTGCACGTCGAGGCTCCCACCGGCGGCTCGGCCGTGCTGGCCGCCATCATGCTAAAGCTGGGCGCCTATGGCTTCCTGCGCTTCTCGCTGCCGATCACGCCCGACGCCTCCCAGGAATGGGCTGGCTTCATGATCGTGCTGTCGCTGGTCGCCGTGGTCTATGTCGGCCTGGTCGCGATGGTGCAGCAGGACATGAAGAAGCTGGTCGCGTACTCGTCGGTCGCGCACATGGGTTTCGTCTCGCTGGGCTTCTTCCTGTTCGACGGCCTGGCTGTCTCGGGCGCCATCGTGCAGATGATCGCGCACGGCTTCGTCTCGGCGGCGATGTTCCTGTCGATCGGCGTGCTGTACGACCGCGTGCATTCGCGTGAGATCGCCTCCTACGGCGGCGTGGTCAACACCATGCCCAAGTTCGCCGCCTTCGCGCTGCTGTTCGCCATGGCCAACTGCGGCCTGCCGGGCACCGCGGGCTTCGTCGGCGAGTGGATGGTGATCCTGGGCGCCGTCAAGGTCAACTTCTGGGTCGGCGTGATCGCCGCCAGCGCGCTGATCTTCGGTGCTGCCTACACCCTGTGGATGTTCAAGCGCGTCTACCTGGGTCCGGTCGCCAACGACGACGTCAAGGCGCTGCAGGACATCAACGGCCGCGAGTTCCTCGTGATGGCGCTGCTGGCTGCCATGGTGCTCTACATGGGCATCCATCCCAAGCCCTTCACCGACGTGATGGACGCTCCGGTCGCCGAGCTGCTCAAGCATGTGGCCGTCTCCAAGCTGCCCTGAGGCCAAGTCCTCTCAACGTATCGAAAGAGCACAACAATGAATGAGAGTTTCAACTGGGCGGCAATTGCCCCGGAGCTGCTGCTCCTGGTCATGACCAGTTTGATCGCCCTGTTCGATCTGGCTGTCAAGACGCCGCTGCGTGGCGCGACCTACCGGCTGTCGCTGCTGACCCTCGCGATCGTGGCAGCGATGAGCTTTGCGCAGGCGTCCAAGGGCGTGACCGAATACGCCCTGGGCGACATGATCGTGGTCGATCCGATGGCTGCGCTGCTCAAGGGCTTTGCCGCCATCGCCGTGCTGGTCACCCTGGTCTACAGCCGCAGCTACTCGGGCTCGCGCGACATGCTGCGTACCGGCGACCTGTTCACGCTCTCGCTCTACGCGCTGCTGGGCATGTTCGTGATGATCTCCGGTCATCATCTGCTGATGCTCTATCTCGGCCTGGAACTGCTGACGCTGCCGGGCTACGCCCTGGTGGCGCTGCGCCGTGACGAGCTGCGCTCGACCGAGGCCGCGATGAAGTACTTCGTGCTCGGTTCGCTGGCCAGTGGTTTCCTGCTCTACGGCCTGTCGCTGGTCTATGGCGCCACCGGCTCGCTCGACATCGCCGCCATCCAGGACGCGATCTCGACCGGTTCGCTCGACAAGACCGTGCTGATGCTCGGCCTGGTGTTCGTGGTCGCCGGCCTGGCCTTCAAGCTCGGCGTCGTGCCCTTCCACATGTGGGTGCCTGACGTCTACCACGGCGCTCCCACCGCCATCACGCTGATGATCGGCGGCGCGCCCAAGCTGGCCGCCTTCGCCATCGTGATGCGCCTGCTGGTCGAAGGCCTGCTGCCGCTGGTCTGGCACTGGCAGCAGATGCTGATGGTGCTGGCCGTGGCCTCGCTGCTGGTTGGCAACCTGGCTGCCGTCGCCCAGACTAACCTCAAGCGCATGCTGGCGTTCTCGACCATCGCGCAGATGGGCTTCGTGCTGCTGTCCTTCGTCTCCGGCGTCGTCGGCCAGGACGGCAACAACATGAATGCCGCCTACAGCTCGGCCATGTTCTATGTCATCACCTATGTGCTGACCACGCTGGCGACCTTTGGCGTCATCTTGCTGCTGGCGCGTGAAGGCTTCGAGTCGGAGGAGATCTCCGACCTGGCCGGCCTGAACCAGCGCAGCCCGCTCTACGCCGGCGTGATGACCGCCTGCATGTTCTCGCTCGCTGGCGTGCCGCCGCTGGTCGGCTTCTACGCCAAGTTCTCGGTGCTGCAGTCCCTGCTCAACGCGGGCGGCGGCATCTACATCGGCCTGACCGTGTTCGCGGTGATGATGTCGCTGATCGGCGCCTTCTACTACCTGCGCATCGTCAAGGTGATGTACTTCGATGCCCCGGTGCAGACCGCCGCGATCGAAGCCCCTGCCGATGCGCGCTTCGTGCTCTCGCTCAACGGCGCCCTGGTGCTGGTGCTGGGCCTGGTGCCCGGCGGCCTCATGACGCTGTGCGACCAGGCCATCCTGGCGCTGTGGCACTGAGCGAGCCGAACGCATGAACCAGACGGTTTCAGTCTGGCTGGTATTGGCAGCTGCCCTGGCAGCTGCCAATCTGCCTTTCCTGAACGAACGTTTCCTCGCCGTGTTGCGGCTGCGTTCCGGCTCCAAGGGGCTGGCGCTGCGCCTGTTCGAGCTGGTGCTGCTCTATTCGCTGGTGGGCGGCATTGGCCTGCTGCTCGAGCAGCGCCTGGGTCAGGTCTACCCGCAGGGCTGGGAGTTCTACGCCATCACCGGGTCGCTGTTCCTGACGCTGGCCTTCCCGGGCTTTGTCTGGCGCTACCTGGTCCGTCACTGACAGCCCGACTCAAGCGCTTGATCCATCGCAGCCCCCTGAGAGGGGCTGCTTCGTTTTTCGCTCTTCAAAGCCATCATCGCCATGTCACATGACTTGCTTCCGGAGTTGCAGCCCGTCCACCTGCGCGAGGACTGCCTGGACAGTGCCACGGTCTACCAGGGGCATTTCCTGCACGCGGTGCGCGACACGGTGCGGCTGCCCGACGGCAGCCAGGCCGTGCGCGAGTACATCCGCCATCCGGGTGCGGTGATGATCATTCCCTTGCTTGATGACGGCCGGGTCGTGGTCGAGCGCCAGTACCGCTATCCGCTGCAGCGCGCGCTGATCGAGTTCCCGGCCGGCAAGATCGATCCTGGCGAGGACAGGCTGCTCTGTGCCCAGCGCGAGCTGCGCGAGGAGACCGGCTATGTCGCGCGTGAATGGGCCAGGGCGGGCGTGCTGCACCCGGTGCTGGCCTATGCCGACGAGTTCATCGAGATCTGGTTTGCGCGCGGCCTGTGCCAGGGCCAGCGCGAGCTCGATCCAGGCGAGTTCCTCGACGTGCTGGCCGTCACGCCCGAGCAGCTGCTGGCCGGCTGTCGCGACGGGGTGGTCACCGACAGCAAGACCCTGACCGGCCTGCTATGGCTGCAGAATGTGCTGTCGGGCGCCTGGTCTCTGGACTGGCAGCCTGCAGCAGGGCAGGGCTCGGACGCATAATTCCGGCCATGAAGGTGTTCAACCTGGCTTGTTCCAGTTCCCATCTGTTCGAAGGCTGGTTTGGTTCCGAATCGGACTATCAGTCCCAGCTGGAGCGCGGCCTGCTCGAATGTCCCGTCTGCGGCGACAGGTCGGTCACCAAGCTGCCGAGTGCACCGCGTCTCAATCTGCGCACGCAGGAATCGGCGTCTGCTGCTGCCCCGAACAGCGTATCCAGCCCGGCAGTCAGAGCCGAGGCAGCCCAGCTGCAGGCCGCCATGCTGCGTGCCATGCGCGAGCTCGCCGCCAGCTCCGAGGATGTCGGCGAGCGCTTTGCCGAGGAGGCGCGCCGCATCCACCACGGCGAGTCCGAGCAGCGCAGCATCCGCGGCCGTGCCAGCGTGGCCGATGCAGTCGAGCTGCTGGAGGAGGGCATAGGCGTGCTGCCTCTGCCCGACCTGCCGGCGATCAAGGAAACCCTCCAGTGATCGCCGGGCCAGCCACAGCCATCAGGGGTAGAGGCCGCGCAGGTCGCGCGCGCGCAGGATGCGCTGGCAGGCGATGATGAAGGTGGCGGTGCGCAGGCTGACCTTGTGCTGCTCGGCCACCTGCCAGACGCTGGCAAAGGCCTCGCGCATGATCCTGACCAGGCGGGCGTTGATCTCCTCCTCGGTCCAGAAGAAGCTCGAGAAGTCCTGCACCCACTCGAAGTAGCTGACCGTCACGCCGCCGGCGTTGGCGATCACGTCGGGCAGCACCAGCACGCCGCGCTCGTGGAGGATGTCGTCGGCCGCCGGCGTGGTCGGTCCGTTGGCGCCCTCGATCACCAGGCGCGCCTTGATGCGGCCCGCGTTGGCTTCGGTGATCTGCTGCTCGAGCGCCGCCGGCACCAGGATCTCGCACTCGACGTCCCAGAAGCTGTCCTTGGCGATGGCCTCGGCAGCCGGGAAGTCGAGCACCGACCCTTGGCGCTTGACATGCTCGAGCAGTGACGGGATGTCCAGCCCCGCCTCCTGGTAGACCGTGCCGGCGTGGTCCTGCACCGCTACCACGCGCGCGCCCGCCTCGGCGAACAGCCGCGCCGCGACGCTCCCGACATTGCCGAAGCCCTGTACCGCGATCCGCGCGCCCTTGAGCTCGAGGCCGATGCGCGCCGCAGCTTCCTGGCCGACGGTGAAGACGCCGCGGCCGGTCGCGTCGCGCCGCCCCAGCGAGCCGCCGAGGTCGATCGGCTTGCCGGTGACGACGCCGGTGGCCGTCTCGCCGACGTTCATCGAATAGGTGTCCATCATCCAGGCCATCACCTGCTCGTTGGTGTTGACGTCTGGGGCCGGGATGTCCTTGCTAGGGCCGATGATGAGGCCGATCTCGCTGGTGTAGCGGCGCGTCACGCGCTCGAGCTCGGCGCGCGAGAGCTGGCGCGGATCGACCCGGATGCCGCCCTTGGCGCCGCCGAAGGGCACGTTGACGGCCGCGTTCTTGATCGACATCCAGGCTGACAGCGCCATCACCTCGGACAAGGTCACGTCCTGGTGGAAGCGCACCCCACCCTTGCCGGGGCCGCGCGAGGTGTTGTGCTGGACCCGGTAGCCTTCGAAATGCGCCACCGTGCCGTCGTCCATCAGGATCGGCACGTCGACGATCAGGATGCGCTTGGGACGGGTCAGGGTGTCGACCCAGCGCGAGAGCTCGCCCAGATAGGGGGTGACGCGATCGACCTGCTGCAGGAAGATGCCCCAGGGTCCGAGCTGGTCGGCCTGCAGGTAAGAGGGCAGGGTATTGAAGGCTTGGCTCATGTCGGGAGTTCCAGGTTGAACAAGGCTCCGAGCATAGAAGCGTGTCGCCCGGATGTCCAAGGCTGAAATGGACAGATCCGATGCAAAAAAGCTATCAGTGTGCCGCCCTGTCCTGGATCTGCAGGATGGGCCGGGAGCAGGCACAATCCGATCCTGATTGAACCTGTCAGCTACCGCCCGCCACGAAGCTGGCCCCAGCATGCAAGACCCCAGAACTGCCCCGCTACTCGGCATCGACCGGCATCTGCCGCCGGTGCCCCCGCAACGCCTGAGTGGCGCTGCGCTGCGCGAGCGCTTTGCCTGCCCGTCCCCCTGGCAGCCCGAGCTCAGCCGCGACTCGCGCCGCTTCGTCGACCGGCCGTTGCGCCAGGCGGCGGTACTGGTCCCGATCGTGCTGCGCACCAGTCCGACGGTGCTGCTGACGCGGCGCACCGACCACCTGGCCAGCCACTCGGGGCAGGTCGCCTTTCCGGGGGGCAAGGTGGACGAGGCCGACGCCGATGCCGCTGCCGCTGCGCTGCGCGAGGCCGAGGAGGAGGTCGGACTCGCGCCACGCTGGGTCGAGGTGATCGGCGCCATGCCCGAGTACCAGACCGGCAGCGCCTACCGGATCACCCCGGTCGTCGGCCTGGTGCAGCCGGGGGCCGAGCTCAGGCCCAATCCGCACGAGGTTGCCGACCTGTTCGAGGTGCCGCTGGCCTTCCTGATGAATCCCGCCCATCACCAGCGCCGTGCGATGGACTGGCAGGGACAGCGCCATGAGTGGTTCGCCATGCCCTACGACGATGGTGGTACCGAGCGCTTCATCTGGGGGGCGACGGCGGCCATGCTGCGCAACCTCTACCGCTTCCTGTCTGCCTGAGGCTCCTGCCTCTGGCTTGGGCGCCGGCCGGCTATCATCACGGCATGAGTTTCTTCGCCATCTTCTTTGCCCTGTTGCTCGAGCAGGCCCGGCCACTGAGCCAGGACAATGCCGTTCATCGCATGGCAACCTCATGGCGGCGCTGGGTCCGGCGCAGCCTCGATGCCGGCGCGGCCGAGCATGGCTGGATGGCCTGGAGCGTGGCGGCTCTGGCGCCAGCCTTGCTGGTGGCGCTGGTGCACTGGCTGCTGCTGCCCTTCAGCGACCTGCTGGTCTTCGTCTGGACGGTCGCGGTGCTCTATGTCACGCTGGGCTTCAGGCAGTTCAGCCACCACTTCACCACTATCCGGCAAGCGCTGGAGTCAGGCGACGAGGCCCAGGCCCAGGCCGAACTGGCGCGCTGGCGTGGCGTCACGTCCGAGCCCCTGTCACAGCAGGAGCTGCTGCGCCAGGTGATCGAGCATTCGGCCCTCGAGGCCCATCGCCATGTCTTCGGCGTGCTGCTGGCCTATTCGGTGCTGGCTGTGCTGGGGCTGGGGCCGGCCGGTGCGGTGCTCTACCGCTTGGGTGAATCGCTGGCGCGCCGCTGGCAGCCAAGGCTGGAGGATGCGCCCAGCGAGGCCGCGCAGCGCGCTGCTGCCCAGGCCTGGGTCTGGATCGACCATGTGCCGGCCCGCGCGACCGCGCTCGCCTTCGCGGTGGTCGGCAATTTCGAGGAGTCGATCGCGGCCTGGCGCTCGGATGCGGCCCGCTTCGGCAATCCCAACGACGGCATCGTGCTGGCGGCCACCGCAGGCGCCATCAACGTCAGGCTCGGGAGCCTGGGGCAGGCGGCCAATCCGGCACAGTCGGCTGGCTGGGCCGAGATGCGCGAGCCGCAGCTGGCTCACCTGGCCAGCCTGGTCGGGCTGGTCTGGCGCTCGGTCGTGCTCTGGCTGCTGTTGCTTGCGCTGACCACCATGGCGCACAGCGTGGGCTGAGCGTTCAGTAGCGCGGCTGCGACAGCTCGGCGAACAGCTCGCCGTACAGGCGGTAGCGGTTCTCGCTGATGCCGCCCTCGATGCCGACGGCATCGCGCACCGCGCAGCCCGGCTCGTGCAGGTGGCTGCAGTTGTAGAAGCGGCAGTGGCCCAGCCTGGCCTCCAGGTCGGGCATCAGGTGCGGCAGCCGGGTGGGCTCGATGTGATGCAGGCCGAACTCCTGGAAGCCGGGCGAGTCGATCAGCGCGGTACTCCTGGCCTCGTCGACCCAGTACCAGGTCGTGCTGGTGGTGGTGTGCTTGCCGCTGTTGAGCGCGCGCGAGATCTCGCCGGTCTGGGCCTGCGCGGCCGGCACGATGCGGTTGATCAGCGTGCTCTTGCCCGCGCCCGACGGGCCCAGCACCAGCGTGGTGCGGCCCTGCAGCCTGGCTTGCAGCTCGTCCACGCCGGCTTCAGAACCAGCCTGCAGCGACAGCGCGAGTACCGGCTCGCCCATGGTGCGGTAGGGCGCCAGGCGCTGCCAGGCGCGCTCGAACAGGGACCCGAGGTCGCTCTTGTTGAGCACGATCAGCGCCGGAATCGCCTCGGCGCGCGCCGCGATCAGCGCCCGGGTCAGCTGGCTTTCGGAGAACTCGGGTTCGGCCGCCAGCAGGATCAGCACCAGGTCGAGGTTGGCGGCGAAGGACTTGGTGCGGATCTCGTCCTGGCGGTAGAGCAGGTTGCGCCGCTCCTGCAGCTTCTCGATCGTGCCCTCGTCGGCGCTGGCCTGCCACCAGACGCGGTCGCCGACCACGGCCTGGCTCTTCTTGCCGCGCGGATGGCAGATCAGGCGCGAGCCGTCTTCGGTCTCGACCAGGCAGTGGCGGCCGTAGGCGGCCACGACGAGCCCGCAGCGTAGGGATGGGTTCATGTCAGCTTGGGTTCGGGCAGCCGGCCCAGGCGTTCGGCTGCGGGAGGGTGGGAGTAGTAGAAGCGGGCGTAGAGCGGGTCGGGCGTCAAGGTGCTGGCATTGTCCTGGTAGAGCTTGACCAGCGCGCTGGCGAGCTCCTTGCCGTCGGCGTGCGCGCAGGCAAAGGCGTCGGCCTCGAACTCGTGCCGGCGCGAGAGCTGGCTGAGCAGCGGCGTCAGGAAGAAGGTCGCCAGCGGCACCACGCTGCTGAACAGCAGCAGCGCCAGCGCGTTGCTGGGCGCGACCAGGTTGGGCCGCACCCCCAGGCCGAGATAGAACCAGAGCTGGCCCGACAGCCAGCCCAGCAAGGCAAAGGCCAGCAGGCTGCCGAATGCCATCAAGGCCAGCCGCCGGGGCAGGTGGCCGCGCTTGAAGTGGCCGAGCTCATGCGCCAGCACGGCGTCGATCTCGCCGGGCTCAAGCTTGTGCAGCAGGGTGTCGAAGAAGACCACGCGCTTGGCGGCGCCAAAGCCGGTGAAGTAGGCGTTGGCATGGGCGCTGCGCCGGCTGCCATCCATCACGTAGAGGCCGCGCGAGCGGAAGCCGCAGCGCACCATCAGGGCCTCGATGCGCTCGCGCAGGGCCGCATCGGCCAGCGGCTCGAAGCGGTTGAACAG
>CAZJQH010000089.1:0-8532 GCA_964547895.1 uncultured Chitinophaga sp. | reverse complement strand
GATCACCCGCAAGTACGGCGGCTCCGGGCTGGGGCTGGTGATCTCCAAGCGCCTGACCGAACTGATGGGGGGCCAGATCGGCGTCGAAAGCCGTCTCGGCGCCGGGTCCGACTTCTGGTTCACCGCCCGGCTGGGCTGGACCAGCGGCAGGCCGGGACAGGACAGTTCAAGCCCCGCAAGCGGCAAGCTGGCACTGGACGCCGAGCCCGTCGGGCATGGGTTCACCCAGGCCATGTCACCCGCCGCCGAACTGCTGGGGGCCCGGGCGCTGCTGGTGGAGGACAACGAGCTCAACCAGGAGGTGGCGACCGAGTTCCTGCAGGCGCTTGGACTCCAGGTGGACCTGGCCGAGAACGGCCAGCTCGCGCTGGACAAGCTGCAAGGCCAGCCCTACGACGTGGTGCTGATGGACATGCAGATGCCGGTGATGGACGGCCTGACGGCGACGCGCCAGATCCGCCAGCGGCCTGGCTTGCAGCAGCTGCCGATCCTGGCGATGACGGCCAACGCGATGGCGGCCGACCGCCAGCGCTGCCTGGACGCCGGCATGAACGACCATATCGCCAAGCCGATCGACCCGGATGAACTGCTGGCCAAGCTGCAACGCTGGGTCAGGCCCGCCAGCGTCCGGACCGCCGGCGCTGCACCTGCCGTGCCCGCTACTGTACCCGGCATCGCCGAGGCCCTGCGCCAGCCGTCCGAGAGCGCGGATGAGTCGTGCTGGCAAGGGCTCGAAGGGATCAGCCAGCTCGATGCCAGGCTGGGCCTGAGCCAGGCGGCTGGTCGCAAGCCACTCTACCTCAAGCTGCTGGCGAAGTTCATCTCGGACCAGTCCGAGGCGCCGGCCCGGCTGGCGCAGGCAATGGCAGCACGGGACTGGAGCGAGGCCGAGCGCGTGGCCCATACGCTCAAGGGCGTCTCGGCCCAGATCGGAGCCCTGGCCCTGCGCAATGCGGCCCAGCAACTGGAACAGGCCCTGCGCGAACACCGCCGGGGCGCAGAGCTCGAACTGCTGCAGCAACAGGCTGCCCGGGAGCTATCCGAGCTGGCGGCAGCGATTTCGGCCTGCCTGCCCAGGCCCGCAGCCATGCCTCATGCCAAAGCACTGGAAACGAGCCAGTGGCAAGCCTTGCGCGCCCGGCTGCTGCGCCTGCTCGAGGCCAGCGACACCGACTCGCTGCAGCTGTTCGATCAACATGCCGACCAGATCCAGGCCATGCTGGGCGACCGTTACGAAACGGTGGCCAGGGCGGTGCGGGGCTTCGACTTTGCCTGCGCCCTGGCCGAACTGGAGCAGCTGCCCTGACACTCAACCGGCAAGGCCGACCCCGTCAACCCCATTCTGCAGCGGGCGGTGAGCAGCCGCTATCATTCTGTCCCCCATCACTTGACTTTGAGAACAGCCCATGACCCAGGCCAGCGCAGAAGCTTCACGCGCCGCAAGAGATCCGATCGAAGCCGGCGATCCGGCGCTGGACGCGCGCGCCTTCCGGCGTTGCCTGGGCCAGTTCCCGACCGGCGTGACGGTGGTGACCGCCCGCAACGGCGAGCGCCTGGCCGGCATGGCGGTCAACTCCTTCGCGGCCGTCTCGCTGGCGCCGGCGCTGGTGCTGTGGTCGATCCGGCGTGAATCGGGCAGCGTGGCGGACTTCACGCAGGCCGGCCATTACGCGGTCAGCGTGCTGAGCGACGAACAGGTCGAGCTGTCGCAGATGTTCGGCTCGGCCCATCCGGAGCGCTTCGAACGGGCCCGCTGGCATGCCAGCCGCCACGGCGCCCCGCTGATCGAAGGCGCGCTGGCGCACTTCGAATGCCGGCTGGACCAGGTCATCGAGGCCGGCGACCACCTGATCCTGCTCGGCCAGGTGGAATATTGCGCGCGCTACGAGGGTGCCCCTCTGCTTTTCAGCCAGGGCGCCTACGGCATCACCCAGGAACTGCCGGCGCCGACGACCAGCCAGGCTGCGTCCGGCACCCCGTCCGCTGCCGGACGCTCCGACCCCGAACTGCTGCGCGAGCTGATCCACGCCAGCCAGCGCCTGTCACATGACTTCGACGCGCACCGGCAGGCGCTCGGCCTGACGATTCCGACCGCGCGCCTGCTCAGCAGCCTGTCGGATGGAGCCAGCTGTGTAGACGAGCTCGCAGCTTCGACCTTCCTCGAGCAGGACGAGATCGCCGATGGCCTGGCCGTGCTCGACCAGCAAGGGCTGGTGAGCTCGGACGCCGGCCGACTGGCGCTGACGGCAGCCGGCCGCGAGCGTCGCGCCGCGATTGCCAGCCGGGCCGAGAGCTACATGGGCCAGCGGCTGGCGGGACTGGCGGCTGCCGACATCGCCGCCTTCCGCCGCGTGCTGCAGGTGCTGAGACAGAACTGAGCCCTTCCCCGCTTGACCGGTAACCCGGAATCGATCTGATAATGAGGCTGTCAAATCAAAGGGAGCCGAGATCATGGGATTGATTCGCATCGTCACGCTGGCCTGCTGTGCCGGCGCCTTGAGCCTGACAGCATGCGCCGAGAAACCGGTCTTTGCCGGCGGCCCGCCAGCCAGGCACGAACAGGCAGACAAGCAGGGCCAGGACAACTGGCAGCAGCCTGGCCGCGAGCGGCGCGAGAACGAGCGGCAAGAGGCGGACCGCAGGGATCAGGCCGCGCGGGCAGCGCTGCACTTCGAAGCGCGACAACGCGATTCGGTGCGCGACTATTACGCCCCCAGGGTCAAGGCGGGCCGCTGTCCGCCCGGACTGGCGAAGAAGCACAATGGCTGCCTGCCCCCCGGCCAGGCGAAGAAATGGCAGCTGGGCCAGCCGCTGCCGTCCGGCCTGAAACGCTATGCACTGGAAGCCGAGCTGCGACGCCGGCTCGGCACGCCGCCTGCAGGCTATGAATATGCGCGGGTGGCGGGTGACATCCTGCTGCTGGAAATCGGCACCCGCATGGTGGTCGACGCGATCGAGAATCTCGGCGGCTTCTAGGCGCTGAATGCAAGACGGGCTGCCTAGGCAGCCCGCATCGCCTGATCCCGCCCTTGCGGGACAGGTCTGTTGCAACTGTCAGCCGCCGTGACCCGGCGTATGACGCCTTTCCTGCGACTGGTTGTGGCTGCCGACATGGGACTCGCGGTCGCTGCGGCTTTCGGGCGTGCGCTGGCCCTGGTTGAGCTGGGTCGCTTCCTGCTCGCCCTCCTTGTTGTGGTCGTTCTCGACCTTGCGCGCATGCGGCTGCTGCTGGTCGGCCGGGCTCTGGTGCTTTGTCATGCTTGAATCCCCCTTGAAATAAAGCAGAAATGATTTCGGGATAGCCATAACTTACCGGATTCAGGGCCGCAGCGCTAGTCCCCAGATCAAGCCGGCTGGCGACCGGCACGCCAAGCACCCAGAAGCGCGATCAGGCCCGGCACCAGGATCAGCGCCCAGATGATCTTGCTCAGGTTGGCCTGCACCCAGGGCAGGTTGCCGAACAGGTAGCCGGCCAGCGTCAGGCTGCAGACCCAGAGCAGGCCGCCACCGACGTTGTAGGCAGTGAACTTGGGGCGCGACATCGCGGCCACCCCGGCGACGAAGGGCGCGAAGGTGCGGATGAAGGGCATGAAGCGCGCCAGCACGATGGTGATGCCGCCGTAGCGCTCGTAGAAGGCATGGGCCTGCTCGAAGGCGCGCTTGTTGAAGAAGCGCGAGTCCTCCCACTGGAACACCTTGGGCCCGAAGTAGCGCCCGATGGAATAGTTGAGCTGGTCGCCCAGGATGGCCGCGACGACCAGCAGGCCCATCGCCAGCGGCAGGCTGATCAGGCCGGCGCCCGCGAGCGCGCCGACGATGAAGAGCAGCGAGTCGCCCGGCAGGAAGGGCATGACGACCAGGCCGGTCTCGACGAAGACGATCAGGAACAGCAGAGCGTAGACCCAGGCGCCGTAGCTCTCGACAAAGGCTTGCAGATGCTTGTCGACATGCAGGATAAAGTCGATCAGGAAGGGAATGATGTCCATGGGTGTGATTATCCCCGCCCGGCGGGAAGACGGCGGCCAAGCGCCAGCCCACCTACAATCCGAGAGTGAATTCACTGTCCAGCGCCCTGACTCCCCCTGCCCCCAACGAGCCGCGCCGTCCGATCCGCGAACTGCCCGACGAGCTGATCAGCCAGATCGCCGCCGGCGAGGTGGTCGAGCGGCCGGCCTCGGTCGTGCGCGAGCTGGTCGACAACGCGCTCGATGCCGGCGCCCGCCAGGTCACGGTGCGGCTGCTTGCTGGCGGAGTGCGGCTGATCTCGGTCGAGGACGACGGCTGCGGCATCCCGCGCGAGGAACTGCCCGCCGCGCTCAAGCGCCACGCCACCAGCAAGATCGGCAACCTCGCCGAGCTCGAGTCGGTCCAGACCATGGGCTTTCGCGGCGAGGCGCTGGCCGCCATCCACTCGATCGCCGACGTCAGCCTGCTCTCGCGCGAAGCCGGCAGCGAGGACGGCCATGCCTGGATGCTGCACGGCCGCACCGGGGAGCTGTCGCCGGCGGCGCGCACCCATGGCACGACGGTCGAGGTACGCGAGCTGTTCTACGCCACGCCGGCGCGGCGCAAGTTCCTCAAGACCGACGCGACCGAGCTCGCCCACTGCCTCGAAGCGGTGCGCCGTCATGCGCTGGCCAGGCCCGAGGTCGGCTTTGCGGTCTGGCACGAGGGCAAACTGGTCGAGCAGTGGCGCGCCAGCCACCAGACGGATGCGCAGGCGGCGCTGGCACAGCGCCTGGGCGACGTGCTGGGCGAGGACTTCGTCGAGCAGAGCCTGGCGCTGGACTGGCAGGGCCAGGGCCTGCGGGTCTGGGGCCGCGCCGGCCTGCCGGACGCCGCGCGCGCCCGGCCGGACCGACAGTTCGCCTACGTCAACGGCCGCTTCGTGCGCGACAAGGTGGTGGCGCACGCCGCGCGCAGCGCCTACGAGGACGTGCTGCACGGCCAGCGCCAGCCGGCCTATGCGCTGTTCATCGAGATCGACCCGACCCGGGTCGACGTCAACGTGCATCCGACCAAGATCGAGGTGCGCTTTCGCGACGGACGCGAAGTGCACCAGGCGGTCCGGCATGCGATCGAGAACGCGCTGGCGGCGCCGCGCTCGGCAGCGGCAGGTAGCGCTGCCGTGGATCAGCCCGACAGCGACAAGATTGCTGCGAGCCGCTGGCCCCCTGCGGCGACTGGTAGTTCAGCAGACAACGCCGCCGCTGCAGCACCGATGCCGCGCGTGCAGCTCGGGCTGGGCATGCAGCACGGCCACGCGGCGCCCCCGGCCTGGAACCGGCCGACGCCGGTCGGCAACCGGGTCGAGGACCTGTCGAAGCTTTGGCAGCCGGGCCGGCCCGGCAATGCGGCCGCGCAGGACAGCCTGACCGGAGAGGGTGCTGGCGCTGCAGTTCCAGCCAGCACCACAGTGCCGGCAGACGGCATGGCAGGCGACCCTGCTGGCATCAGGGCACCTGTGACCAGCGCAGCGCACTCCTCCAGCCCGGCGCCGCAGGATGGCGCACAGGCCTGGCCGCTCGGGCGCGCCATCGCCCAGTTGCACGGCATCTACATACTGGCCGAGAATGCCCAGGGCCTGATACTGGTCGACATGCATGCGGCGCACGAGCGCATCGTCTACGAGAAGCTCAAGGCCCAGTTCGACGCCAGCGCCGACACCGGCCTGCAGAGCCAGCCGCTGCTGATCCCGGCCACCTTTGCGGCCACGCCGGCCGAAATCGCGACTGCCGAGACCTGTGTCGACGCGCTGGGCCAGCTGGGGCTGGAGATCTCGCCCTTCTCGCCGCAGACGCTGGCGGTGCGCGCGGTGCCGGCCGCGCTGGCGCAGGGCGACATCGTCGAGCTCGCGCGCAGCGTGCTGGCCGAGCTGGCGCAGCACGACGCGACCAGCGTGGTGCAGCGCGCGCGCAACGAACTGCTCGCGACCATGGCCTGCCACGGCGCGGTGCGCGCCAGCCGGCGCCTGACCCCCGACGAAATGAACGCGCTGCTACGCCAGATGGAGGCGACCGAGCGCAGCGACCAGTGCAACCACGGCCGCCCGACCTGGCGCCAGCTCACGCTGCGCGAACTCGATGCGCTCTTCCTGCGCGGACGCTGACCCGATGAAGACTCAAGACAAGGGGCCGATGTCGCCCACCCTGGTCGTGTTGCTGCTGTCGCTGCTGATGGGACTGCAGCCGGTGGCCACCGACCTCTACCTGCCCTCGCTGCCCGAGCTGACCCGCAGCCTCAACGGCGGCATGGCCCAGGCCCAGCTGACCCTGACCGCGCTGCTGCTGGGCTTTGGCCTGTCGCAACTGGTCTGGGGGCCGCTGTCCGACCGGATCGGCCGTCGCCCGGTGCTGGTCATCGGCATGGGCCTGTTCACGCTGGCCTCGCTGGGCGCCACCCTGTCCGGATCGATGCAGGGCCTGATCGGCTGGCGCGGCCTGCAGGGCCTGGCGATGGGCGCCTCGATGATGGGCGCGCGCGCGATGATCCGCGACCTCTATCAGCCCGCCGACGGCGCGCGCGTGATGTCCAAGGCGCTCGGCGGACTGGGACTGATCGCCTGCTTCACCGGACCGCTGGGCGGCTGGCTGTCCCAGCACCTGGGCTGGCGCGCCGCGCTGGCAGGCATCGCGCTGTTTGCCGCAGTCGTGCTGGCCATGCTGCTATGGCACCAGCGCGAGACGCTGCAGCAGCCCGACCGCGAGGCCCTCAAGCCGGCCCGGCTGCTGGCCAACTGGGGGCTGATCCTGAGACACCCGACCTTCTGGTGCCAGGCCATGATCTCGGGCTTTTCCTTCGGTGGCCTGTTCGCCTTCCTGTCGCTGTCGTCCTTCGTGCTGGTGGGCGACCTCGGCCTGAGCCAGTCGGCCTACGGCCTGGTGATGCTGTCGATGTCGCTGAGCTACATCACCGGCACCTTCGTCTGCCGCCGGCTGCTCACCAGGCTGGGACTGCGCCGCACCATCGCGGTCGCCGCCGGCCTGAGCCTGGGCGGCGGCGTCGGGCTGGCGCTGGGCACCTGGCTGGAGATCGCCTCGACCTGGGCGGTGGCGCTGCCGTTCGCGCTCTACATCATGGCGCATGGCATCCACCAGCCCTGCGCGCAGACCGGCTCGGTCGCACCCTTCCCGCAGGCGGCCGGCGCGGCGTCGGCCTGGAGCGGCTGTCTGGCCATGGTGCTGGCCTTCGGCAATGGCCAGACGCTGGGCTGGCTGATCAGCCACGACTGGCTCACACCGCGCCAGGCGCTGGGCTGGGGGGTGCTGTTCTGGGGCGCCCTGGTCGCGCTCAACGCCTGGACTGCCGTGCAGCGCTACGGCGAGCTGCGCTCGCCGCTGAAGCGTCATTGCTGACCCAAGCCCCGATCCGACATGAGCCTCTCCCTCTCCTCTTCCACAGACGGCAGGCCGGCCTGGCTGGCGATCGCCGGGCCGACCGCTTCCGGCAAGACGGCACTGGCACTGGCGCTGGCAGAACGTCTGCCGGCCGAGATCATCAGCGTCGACTCGGCGCTGGTGTTCCGCGGCATGGACATCGGCACCGCCAAGCCCAGCGCGGCCGAGCTCGCCACCGTGCCGCACCACCTGATCGACATCCGCGACCCGCTGCAGGCCTACAGCGCGGCCGAGTTCGTGCGCGATGCGCGCCAGCTGCTGGGCGAGATCCGTGCCCGCGGGCGCTTTCCGTTGCTGGTCGGCGGCACCATGCTCTACTTCAAGGCCCTGTTGGAGGGCCTCGACGAGATGCCGCCGGCCCAGCCCGGGCTGCGCGCCGAGATCGAGCAGCAGGCAAGCCGCCTGGGCTGGCCCGCGCTGCACGCCCAGCTGGACGAGGTCGATCCGGTCACGGCGGCCAGGCTCTCGCCCAACGACAGCCAGCGCATCGCGCGCGCACTCGAGGTCTGGCGCGCCAGCGGCCGGCCAATTTCGTCCTTCCACACTCGCGCCAAGAGCGCCACGGCGGCACAAGTCCTGCAAGTCGATGGCCAGAGCGGCCTGCTGCTGTCGCTCGAGCCGCTGGAGCGCGCCTGGCTGCACGGGCGCATCGCCGAGCGCTTCGATGCCATGCTGGCCCAGGGCTTCCTGGCTGAAATGCAGGCGCTGCGCGCGCGCGGCGACCTTGGCCCGGACCTGCCCTCGATGCGTTGCGTCGGCTATCGCCAGGCCTGGGAGGCGCTCGATGCGGCCGAGCGGGATGGCCGCAGCGAGTTGAACACTGCGGAATTCAAGGAGCTGCGCGAGCGCGGCATCTTTGCCACCCGCCAGCTCGCCAAGCGCCAGCTGACCTGGCTGCGCAGCATGCCGCAGCGCCAGGTCGTGACCTGCGACCAGCCAGGTGCGCTGCAGCAGACGCTGGCCAGCCTGGAAACGCTGCTATCCGGCGGCCAGCCCTGAAGGGACAAAAGCCAACCGCTTGTAGGGCCCATGAAAAAAGGCATCGCGCCGCGATGCCCTTTTAAACCTGAAAAGCGCCTTTGCTCAGAGCGCCTTGACCAGCTCCGGCACGGCCGTGAACAGGTCGGCCTCCAGC
>CAZJQH010000088.1:0-8713 GCA_964547895.1 uncultured Chitinophaga sp. | reverse complement strand
AGTTGCCCGACAGGCGCGGGTCGCGCAGGATCTGCTCCTCGACCTGGGTCGGGAACACGTTGACGCCGCGCACGATCAGCATGTCGTCGGATCGGCCGGTGATCTTGCCGATGCGGCGGAAAGAACGCGCGGTCGGCGCCAGCAGGCTGGTCAGGTCGCGGGTGCGGTAGCGGATGACCGGGAAGGCTTCCTTGGTCAGCGAAGTGAAGACCAGCTCGCCCTGCTCGCCGTCGGGCAGCACTTCGCCGGTTTCGGGGTCGATGATCTCGGGGTAGAAATGGTCTTCCCAGATCACCGGGCCGTCCTTGGTCTCGATGCATTCGCAGGCCACGCCCGGGCCCATCACCTCGGTCAGGCCGTAGATGTCGATCGCGTCGATGCCGAGCTTCCTCTCGATCTCGGCGCGCATGCCCTCGCCCCAGGGCTCGGCACCGAAGACGCCGATCTTGAGCGAGATGTCCTCGGGAGCGATACCCTGGCGCTCGAATTCCTCGGCGATCACCAGCGAGTAGGACGGCGTGACCATGATGCCCTCGGGCTTGAAGTCCATGATCTGCTGGACCTGCTTCTCGGTCTGGCCGCCCGACATCGGGACCACGGTGCAGCCGGCACGCTCGATACCGTAGTGGGCGCCGAGGCCGCCGGTGAACATGCCGTAGCCGTAGGAGTTCTGCACCATGTCGCCGGCGCGCAGACCGGCGGCGCGCAGCGAGCGCGCGACCAGGTCGGCCCAGTTCGAGAGGTCCTGCTGGGTGTAGCCGACCACGACCGGCTTGCCGGTGGTGCCGCTGGAGGCGTGCAGGCGCGCGACGCGCTCGCGCGGCACGGCGAACAGGCCGAAGGGATAGTGATCGCGCAGGTCCAGCTTCGTCATGAAGGGGAACTTGGACAGATCGGCCAGAGACTTGAGGTCATCCGGGTGCACACCCTTGGCGATGCATTTCTCGCGGTAGGGGGCGACGTTGTCGTAGGTGTGGCGCACCGACCACTTCAGGCGCTCGAGCTGCAGCGCGGAGATCTCGTCGCGGCTGGCGGTCTCGATCGCTTCCAGGTCGCCGGGGCGGGGTTGCTTGACTGGCATGGTTTTCCTCTGTCTCTCTGTATGTATTAGATGTCGCTGGCGAGGCCGGGTTCAGCCCTGGTCGGCAAAGCTGGTGCTGACCTCGCCCTTGATACGGTAGCTCTTGCCGCGGAACAGCGCGACCGTCTTGCCGCCGACCACGCTGATGGTGACGTCATAGACGCCGGTGCGGCCCGACACCGAGCGCTCGACCGCGACGGCCTCGAGCAGGTCGCCTTCCTTGCCAGGGGCCAGGAAGTCGATGTGACAGGCCGAGGCGACGGTATTGAGGTTGTAGCTGTTGCAGGCGTAGGCGAAGGCGGTATCAGCCAGCGTGAAGATCAGGCCGCCGTGGCAGATATGGTGGCCGTTGACCATGTCGGGCCGCACGCGCATGCGCAGCGTGGCGTGGCCGGGTGTGACCTCGACGCGCTCCATGCCGAGCGCCTGGGCGGCGGCATCGCGCGACCACATCGCGTTGGCGGCGGCATCGGCGAGCGCCTGCGCCTGCTCGGGGGAAATGGCGGCTTCAGTCATGGATCTTGCTCCCGGCAAAGACGGCCTGCTGGATCAGCGGCGAGACGCGGTAACGGTCCTCGCCATAGAAGCCAGCGAGGTTGGCCAGCACGGCGCGGATGGTGCCGACGCCGACTGCGTCGGCCCAGGCCAGCGGCCCGCGCGGATAGTTGACGCCCAGGCGCATCGCCGCATCGGCAGCAGGGGCATCGCAGACGCCCTGGTTGACCGCATCGGCGGCCTCGTTGGCCAGCATGGCCACGGTGCGCATCACCGGCAGGCCCGGCACGTCGCGCAGCTGCGAGACCGCAAAGCCGGCGGCCTGCAGCAGGCCGATGGCGGCCTGGCTGACGGCGGCATCGGCCTGGCGCGCCACCGACAGCGCCAGCCGGCTGGCCTTGGCATAGTCGAGCGCCAGGTCGACCAGCACCAGCTGGGCGATGCCGGTCTCGGCGGCGCGCTGGGTGGCGCTGCGGCCGTCGGTCTGGAACAGCACGGCGCTGCCCGCCTCGGCGACGCGGCCGTCGGCCGACTCGCGACACTCGAAGGCCACGCCGGCAGCCTGCAGTCGATCCGCCAGCGCCCGCGCCAGCGGGCTGTCGCCGCAGATGGCGATGGCGGCCGGAACTGCTGCCGCTGCCTCGGTCCGGGGCTGCGGACGCTCGGCGCCTTCGCGGTAGTCGTAGAAGCCGCGCCCGCTCTTGCGGCCGATGAAGCCGGCCTCGACCAGCTCCTGCTGGATCAGCGAGGGCAGGAAGCGCGGGTCGTTGTAGAAGGCGTTCCAGACCGACCTGGTGACGGCGAAGTTGACGTCATGGCCGATCATGTCCATCAGCTCGAACGGCCCCATGCGGAAACCGCCGGCCTCGCGCATGACGGCGTCGAGCGTGGCGCAATCGGCCGCGCCCTCGTGCAGCAGGCGCAGGCCCTCCGCATAGTAGGGTCGCGCGACGCGGTTGACGATGAAGCCCGGGGTCGACTTGGCGTGCACCGGGGTCTTGCCCCAGGCGGCGGCGGTCTCGAACAGCTGCTCGGCCAGCTCGCGGTCGGTGGCCAGGCCGGAGACGATCTCGACCAGCGCCATCAGCGGCGCCGGGTTGAAGAAATGCATGCCAACCAGGCGCTCCGGACGCTGCAGGCCGGCGGCGATCGAGGTCACCGAGATCGACGAGGTATTGGTCGCCAGGATGCAGTCGGCGCCGCAGATCTGCTCGAGCTCGCGGAACAGGCCGCGCTTGACTTCCAGGTTCTCGACGATGGCCTCGACCACCAGGCCGCAGCCGGCTAGCCCGGCGCTGGAATCGACCGCCGACAGGCGATCAGCCGCGGCCTGGGCCGCGTCGGCGCTCATCTTGCCCTTGTCGGCCAGCTTGGCGAGCTGGGCGCGGATGCCGGCGACGGCCTGCTCGGCGGCGCCGGGGCGGTTGTCGAGCAGCCGGACCGGATGGCCGGCGACAGCCGCGACCTGCGCGATGCCGGCGCCCATGGCGCCAGCACCGACGACGGCGACCGGGGTGGAAAGGGGCAAAGCCTTGCTCATGCTCAGGCTCCGGTGAAGCGCGGCGCGCGCTTTTCCATGAAGGCGCTCACGCCCTCGACATAGTCGGCGCTGCGGCCGAGCTCGCGCATGAAGCCACCTTCCATCTCAAGCTGCTGCTCGAACGTGTGGGTGGGCGCGGCCTGCATCAGCTGGCGGGTGCGCACCAGCGCCTTGGTCGGCATGGCGGCCAGGCGTTCGGCCAGGGCGTCGACCTGGGCGGCGAACTCCTCGTCCGCATAGGCGGCCCAGATCAGGCCCCAGGCGGCGGCCTGCTCGGCCGGCAGCTTGTCGGCCAGCAGGGCCAGGCCCATGGCGCGCGCGGTGCCGACGCGCTGCGGCAGCAGCCAGGTGCCGCCGGTATCCGGGATCAGGCCGATCTTGCTGAAGGCCTGCAGGAAGGAGGCTGACTTGGCCGCCACGACGATGTCGCAGGCCAGCGCCACGCTGGCGCCAGCGCCGGCGGCGATGCCGTTGACCGCCGCGACGGTCGGCACGCGCAGGTTCTTGAGCCGCATCACCAGCGGCTTGTAGTGCTGCTCGACCAGGTCGCCGAGGTCGGGCGGGGTCTGGCCCGGCACGAAGCGCGCCGCCGGGTCGGCCAGGTCCTGGCCGGCACAGAAGCCGCGGCCGGCGCCGGTCAGCACCAGCACGCGCACCGACTGTTCAGCCTGCACCGCGTCGAGCGCGGCGCGCAGCTCGGCGTGCATCTCGGTAGTGAAGCTGTTCATCTTGTCCGGACGGTTCAGCGTCAGGCGGGCCACGCCGCTGGCGCTGACTTCGAACTGGATCTGCTGGTAGCTCATGGCGGCGCTCCCGGCTCAGACGTGGTAGCGACGCTGCACGACGCGGAAGCGGTTGGCCACGAAGGCCGAATCCGCATAGGAGGCGTTGGCCGAGGGGTTGCCGCCGGTGCCGTGGTAGTCCGAGAAGGCCGAGGACTGGTTGACGAAGACGCCACCGCACAGGTTGATGGAGAGCGCCACCTTGCCGCGCCAGCTGGCCTCGGTCATGGCGTCGATCACTTCCGGCTTGGTCGAGTACAGGCCGACGGTCAGCGCGCCATGGGTGCAGACGATGCGTTCGGACAGCGCGATCGCAGCCTGCGCATCGGCGGCCTTGACGACGAAGGAGACCGGGCCGAAGCGCTCTTCCATGTAGGCGGCCTCGTCGGCGGCGTCGACCGCCAGCAGCACCGGGGTGCGCACCTCGGCGCCCGGGAACTCGGGGTTGTCGATCCTGGTCGAGGCCAGCACGACGCGACCCAGGCTGCCGCTGCCGGCCTCGGCGATGCGGTCGAGCGTGGCGCCGGACTGGATCGCGCCCAGCACCGCGCAGGCCACCTCGGGCTTGGAGAGGAACTTCTGGATCGCGGCGGCCAGGTCGGCGCAGACCTCGTCATAGCTCTTGGACCCCAAGTCAGTCTCGATGCCGCCGGCCGGCACGATGATGGCCTGGGTGGTGGTGCACATCTGGCCCGAATAGAGCGAGAGCGTGAACGCCAGGTTGGACAGCATCGCCTTGTAGTTGTCGGTCGACTCGATCACGACGTTGTTGACGCCCGCCAGCTCGGCGTAGACCTGGGCCTGCTTGCAGTTGTCGATCAGCCACTGGCCGAACACGTTGCTGCCGGTGAAGTCGACCGACTTGACCGCCGGGTGGGTGGCCAGGGCCTGGGTGGCGCTGCGGTTCTCCGCCACGCACAGGGTGACGAGGTTGGGGTCGATGCCGTTCTCGGCCAGCACGGCGCGGATGGTGCGCACGGTGATGGCGGCCGGCAGGATGGCGTTGCTGTGCGGCTTGACGATGACGGCGTTGCCGGTCGAGAGCGCGGCGAACAGGCCGGGATAGGTGTTCCAGGTCGGGAAGGTGCCGCAGCCAATCACCAGACCGACGCCGCGGCCGACGATCTCGTAGTGCTTCTTCATCACCAGCGCCGGGTTCTTGCCCTGGGGCTTTTCCCAGTGCGACTCGGCCGGCACGAAGCCCTGCTCGCGCCAGGCGTAGGCGACCGACTCCAGGCCGCGATCCAGCGCGTGGGCGGCGCCGGCCTGGAATGCCATCATCCAGCCCTGGCCGGTGGTAGCCATCACGGCGTGGCCCATCTCGAAGCTCTGCTGGTAGATGCGGTCCAGGATCTCGAGGCAGATGCCGGTGCGGCCCGCCGCGCCGACGGCCTGCCAGCCCTTCATCGCGGCCTGGCCAGCGGCGATCAGGGTCTCGATGTCGCAGACCGGATAGCGCACGTCGAGCGCCACGCCGTAGGGCGAGCTCTCCTTGCCGCCCCAGCCGCCCTGGCCAGGCTGGCCGAGCTCGAAGTTCTGGCCCAGGTGGGACTCGAACGCTGCCTTGCCGTCGGCCGCGGCGGTCTCGCCGTAGACCTTGGGGCTGGGCATCTCGCTGAAGGGCGACCAGTAGCCGCGGGTGGCGATGGCGTTGAGGGCGCCATCGAGCGTGGCACGGTGCTTTTCAAACAAGGGATGTGACATCGTTCTGTTCCAGGTTCAAGAAGTTCTGCAAGCGCCCCGACCGGACCGGGTCCACTCGATAGCGTTACAAATAATTGTTCGTTACACCAAAAAATGTATCACGTCGGGACAAAAAAAGGGATCAGGGTTTACCCCCAATCCCGGCTCAGGCATCCGGCTCGCGTTGCCGCACGAAACGCTCGTGCACCATGGTCGATGCCGCAGGCGCCTCCCCGCTGGCCAGCAGCAGGTGCCGGTCCAGATGACGCTCGGACAGCGGCAACAGGCGCCGGTAGATCTCGCCGCAGAGGCTGCGCGCCTCATGGCCGGGCCAGCCTGGCGGCAGCAGCACCTCGGGCAGCTCGGGGTCGCGCAGTAGCAGGCGGCGGAAGTCATGGATCAGCAGCGTCCTGGCCAGGAAGGCCTCCTGCTCGCCAAGGCCGTCCTCGCCCGTGCCCGCGCCGCGCAGCGCCTGCAGGATCGGCCGGTAGCAGTCGACGAAGGCGCAGTAGTCGGCCGCGAGCTGGTCGAGGTTCCAGGCCGAAGCCACGATGTCGCTGTCATCGGCCGAATGGCTCAGCCGGGGATTGAGCGCCAGCAGCGGCATCAGGCGTGGCAGCAGCTCGCTCATGCCGTCGGCGGCCAGCGCATCGAAGGCCGCCTCCAGGTCGGCGCCCGGGTGGACGAAGCAGGTCGCGTTGAGCTGGCCGAAGCCCTGCCAGTAGAAGGCGCGGCGCAGCCGCTCGCGCTCGCGCCCCGCCAGCTCGCCGACCACCATCACCAGGCGCCAGCGCCGGTCCCACTGCGGCGCATCGGCGGCATAGATCTGGCGCGCTGCCTCCTCGAAGCGCCGCCGCCCGGTCGGGGTCAGCATGTAGTCGGTGCGCCGTCCCAGGGTCCGGGTCTCGAGCCACTCATCCTTGACCAGGCGGAACACGGTGGTGCGCACCAGGCGCTCGTTGAGGTCGAGCGGCTGCAGCAGGTTGATCAGGCCGCCGAGCCAGATCCGGCCGCCGCGCGGCAGCACGGCATCGCCGAAGACCGAGATGATGAGGGAACCCGCCTTGATGCGGCTTTGCTGACGGAAGCTGGCCAGCCGATCGCCGACCGCCCGCTCGAGGGAACTGATGTTCATTTTGACTTGCCATGGCGCATCCTGAAGCGCAGCTGCGGATTGTCTACCCGAACAGGTCTTGAAATCCGGGCCGCCAGCCTCAGTTAAGCTATCGTTTTCACTGATCACCTGTACCAACGTCGACCATGTCTGCATCGCAAGACCTCAATTCCGAAGCCGTCCAGGCCCCCATCAGTTCCGAGGAAGCCCAAGCTGCGGCCGCAGCCGACCGGGCTGACGCCGCTGCAGCCCAGGTCAACGAGCTCGAGACCCTCAAGGCCCAGAACGCCGATCTGGCCGAGCAGTTCCTGCGCGCCAAGGCCGAGGTCGAGAACATCCGCCGCCGCTCCGAGGACGAGATCAGCAAGGCCCGCAAGTTCGCGCTCGAGTCCTTCGCCGACAGCCTGCTGCCGGTGCTCGACAGCCTCGAGGCCGGCCTCGCGATCCAGGAAGCGACCGTGCAGCAGATCCGCGAAGGCTCGGAAGCCACGCTCAAGCAGCTGCAGGCCGCGCTCTCGCGCAACAAGGTGATCGCGATCGCCCCGGCCGCCGGCGACAAGTTCGATCCTCACCAGCACCAGGCCATCAGCATGGTGCCGGCCGAGCAGGAGCCCAACACCGTCGTGACCGTGCTGCAGAAGGGC
Organism: uncultured Chitinophaga sp.; assembly: GCA_964547895.1. Lineage (GTDB taxonomy): Bacteria > Pseudomonadota > Gammaproteobacteria > Burkholderiales > Burkholderiaceae_C > Malikia. Next base: position 1,374 of record CAZJQH010000088.1, on the reverse strand, counting down.
TACCTGATCGCCGAGCGCGTGCTGCGCCCGGCGCTGGTCACGGTGGCCGCGCCCAGGTAAGGCGCGCCAGGATGCCCGCCCAGGACCCGATGCAGATCGGGTCTTGAAATCGGAAACAGCATCCTCACATCAGATTCAAGCAATTTTTCACAGTTTTTCCTAGATTCTCTGGAGCACCTCATGGGCAAGATCATCGGCATCGACCTCGGCACCACCAACTCCTGCGTGGCCGTGATGGAAGGCAACACCACCCGCGTCATCGAGAACAGCGAAGGCGCGCGCACCACCCCGTCCATCATCGCCTACCAGGAAGACGGCGAAGTGCTGGTCGGCGCGTCCGCCAAGCGCCAGGCCGTCACCAACCCGCGCAACACCCTGTACGCGGTCAAGCGCCTGATCGGCCGCAAGTTCACCGAGAAGGAAGTGCAGAAGGACATCGACCTGATGCCCTACACCATCGCGGCCGCCGACAACGGCGACGCCTGGGTCGAGGTGCGCGGCAAGAAGATCGCCCCGCCCCAGGTCAGCGCCGAAGTCCTGCGCAAGATGAAGAAGACCGCCGAGGACTACCTGGGCGAGGAAGTGACCGAAGCCGTCATCACCGTGCCGGCCTACTTCAACGACGCGCAGCGCCAGGCGACCAAGGACGCCGGCCGCATCGCCGGCCTGGAAGTCAAGCGCATCATCAACGAGCCGACCGCAGCCGCCCTGGCCTTCGGCCTCGACAAGCATGGCTCGGGTGACCGCAAGATCGCCGTGTTCGACCTCGGTGGCGGCACCTTCGACATCTCGATCATCGAGATCGCCGACGTCGACGGCGAGAAGCAGTTCGAGGTGCTGTCGACCAACGGCGACACCTTCCTGGGCGGCGAGGACTTCGACCAGCGCATCATCGACTACATCATCGCCGAGTTCAAGAAGGAATCCGGCGTCGACCTGACCAAGGACGTGCTGGCGCTGCAGCGCCTGAAGGAAGCCGCCGAGAAGGCCAAGATCGAGCTCTCCAGCTCGACCCAGACCGACATCAACCTGCCCTACATCACGGCCGACGCCACCGGGCCGAAGCACCTCAACATCAAGCTGACCCGCGCCAAGCTGGAAAGCCTGGTCGAGGAGCTGATCGAGCGCACCATCGCCCCCTGCCGCACCGCGATCAAGGACGCCGGCGTCTCGGTCTCCGACATCGACGACGTGATCCTGGTCGGCGGCATGAGCCGCATGCCCAAGGTGCAGGACAAGGTCAAGGAGTTCTTCGGCAAGGAGCCGCGCAAGGACGTCAACCCCGATGAGGCCGTCGCCGTCGGCGCCGCCGTTCAGGGCCAGGTGCTGTCGGGCGACCGCAAGGACGTGCTGCTGCTCGACGTCACCCCGCTG
>CAZJQH010000087.1:0-8855 GCA_964547895.1 uncultured Chitinophaga sp. | reverse complement strand
CGCATCTCCCAGCCAGGCTGCCGCCAGCCATCCTCCTGCTGCAGGCTGCCGATTGCAGCCGTTACAGTAGCCCCATGTCCGAGCCGCAGCAAGATCAAGACCTGTCACCGCTGGCGCCGTTTCGCCGGCCGCTGTTCCGCATGCTCTGGTCGACCTGGCTGATGGCCAACCTCTGCATGTGGATGAGCGATGTCGCAGCGGCCTGGCTGATGACCTCGCTGACCCATTCGCCGGTCTGGGTCGCGCTGGTGCAGACCGCCGCCACGCTGCCGGTCTTCCTGCTCGGCCTGCCCAGCGGCGCGCTGGCCGACGGACTCGACCGCAAGAAATACTTCCTGTCGACCCAGCTCTGGATCGCGGCGGTCGGCTGCGCGCTGAGCCTGGCGGTCTTCCTCGACCTGGTGTCGCCGCCGGTGCTGCTGGCGCTGGTGTTTGCCAACGGCATCGGGCTGGCGATGCGCTGGCCGGTGTTCGCCGCCATCGTGCCGGAGCTGGTGCCGCGCCCGCAATTGCCGGCGGCACTGGCGCTCAACGCGGTATCGATGAATGCCTCGCGCATCGGCGGCCCCCTGCTGGCCGGAGCCATCATCGCCATGCTGGGCAGCGCCTGGGTATTCGCGCTCAACGCGGCGCTGTCGCTGCTGGCGGCCTTCGTGATCTCGCGCTGGCAGCGCGAGCACAAGCCGCATCCGCTCGGACGCGAGCCACTGCTGACCGCGATGCGGGTCGGCCTGCAGTATGTCGGGCAGTCGGCGCCGCTCAAGGGCGTGCTGCTGCGCATCTGCATCTTCTTCTTCCATTCGACCGGGCTGACCGCGCTGCTGCCGCTGCTGGCAAGGCGCATGGAAGGCGGCAGCGCCGCCACCTTCACGCTGCTGCTGGCCGCGATGGGCACCGGCGCGATCGCGGTCACCGGGCTGCTGCCCAGGTTGCGCCAGCGCTACAGCCGCGACGGCCTGGTGCTGCGCGGCGCGCTGCTGCAGTCCGCTGCCATGGGGGTGATGGCCTGGACCGGACAGCTCTGGATCGCGCTGCCGGCGATGCTGCTGGCCGGCGCGGCCTGGATCACGACCGCCAACACCCTGAGCGTGTCGATCCAGCTGCGGCTGCCGGACTGGGTGCGCGCGCGCGGCATGTCGCTGTACCAGATGGCGATCATGGGCGCGAGCGCCGCCGGTGCCGCGCTCTGGGGCCAGGTGGCTGAATACAGCAGCCTGTCGCTGAGCGTCGGGCTCGGCGCGCTGACCGGGATGCTGGCGATGTGGCTGGTCAACCGCCTGCTGCCCGATGCTGGCCAGCCCGAGGACCTCACGCCCAGGCGCATCTTCCAGGCCCCCGAGCACCCCGAGCCACCCCGGCAGGGCCATGTGCTGGTCACGGTGGAATACCGGATCGCGCCCGAGCACGCCGCCGAGTTCCGCCAGCTCATGCTGGGCGAGAGCCGCGCCGCCCGGCTGCGCCAGGGCGCGCTGTCCTGGGAGCTGCTGCACGACCTCAACGAGCCCGGGCGCTTCATCGAGGCCATCGTCGATACTTCCTGGACCGACCACCTGCGCCGCTTCGAGCGCGTCACCGCAGCCGACGCCGAACTGCACCAGCGCAAGCTCGCCTTCCACACCGGCGCCGAGCCGCCCAGGGTGGCGCGTCACCTGCTGGAGTCGACGGTCAAGCAGGGCTGAGCCTCCAGCCGGTCGAAAGCCAATCCATCCAACCGTCACAGAGAACATGAAGATCGCCATCATGGGCGCCGGCGCCGTCGGCAGCTACTACGGCGGCCTGCTCGCGCGCGCCGGCCACCAGGTCGTCCTGGTCGCACGCGCCGCGCATGCCGAGGCCGTGCGGCGCGCCGGCCTGCGGCTGCAGACCACCCGCTTCGACCAGACGCTGGCGCTCGAAGCCAGCACCGAGCCGCAGACCGTGGCAGGCGCCGACTGGGTGCTGGTCTGCGTCAAGACCGGTGACACGGAAGCCGCTGCGACGGCGATGGCGCCCCACCTGCGCGAGGGCTCGCTGGTGCTCAGCCTGCAGAACGGCATCGACAACGCCGAGCGGCTGCAGGCCCTGCTGCCACGCCAGCGCGTCGAGCCGGTGCTGGTCTACGCGGCAGTCGAGCTGGCCAGCCCCGGCCATGTGCGGCACCACGGCCGCGGCGAGCTGGTGATCGGCGCCAGCTCGGACAGCGAGACCATCGCGACGATCTTCGAGGGTGCCGGCGTGCCGCTCCAGGTGCTGCCTGACATTCGCGCCGCGCTCTGGTCCAAGCTGGTCGTCAACTGCGCCTACAACGCGCTGTCGGCGATATCGCGCCTGCCCTATGGCCGCATGATCCAGGGCCCCGGCATCGAGGCCACCATGCGCGAGGCGGTGGCCGAATGCCTGGCGGTGGCGCGCGCCGAAGGCGTCGAGTTGCCGGCCGACAGCTGGGAGCGGGTGCGCGCCCTGGCCGACGCGATGCCGACCCAGCAGTCCTCCACCGCGCAGGACCTCGCGCGCGGGCGGCGCAGCGAGATCGACCAGCTCAACGGCCATGTGGTGCGGCGTGGCGAGGCGCTCGGCGTGCCGACGCCGGTCAACCGCGCGCTGCATGCCCTGGTGCGGCTGCTGGAGGATCCGCCGCCAGCGCTCTGAAACCAATTCCCGACTGAACTTATCGGGAATCATCCACTCCAACGGGCAGGAGGATGCCCATGCCCACAACCAGACCTGCCGCCGTCGCCGGACTGTTCTACCCCGGCGACCCGGCCCAGCTCGCGTCGACCGTCAGCGCCCTGCTGCAGCGCGCTGCCGCGACCGCAGTCTCGGTGCAGCCAGCCGACGGAATCGACCCCTTCCCCAAGGCGCTGATCGTGCCGCACGCCGGCTATGTCTATTCGGGCCAGACCGCGGCCAGTGCCTACGCGCTGCTCGCGCGGCAGCCCGAGCGCGTGCGCCGCGTCGTGCTGCTGGGGCCGGTGCACCGGGTGCCGGTGCGGGGCCTGGCGCTGCCGCAGGCCGACGCCTTCGAGACACCGCTGGGCCGAGTGCCGATCGCCGCCGAGGCGGTCGCTGCCCTGCGAGGCCTGCCCCAGGTGGTCAGTAGCAGCGCCGCGCATGCGCACGAGCATTCGCTCGAGGTGCAGCTGCCCCTGCTGCAGTCGCTGCTGGCTGACTTCGAGCTGCTGCCGCTGGCGGTGGGCGACGCGAGCACAGCCGAGGTCGCAGAGGTGATCGAGGCCCTCTGGGGCGGACCCGAGACGCTGATCGTGGTCAGCTCCGACCTGTCGCATTTCCTCGACTACCGATGCGCACAGCAGACCGATGACGCCACGGTGCGCCGGATGCTGGCGCTCGAGGGTGGCATCAGCCACCAGCAGGCCTGCGGCGCCACCCCGGTCAACGGCCTGCTGCTGGCGGCCCGCCGGCGCGGCCTGTCGGCCCGGCTGATCGCGCAGTGCAATTCAGGAGATCGGGCCGGCGACCGCGAGCGCGTGGTCGGCTACGCCTCGATCTCGTTCCACCAGCCGCTGCCGGCTGCCAGCACGACCACGACACCAGCGAACGGCACCAAGGAGACCGCCCATGTCCATTGAGCAAGAGCTGCTGCCGGCGCTGGCGCGCCAGGCGATCGAGCAGGCGCTGGGCGCGCAGTCCGACAGCGCCCCCCGCTCGCGGCAGGACGCAAGCCGGCACGACGCGGACTGGCTGCAAGCCCCGGGCGCAAGCTTCGTGACACTGACCCGGCAGGGCCAGTTGCGCGGCTGCATCGGCACGCTGCAGCCGCACCGTGCGCTGCGGCTCGACGTCGAGGCCAACGCGGTCGCCGCTGCGCTGCGCGATCCGCGCTTTCGGCCAGTGCAAGCGCTCGAGCTCGGCGACATCCGGGTCGAGGTCTCGGTGCTGTCAGCGCCCGAAGCGCTGGAGTTCGACGACGAGGCCGACGCGCATGCCCGGCTGCGCCCGGGCATTGACGGCATCTTGCTCGAGTACGGCTCGCGCCGCTCGACCTTCCTGCCTCAGGTCTGGGAACAGCTGGCCGATCCGCGCGACTTCCTGAGCCAGCTCAAGCGCAAGGCAGGCCTGCCCGGCGACTTCTGGCACCCGGAGCTGCGCCTGCAGCGCTACACCGTCGCCAAGTTCAAGGAAAGCGCATGAGCCTCGCCCCCCTCGCCACCCCCTCCGGCCCGCTTGACACCGCCTACCCCGCGCGCTGGTGGCACAAACTCGACGACGGTCGGCTGCAATGCGACCTCTGCCCGCGCGACTGCAAGCTGCACGACGGCCAGCGCGGCGCCTGCTTCGTGCGCCAGCGCATCGGCGACCAGATGGTGCTGGCCACCTACGGTCGCAGCTCGGGCTTCTGCATCGACCCGATCGAGAAAAAGCCGCTGAATCATTTCCACCCCGGCAGCAGCGTGCTGTCCTTCGGCACCGCGGGCTGCAACCTGACCTGCAAGTTCTGCCAGAACTGGGACATCAGCAAGTCGCGCGACATGGACCGGCTGATGGACCAGGCCAGCCCGGAGCAGATCGCGCAGGCCGCCGCGCGCCACCGCTGCGACAGCGTGGCCTTCACCTACAACGACCCGGTGATCTTCGCCGAGTACGCGCTGGACGTCGCCGACGCCTGCCACGCGCGCGGCATCAAGACGGTGGCGGTCACGGCCGGCTACATCCACGAGGCGCCGAGGCGCGAGTTCTTCGCCAAGATGGACGCGGCCAACGTCGACCTCAAGGCCTTCAGCGAGGACTTCTACTTCAAGCTGACCGGGTCCCACCTGGAGCCGGTGCTCGACACCCTGGCCTACATCCGGCACGAGACCGGCTGCTGGCTCGAGATCACCACGCTGCTGATCCCGGGCTACAACGACTCGAGCGCCGAGATCGAACGCTTGAGCCGCTGGGTCGCGACCGAGCTCGGCCCCGAGGTGCCGCTGCACTTCAGCGCCTTCCACCCCGAGCACAAGATGCCCGAGGTGCCGGCCACGCCGCTGGCCACGCTGGTGCGCGCGCGCGAGATTGCGCGCCAGCAGGGACTGCAGCATGTCTACACCGGCAACGTCCACCATGCCGATGGCGATGCGACCGACTGCAGCGGCTGCGGCGCGCGCCTGATCGAGCGCGACTGGTACGCGATCCAGGACTACGCGCTCACGCCCGAGGGCGCCTGCCCGCACTGCGATACCCCGGTCGCCGGCCGCTGGAGCGGACGCGCCGGCAGCTTCGGGCGCCGCCGCATCCCGGTCGCGATCGGCTGAGTCTCAGACTGAGGAGGTGAAGTCGACAGCGCGCGACAATCACGGCGTGACCGCCCCGCCCCTGCCCCGCCGCATCGCCCACCTCGACATGGACGCCTTCTTCGCGTCGGTCGAACTGCTGCGCTACCCGCAGCTCAAGGGACTGCCGCTGGTGATCGGCGGCGGGCGCCGGCACTCGGATGACGCACTGCTGGCGGCGCACCCCGGCCTGCCGCTGTCCGAGATCCCGGTCGAGGACTTCCCGCGGCTGAAGGACTATGCCGGCCGCGGCGTCATCACCACCGCGACCTATGCCGCGCGCCAGTTCGGCGTCGGCTCGGCCATGGGCCTGATGAAGGCGGCCCGGCTCTGCCCCGATGCCATCCTGCTGCCGGTGGACTTCGACGAGATCCGGCGCTGCTCGCGCACGTTCAAGGCCGTGATCCGCGAGATCGCGCCGGTGCTGGAGGACCGTGGTGTGGATGAGGTCTACGTCGACTTCACCGAGGTACCCGGCGGCCAGCGCGAAGGCGGGCGGGTGCTGGCGCGGCTGATCCAGAAATGCATCCTCGACGCCACCGGGCTGACCTGCTCGATCGGCGTGGCGCCCAACAAGCTGCTGGCCAAGATGGCCAGCGAGTTCAACAAGCCCAACGGCATCGCCATCGTCTGGCCCGAGGACCTGCAGCGCCTGATCTGGCCGCTGCCCTGCCGCAAGATCAACGGCATCGGCCCCAGGACGGACGAGAAGCTGCAATCAATCGGCGTCACCACCATCGGCGAGCTCGCGGCGCAGCCACTGGCCGAACTGGTCGAGCGCTTCGGCCGCAGCTACGGCGCCTGGCTGCACGAGGCGGCCTGGGGCCGCGACGACAGGCCGGTGGTGACCGAGAGCGAGCCGGTCAGCATGAGCCGCGAGACCACCTTCGAGCGCGACCTGCATGCGGTGGCCGACCGGGCCGAGCTCGGCGCCATCTTCACGCGGCTGTGCGAGCAGGTCGCCGCAGACCTAGAGCGCAAGGGCTATGTCGGCCGCACGATAGGGATCAAGTTGCGCTACGACGACTTCCACGCCGTCACGCGCGACCAGACCGTAGACCATTACACCGCCGACGCGCGCGAGATCCGCCGCATCGCAGGCCAGTGCCTCAAGCGCGTCGACCTGACACGCCGGCTGCGGTTGCTCGGCGTGCGCGTCGGGCAGCTGGCTCGGCCGGATGAACTGACCGGCGCTGAAGCGGCCGGAGAACCGAAAGCGGGCGAGTCCTTCGCCCTGTTCTAGCGCCAGGCTGCTCGCCAGCAAGCCCGGAACCGCTATGCGTTTCAAGGACTTGCAGCTCGCCAACGGGTAGAATCCGACCTCCTCCGGAGGGCTTGCAGCCGTACAAGCTTTTCCTGCGACCAGCGATCGGGGACGAACCGCCTGCTGGTCGATGCCCACGATGATCTCGCTGCCAGGTGATTCCAGCCCCATGAAGATGAAGGTCGTCCACTCCTCCAACCTGAAGCTGCGCCGGCAAACGACGCTGACCGTGATCATCATCCTGCTGATGATCTGGGCGACCGCGCTCTACGAAATCCGACGCAGCCAGCAGACCTTCATCCAGGAATCGGAGCTGCGCACCGCCAAGAACGCCCATATCTTTGCCGAGTACAGCCTGTCCACCATCAAGCGGCTGAACTCCTTCATCCTCGACGCCCGCGAGGAATGGCAGGGCGACTGGATGAAGTTCGCTGACCATGTGCAGCGTCGCCAGAACATGATCGAAGACCTGGTGTTCCAGGTCGCCGTCATCGACAGCCAGGGCATGATGCGGTTCTCCAACCTCAGCCAGCCCCAGACGGTGGTCGACCTGAGCGAGCGCGAGCATTTCCGGGTCCATGCCGACGCCCCGGACAAGGACAGGCTGTTCATCAGCAAACCGCTCAAGGGCAAGGTCTCGGGCAAATGGTCGGTCCAGCTGACGCGCCCGATCATCCGCAACGGCCAGTTCAGCGGCGTGCTGGTGCTGTCGATCGAGCCTGAATTCTTCTCGAAATTCTCGGAACAGATCTTCTCCGACCACCAGACCCAGCTCAAGATCATCCGCGACAGCGGCGAGATCATGGCCATCAACCCGCCGGACGAGTCGATGTACAACCAGCGGGTGCAGGCCGCCTATCTCGACCCGGCAGCGGCGCAGACGGGCAACTTCCGCTCAGTCGACCCGCAAAGCCGGAGCGAGGAGATCGGCGGCTACTACAAGCTGCCCGCCTATGGCATGACCCTGGTCAGCACCGAGCCGATGCACAAGGTGCTGGCACCGTACCGGCACAACCGCAATGTCGTCATCGGCGTGGCTGTCCTGACCAGCGCGGCGATCCTGTTGTTCTTCATCCTGCTGCTGCGCTCGCAGAAGCAGCTGGGACAAGCCGCCCGGGTAACGCGGGAGCTCAGGGGCATCAAGGACCAGGCCGTCATCGCCAGCGAGGCCAAGAGCCAGTTCCTGGCCAACATGAGCCACGAGATCCGCACCCCCATGAACGCGGTGATCGGCCTGACCCAGCTGCTGCAGGAGACCGATCTGAACGCCGAGCAGCGCGATCATCTGCAGAGGATTCAGCTGGCCAGCACCGCGCTGCTCGGGGTGCTCAACGACATCCTCGACTACTCCAAGATCGAGGCCGGTCACATGCAGCTGGAATCGGTTCCGCTGAGCCTGGGCGAAGTGCTCGCCAAGTCGCGCGCCCTGTTCGAGCTCCAGGCCCAGGCAAAGCAGCTGACGCTGAGCTTCAAGCTCGACCCCAGGCTGCCGGCGGTGCTGCTGGGCGACCCCTTGCGGCTGCTGCAGGTCATCAACAATCTGGTCGGCAACGCGCTGAAGTTCACGCGCCAGGGTGGGATCGAGGTCAAGGCCAGGCTGGTCGAGCATGACGAGCAGGCCGCGCTGATCCAGCTGTCGGTGCGCGACAGCGGCATCGGTCTGGCGCCCGAGCAGCTCGATCATCTGTTCGAGGCCTTCACCCAGGCCGACCTGTCGACGACGCGCCAGTACGGCGGCACCGGTCTGGGCTTGAGCATATCGAAGCGGCTGGTGGAATTGATGGGCGGCGAGATCTGGGCCAGCAGCCAGGTCGGCCAGGGCAGCGAGTTCTGCTTCACCGCCCGCCTGCTGCTGCAAGCGGGCGCAACGGCAGCCTCGGCGCCACCCGCGCCGGCCAGCGATCGGGCCCAGGTCGATTTCAAGGGCGCGCGCGTGCTGCTGGTCGATGACAACCTGACCAATCTGCTGGTGGCACGCCACTACCTGAGCCGGATGGGGCTGGAAGTCGAGACCGCCGACAACGGGCAGGCCGCGGTCGAGCAGGCGGCAAGATCGCCTTTCGCGGCGATCCTGATGGACCTGCAGATGCCCGGCATGGACGGCTTTGCGGCCGCCCGTGCCATCCGCGCCAGCGGCTACCGCAGGCCCATCATCGCGCTGACCGCCGCGGCGATGGACAAGGACAGGCAGGCGGCCGAGGCCGCCGGCATGAACGATCATGTCGCCAAGCCGATCGACCATCGACGGCTGGCCGCCGTGCTGCGCCGCTGGATTCCGGAGCACCAGGCAGACGCCAGGCCCGCGGCAGCGCCCGCCATCGCACCCGCCGTCACGCCCG
>CAZJQH010000086.1:0-8961 GCA_964547895.1 uncultured Chitinophaga sp. | reverse complement strand
ATCGTGCGCAGCTACAGCATGCTGACCATCAACGCCGACGACCATCCGCTGATGAAGCAGTTCCACAAGCCGCATGAGGAGAAGCGCATGATGGTGATCCTGGCCGAGGATCGATACCACGACTGGCTGCATGCGCAGGTGGATCACGCTGCTGGTTTCCTGGCGCAGTTTCCGGCAGACGTGATGGTCGCTTCGACTGCACCGCCTTCATCGTCGGAAATCAGCTGACCCCCTGTCATCCATGAACCCATCAAAGCCACTTCTCTTCACCTACCGTCGCTGCCCCTATGCGATGCGAGCCCGCATGGGCTTGCTGCTGGCGGGCATCGTGTTCGATGCGCACGAGATCGTGCTGCGTGACAAGCCCGCCGCCATGCTGGCGGCCTCGCCCAAGGGAACGGTGCCGGTTCTGCTGCTGCCAGATGGCCGGGTGCTTGAACAGAGCTGGGACATCGTGCAATGGGCGCTGACCCAGGGCCAGGCCAGTGCCGAAGTCCAGGGCTGGTGGAGCCGAGCGCAGACCCCGGAGAACCTGGACCTGCTGCGGTGCAACGATGGTGACTTCAAGCATCATCTCGACCGCTACAAGTATCCGGAGCGGTTCGCGCCGGCAGACAGCGCCGATGCGGTGGCGCGCAGGCGCCTGGAACACCGAAAACAGGCCGTGACCGCACTGCTGGAACGGTTGGAACATCGGCTTGCAGAACAACCCTATTTGGGCGGTGCCCAGCCCTGCGCCACGGATATCGGCATTTTTCCGTTTGTCCGGCAGTTTGCTGCCGTCGACCCAGTCTGGTTTGACGCCTTGACATTCGTGCACGTCAAGGCATGGTTGACCGGCTGGCTACAGAGCCCCTTGTTTGAGGCTTGCATGAGGAAGTTGCCCAGCAATGTTCGACAACCGTTCGCGCAGCCCACAGCTGCCAGCCAATCCCCAGCATCCGTGGTCAAGCTTGTGGACAAATCCAGTGATAGGTAGACAAGTCCTTGTTGTCATTGATCTTTAATACGCTGCACAAGAAATAAGCAGATTGATCGCCTGGCAGGGATGGTACATCCCCAGCAGGTCTGCATGTCTGGTGCGGGCCCAAGGTTTACTGAGGCGGCTGGTCCGGCTCGCGCCACCAGCGTTTGGCCAGCTGCTGCAGCCTCGGCCGCAAGGGCAGGAAGGCGCGGTAGGCCAGTTCCAGCCCCCACGACATCGGCGGCCAGGCCAGGCACCAGCCCAGCAGCCGCCAGCCCGGCAAGGCTCGCCACAGTCGCGCAAAAGCAGCCCCGCCGCTGAGCAGCCGCCCGTTGGCCTCGCGCACATGGAAGCGGCGCATGGCGGCTTCGCACGACAGGCCTTGGCCCAGGGGCGCGCCGGCGCTCACGTCTAACCAGACTAGCCGGTCAGCCCCGCGCAGCTGGCGATAGAAGCCGATCTCGCGCCGGCATAGCGGGCAGCTGCCGTCGTAGTAGATGGTCAGTTCAGGGGTGTTCATGGGGCGGGTTCAGGTATCGGGCTTCATCATGCCCCTGGCCCGCAGCGCACCGCTCCCATCCACCAGAAAACCCTCGCCCATGGCGGGATAGGCGCCGGTCAGCCCGGTCATGATGACCTGGTGCGTGACCCAGACTTCCAGCTGGCCAGCCGACAGCTGCCGCAGGCGTTCGCGCAGCAGCTGCAGTTGCCGCTCGTGCTGGCCCTGGCCGCGAAACGTGGAGTTCAGCGCGGGCCAGTCCTGGTAGTGGCCGAAGGCGAGCCTGGCCGTATCCTGGCAGCGGCACCACTGGCTGCTGAGCACGGTCTGCATCGGCAGCCGCTGCTGCTGGAACCAGGCGCCGATCGCCCGCGCCTCGGCCCGGCCGGCATCGGACAGGTTGCGCTGGGTGCTGCACTGGCCCAGGGTGAAGCCGGGCGGGTCGCCCAGGCCGGCTTCGGTACTGGCATGGCGGATCAGCAGCACGCCACCCTGTCGGGCCAGCGCTGACAGGGCAGGGTCAGTCGCTTGACCGGAAGCGACAGATGCCAGGGCCCAAAACCCCGATCCGATGAGCAACGCGCGCCTGTCCATGCTTGATGCCTCCGTGAAAAGTATTGCAGCTCCTCGCCAGCCGAGGGCGAAACGCCTGGACTGGCCCTGGTCAGCGGATCGAGCCTTCAACGGGATATTGCCGCAATTCCGGCTTGCGCAGGCGATATGGGTGATGTCCTGCATGCCTGCCGCGCTGGCCAGGATCACGGCCAGTGCAGGACCGCAAGCCCGGTTGAGCTCACCGGGCGGGGGGAGTAAGATGGATTGCTTGACAATATTATCAAATCAAGGGTCGGGCCTGTGACGTGGAAACCGCCATTCTGCTAAGCACCAACGCGCTGCTGTCTTCGGCGGCGGCGCTCGTCATGTGCGTGGTCCTGTTCACGCGCAAGACCTACCCGGGCTTCGGCTTCTGGACCGCCGGTGTCTTCTGCCTGGCCATCGGGGCCGCGATGCTGGTGCCCGGCGCTCTCCCGTCGACCTGGGTGGTGCGGGTGTCCCGCAATGCCGCGCTGCTGGCCGGGCTGCTGCTGCTGTTGCGCGGCATGCTGATATTCCGTGGCTTTCAAGTCAGCTACCGCTGGGAAGGGATTTTTGCCCTCGTTTTCCTGGCTGTCTTTGGCTACTACAGCCTGGACCCGAACCAGATTGACGAGCGCATCGTCATCTACAGCATCCTGGCCGCTGGCCTGAGTTTCGCGATGGCCATCCTGACGCTGCGCGAGCGTCCACCTTACTTCGGATCCAACGACGTCATGCTGGCGCTCTGGATGCTGCTGTACGGCACCCTGTCGCTGGTGCGCATCGCCCATCAGCTCAGCGATCCGGACGTCAACACGGCTTTCGAGGCCTTGAAGGGGTTTGGCAGCGTCTACGCCATGGCGCAGACGCTGACGGTGCAGTTGCTGACCCTGACCCTGGTCAGCATGAATTCCCAGCGCATCGAGCATGAATATGCTCTCAGCGAGTCGCGCCTGCGCGAGAGCGATGAGCAGCTCAGGTCCATCGGCGACCACCTGCCCGATGGCTTCGTCTACCAGTTCGAGCTGCGCGGGGGCAAGCGGTCTTTCACCTACATCAGCGCTGGGGTCGAGAAGATGCTCGGCCTCGACCCGGACCAGCTGAGGCAGGATCCGCAGCCACTGTTTGCCATGATGGCGCCGGACTCCTTGACCCAATACCTCGAGGATGAAGCCCGCTGCCTGCGCGATCTGAGTGAGTATTCAGGCATCTCGCAATTCAAGCTGGACGACAGGCGGCAGGTCTGGCTGCATGTCCGCTCGGGGGTGATGCGCAAGTTCAGCGATGGAGCGGTCTGGGCCGGGGTGGCAGTGGATGTCACCAAGCTCAAGCTGGCTGAGGCCGAGCTGGAGCGCCATCGCCACCACCTCGAGGCGATGGTCGAGCAGCGCACGGCGGCCCTGTCCGAAGCCAAGCTGGCAGCCGAGGCCGCCAACCTGGCCAAGGGGAGTTTCCTGGCCAACATGAGCCACGAGATCCGGACCCCGCTGAATGCCATCATCGGTCTGTCGGCGCTCTTGCGTGGCAAGCAGCAGAATCCGGATACGGCCAGCAAGCTGGAAAAGATCGAAGCCGCCGGCAAGCACCTGCTGGGCATCATCAACGACATCCTCGACATCTCCAAGATCGAGGCCGGCAAGCTCGAGCTCGAACGGCTCGAGTTCCGGCTCGATACCCTGCTCGATCAGGTCGCTGCGCTGGTGGTCAACAAGGCGGCCGAGAAGGGCATCGAGCTCATCCTCGAGATCAGCCCGGACGTTCCCCTGGGTCTGGTGGGCGATCCGCTGCGCCTGCGCCAGGTGCTGATCAACTACCTCAACAACGCGGTCAAGTTCACCCGCCAGGGCGAAATCGGTGTCGCGGTCTCGGTCGAGCAGGCCGGCACCGAGGACCATCTGCTTCGCTTCGAGGTCAGCGATACCGGCATCGGCATCGACCCCGAGCAGCTTGAGCGCCTGTTCCAGAGCTTCGTGCAGGCCGACTCGTCCATGACGCGCCAGTACGGCGGCACCGGCCTGGGCCTGGCCATCAGCAAGCGGCTGGCCGAGGCAATGGGCGGCGAGGTGGGAGTGCGCAGCGAGCTCGGTCGCGGATCGACTTTCTGGTTCACCGCCCGGCTGGGCCTGGGCAGCGTGCAGCCGGCCCAGCTGGTCAGCGACCCCGACCTGCGAGGACACCGCATGCTGGTGGTGGACGACAGTGCGCAGGCCCGCATGGTGCTGAGCCGCCTGTTGCGCAACATGGGCTTCGAGGTGGTTGAAGTAGATGGCGGATCGGCCGCGCTGGCGGAAATCAGCCAGGCCGAGGCTGCCGGCCATCCCTATGCGGTCACGTTCATCGACTGGCTGATGCCGCAGATGGACGGCATCGCGGTGGCCGACGCGATCCTGCGCCTGCCACTGCAGCATGCCCCGCAGCGGGTGATCTGCTCCGCTTCCAGCGATCAGAACCTTGTCGTGGCGGCCCAGGCGGTCGGCGTGGAGCAGGTGCTGGCCAAGCCGGTGACGGCGTCGACGCTGTTCGATGCGACCATGCGGCTGCTGGGAGGCCATCGGTCCGTCCAGCCCACCGAGCAGCCGGCGAGCTTGCTGCCAGGGCAGGGGCGCCAGTTCAGGGCTGCGAAGCTGCTGCTGGTCGAGGACAACGAGATCAACCAGGAGGTCGGGCTGGCGCTGCTGCAGGAGTTCGGCCTGGAAGTGGATCTGGCCGCAGACGGCGCCGCCGCGCTGGAGCAGGTGCAGCAGCAGCGCTACGACCTGGTGCTGATGGACATGCAGATGCCGGTGATGGACGGCCTCGAGGCGACCCGCAGGATCCGCGCCTTGCCAGGTTTCGGGCAGCTGCCGATCATCGCGATGACCGCCAATGCGATGGCCGAGGACCGGCAGCGCTGCCTGGAGGCCGGCATGAACGGCCATGTCGCCAAGCCGATCGAGCCTGCCATCCTGTGGGAGACGCTCCAGGCCTGGCTGCCGGCGAAGATCGTCCCTGTAGCCCAGCCCGTTGCCGAGCCTGAAGTCGAACCTGCAGCCGCCAAGGTACCCGCACTCGCTGAAAGGGCAGCAGCCACGACGCCAATCCTGCCAGCCGAGCTCTATGCGCTGGATGGGATCGACGTGGCCACCGGCTTGCGCCAGGCGATGGACAAGCCCGGGCTCTACCTGTCGCTGCTGTCCCGGTTCGTCGCCAGCCAGAAGGATTTCAGGTCGGCGATCCGGGCCTCGCTGGCGCAGGGCGATGTCATGACGGCGGTGCGGCAGGCGCATACACTCAAGGGGCTTGCCGGCCAGATCGGCGCCCAGGTGCTGAGTTCCACAGCGGCAAGCCTCGAGCAGGCTCTGCAGCAGGGCGCCGGGCCGCAGCAGCCTGACGCACTGATCGACGAAGCCGGCACCAGGCTGGAGCAGTTGATCAAGTCCCTGTCGCCGCACCTGGCCGCCATCGCCCCAGAACCGCTTGCAGTGCCTTTCGACCGGGAAAAGTTCACCGCCGTCCGTGCCCGGCTGCAAAAGCTGCTGGCCGAGTCCGACTCCGCCTGTCAGGAACTGGCAGAACAGCAGGCCGGCCTGTTGCACGCCGGACTCGGCGAGCGCTACGAGGCGCTGCTGGGGGCCATCGGCGATTTCGACTTTGACCGGGCGCTGGACAGCTTGAAGGAACCGGACGACAGCGATTCCAGCCGATGAGCGAGCTGGTCTCTCACATCTCGGCGCTGTCCTTGTCGCCGCAGTGCCTGTAACAGTAGGCCAAGCTGCGATCTACAACCAGCCTGCCACTCCGAGCAGGGCACCGACTGCCAGCATCCACAGGATATGGACTCGCGTCCGCCAGACCAGCAGGGTGCAGAGCAGGGTGAGCGCCCACAGTCTCCAGTCCTGGGCCGGCTGCCCACCCGATCTTCCCAGCAGCCAGCTGGTGGCCAGCAGCAGCCCGACCACGATCGGTGCCAGCCCCTGGCGAAACGCCTGCACGATGGCTCGGTCGCGGTTGCGCTGGCACCAGCGCGTGGCAATCAAGGTCAGCACCGAACTGGGCGCCATCACGCCGAACAGGCAGACTAGGCAGGCGATGCCTGCAACCAGGGTAGCCAGCCAGGGATTCGCATCGGGGCCAGCGGCGTTGAGGCCGACGGTCCAGCCCGTCATGGCCACGAACAGCACGTTAGGGCCCGGCGCGGCCTGCGCCAGGGCAATCGACTGGCTGAACTGCGCTTCGGTCAGCCAGCCATGCTCGTTGACCAGCCAGCGATGCAGGTCGGGCGCCAGGGTGATGGCGCCCCCGACCGCCAGCAGTGACAGGGAGAGGTGGAACAGCAGCAGCTGGATCCAGTCGGACAGGTTCATGGGCGCTGGCCTTGTCTTATGCGGTACCAGGTCAGGCCGCTGGCCAGACCGCCCAGGCCCAGCACCAGCAGGTGCAGCGCCAGGTGCAGCCACACCACGCCGACAAAGGCCGCAGTTGCCAGCACCAGCACCAGCGGGAAGCCCAGCGGGTGCTGCCGCAAGCCCAGCAGCAGTTTCAGCGCCGAGCCCGCGACCAGTCCTGCCGCAACGGCTCCCATGCCGCGCAGGCCGCCGGCAATCGCGGCCTGGTCCGGCAGTTGGCCCAGCAAGCTGCCCAGGCTCAGCAGCAGCAGCAGCGGCAAGGCCAGCAGGCCCGCCAGCGCGGCGAAGGCACCACGCCAGCCGAAATGCCGGTCACCGAACATCAGCGCCAGGTTGCAGACATTGGGCCCTGGCATCACCTGGGCCACCGCCCAGTCTTCCAGGAAATCCTGCGGGGTCAGCCAGCCGCGCTTCTCCACCAGTTCGCGGTGCACCACGGCCAGCACACCGCCAAAGCCCTGCAGCGACAGCCAGGAAAAGGCCCAGAACAGCTCACGCAAGCTGGCGGGCCCGGGCGTCGCTGCAGCCGGCATCACTTGGCTTCAGCGCGGTGGTTGACGGGATCCAGGCCGGTCGCGCGCACGATCCCGGCCACGGCGGGCGAGGTCAGGAACTTCAGCAGGTGGCGTGCCTCCTCGGGCTGCTGGGCGCCATCGACCAGGCCGGCCGAGAAGAAGATGGTCTGCTGCACCGCATCCGGCAGGGTGCCGATGAAGTCCAGCTCCTTGAAGTAGATCAGTTCGCTGACCTGCTGGAAGCCCAGTTCCGCGTCGCCCCTGGCCACCACCGCGCCGACCCGCTCGCTGTAGATCTTCTTGCCGGTCTTGGCCAGCTGATCCTGCACGCCGAGCTTGGGGAACAGCTCGCTCGACAGGTAGGTGCCGCTGGCGCTGGCCGAGTAGGCGACCGACTTGGCGTTCAGCAGGGTCTGCTTGAGGGCCTCGACCGTGCTGATGTCGGGCTTGGGCGTGCCCTTGCGCACCGCGGCCCCGATCTGCGAGCGCACGATGTCCACCCGCGAGCCCGGCACCAGCTTGCCCGCGCGCATCAGGGCTTCCAGCCCGCCTTCGGACAGAATCACCAGGTCGAACTTCTCGCCGCGCGCAAAGCGGCTGGGGATCGAGTCGGGCGCGTTGCCGATCGAGGCGCCATAGGAGCTCACCACCTTGTGCCCGGTGGCTTCCTCGTAGATCGGGACCAGCTGCTTGTAGGCCTCGGTGAAGGCGCCCGAGGTGACAACCCGGATCTCGGCCGCCAGCGCCGCCTGGCTGGCCAGCACGGCGAGCAGCATGCCGCCCAGGGCGCGGCGGGTGATGGACTGGAAGAATTTCATGTTTGTCTCCTGATGGATGTTAGATTTGTTACTGGGCCATCGTGATCTTGCGGTCGCGCACCACGCGGCCCCAGGTCACCGATTCGCGCTCGATTTCCTTGGCCAGCGCCTCGCGCGTGCCCGGCTGCGGCGGCATGCCGTGCTTGTTGAGTTCGGCCACTACGTCCGGGGCCTTGAGCACCTTGACCAGTTCGGTGTTCCAGCGGTCCAGCAGCGGCGCCGGAACCTTGGACGAGGCGACAAAGGCGTACCAGTTGGTGGCGCTGTAGCCGGGGTAGCCCGATTCGGCGATGGTCGGCACCTTGGGCAGCTGCGGCAGGCGCTGCGGGCCGGTCGAGGCCAGCGGGATCAGCTTGCCGTTTTCGATGTGAGCCTGGGCGGTGTTGTAGGTCGAGTAGTACATCGCGACCCGGCCGCCCAGCAGGTCCTGCAACGCCGGCGCGCCACCCTTGTAGGGCACGTGCACGGTGTCGATCTTGGCCATGTCGTCCATCAGTTCGCCCGCCAGGTGCGAGGCCGAACCCGCGCCGGTGGACGCGTATTCCAGCTTGCCTGGGTTCTTCTTGGCGTAGGCGATGAAGTCGGCGAAGGTCTTGATGCCGAGCTCGGCATTGACCACCAGCACGTTCGGGAAGTTGACGCCCATGGTGATCGGGGCCAGGTCCTTGACCGGGTCGTAGCCCAGCTTCATCAGGTGCGGGGCAATCG
Organism: uncultured Chitinophaga sp.; assembly: GCA_964547895.1. Classification (GTDB taxonomy): domain Bacteria; phylum Pseudomonadota; class Gammaproteobacteria; order Burkholderiales; family Burkholderiaceae_C; genus Malikia. The sequence goes on along the minus strand of CAZJQH010000086.1, from coordinate 496 downwards.
AGAGCGGACCGACAGAGCCGAACAGCAGCACGCTGCCGTCGGCGGGAGCCGACTTGGCGACGTACTGGTGCGCGATGTTGCCGCCGGCACCCGGCTTGTTCTCGATGATCACCGGCACGCCGATCTGGTCACCGAGTTTCTTGCCGATCAGGCGGGCCGCGGCGTCGGCCGCGCCGCCAGCGGCAAAGCCGACCACGATGGTGACGGGCTTCTTGGGCGGGAATTCCTGCGCCTGCGCCCAGGAGGCGCTCAGCAGGGCGATTGAGGCGCAGAGGCCCGTGCGCAACAGATGGCGTTTGTTCATGGTGGTCTCCTTCGTGTAGTGGGTGGGATGTGTTGCGGGATCAGTCGGCGCCCAGGCCGATCGGGTTGGGTTGACGCTTCTCCACTGCGTGGCGCAGCAGCGAGGCGGTGCGGAAAACGCCGTGGGCGAACTTGCCATAGGGCAGGGTGGCGAACAGCGCCATCACGGCGCCCAGGTGCAGGCACAGCAGCA
>CAZJQH010000085.1:0-9065 GCA_964547895.1 uncultured Chitinophaga sp. | reverse complement strand
GCAGGTCGACTGCGCTGCTCGCGAGCTGTCGCGCCTTATCCAAGGCGCTGGCGCCGGCCTGCCCGAGTATTCGCGCCTGCTCGACCTGGGCTTCGCCGTTGATCTGCAGCGCCCGTTGCAGCAGGGTACCGAATTCCTTCATTTATCCTCCCGTTCTGATGCCGGCAATCCGCCCCCGAGCTGGTGGAACAGCAGCAGCGTGAAGTCCTCGAGCGCCTGTGCCTTGCGCGTGGGCGAGAGCTGGTCCGACTCCAGGATCTGTCGCAGCGCTGGTATGTTGCGGTCGAAGCCCTTGCCGAGCAGCCAGGCGGTCAACGCGAAGGTCGCTGCCGAGCGCTCGTCATCGAGCCCGTAGCGCCGTGCCAGCAGGGTCTGCTCCCACAGTCCCTCTGCCAGGGCCTCCTGGTCGAACTCGGCGGCCAGTTGGGGAAAGTGGTCGTGGATGAGGTCGATCAGGCGCTGCAGATAGCTTTCGCGACCCAGGGCATCGAACTGATCGGCACTGAACTTCAGCATCATGCGAGCATGTTCCTGTGAATTGCGTTCAAGACTCCTGGTCCGGCCTGCGCTGGCGCTGCGGGCACCTTGCCGCATAGCAGGGCGGCAAAGTCCGTCGGTGCCGGCAGTCCCTGGCAGCTGAAGCCGGTGCAGCCCTTGTCTGGACTGACACACCACCAGACTGATTTGCCTGCCAGCAGCTGCGGCAGCAGGCGGGCCGCCAGCGCGTCGAGAAAGCCTGCTGGCATCCCGGTTTCAGCTTGGTGTGTCGGCATGGTTTGACAGCTGGCAGGAACGGTCTGTCGCACCAGCTCACGCAGTGCCGCTTCCAGCCGCAGGTGGCCGCTCCCGGCGTCCAGGCCCAGCAGGGCGCAGGCCGCGAGTTCGTCGAGCCAGTGCTCTATTGCAGCGAGCGAGGAGCCGAACGGTGCGCAGCCCGGCAGCCTGGCGCAGACCGTGAGCGGAAAGTAGCGCCCGACTCGGTCGACCGATGGCAGTAGCACGCCGGCCCAGGCATCTGTACCGATGACGCCGGGCAGCAGCACGAAGCGCCAGACCGGTGCGCCGAGATAGTGCGCCATCCAGTCCGAGTCCAGGGCCGCGCGGCTGGCCTGCAGGCATTGCTGCAGCCAGTCATCCCAGTCCTCGACGAAGGCGCGAGGCAGGCGCCGCTGCGCGAAATCGCCCAGCGACGGAAGCTTGCCATACCAGCCGACTGCGGCATCCATCGGCAGGCCTCACAGCCCTTGCGGGCAGCGGAATTCCGCCAGTTCGCGCAGCCGCAACGGATTGAGCACGCTGGCAGCGGTGATCTCGAAGCTGGCGCGCCGGCCGCTGGTCTCGAAGGTCGCGCGCAGCTTCTCGGCTGAACCCAGCGGTTCGATCCTGGCCTGGTCCACCAGCCGGAACAGCGCCCAGGGGCCCTCGGCGGACAGCTGGCCGGCGTTGCCGAGCTTGAGCTGTGCCGTCAGGCCGCCACGCGGCCCCGGCCATTGAGCCGACTGCGGGCCGCCCTGTCCTGGGTTGAACTTCAGCTGCTGCCCGTCAATGTCCAGCGTCAGCGGCGCCAGCCCGGGATCGGCTTCGAGCAGCTTGAAGTCAAAGCGCAGCGTGGCGCTGCGGAAGAAGACTTCCCGGATCGTCGCTGCGCGCTCGAATTGCGCCAGATTGCCCGGGCTGCCGAAGGACTGCTGTTGCACCTTCCTGAAGCTCCAGGGCCTGGTCGTGGTGTCGACATGGGGGGCGAGCTGCTGCTGGAAGAAGCTGTCCATCAGTCCGCCGGGACCGAACAGGCGGGCGAAGTCCTCGCGCGTGACGTCGCGGCTGCTGCTGCGGTCAAACGGATAGCGGCCAGCTGTCGCCAGGCTGCAGAAGCGTCCGACCTGGCTGCCCACTGCCGCGGAAAGGGTCTGGCGGGTGGCTGCCAGCACCTGCCCGGTGCCGGCGGCCGATAGTTGCTGCAGCAGCGAGCGCAGCGGCTCGGGCAGCCTTGCGCTCTCGGCCTTGATGCGGGCCGCCGCATCGCCTGCTGGCGGCGTGACCTTGTCGCGGATCGCGGTTTCGGTGGCCGAGAGCTGGAGATAAAGCTCATCTAGCAGCTTGAGAACGTCATTGATCGGTGCCGATTTCGGATCGCCCGCGAACAGCTGGCGCAGCCCGGCAAAGCGATCGTCGACCAGGCGCTCGGGAGCATCGTCGGCCGCCGGCTCGACTGCGGCAGTTTGGCCGCCGAACAGCCGACCGAGCTGCTCGCGTGCGCCAGCAAGCTTCTCGCCCGCCTTGTCGGCCAGGCCCTTGGCCGGCTGCGCGGGTGTCAGCGTGGTCTCGTGCACGATCGCCGCCAGCAGCTTGGGCAGCGGCGAGTCCGGGCCTGACAGGATACGTGCTGTCTGCACGCTTTGTTCTAGCCGGGCGGATGGGCGCAGGGCCAGATCGGCCAGCAGTTCCTCCCAGAGGCGGGCGTAGTCCGTCAGGTAGAGCCGGCGCGCCTGGTCGGCGACGGCGCTGGACTGGTCAGGCGTGCTGCCCAAGTCTTGTCCCAGCACCCAGCCCTCCTCGGCGGCCAGCTGGCGGCTGACGCGCTCGAGCTCGCGCGCGAAGCCACGGTGATAGCCATCTTGGGTGTAGAGGCCTGGCATGGCCTCGCCGAGCGGCTTGCCGCTGCGCCGCACGAACACCAGCGCAGCGGACGGCCCAGCTGCGCGCTCGATGCTGAAACCGGGGAACTCGGAGCCCACTCCCTCGCGGCGCAGCCGGCTGTAGACACGCTGCGGTGGAGAGAAGCGCAGCAGCAGGCCCCTGGTGCGCTCGACCAGTGCGGGGTCCTGTGCCACTGGCGGCAGCACCGGCCCGGATCCGAACAGCAGGTCGAGCTGCTGCTCGAGTGTTGCCCGCCTGGCCTGGTTCAGGCCGCCAGCCTGCTGGCGCTCCCAGTCGAGCAGGATCCAGGCCTTGAACGCGGCCGCGTCGAAATGCTGCGGCTCGTGCAGCATCCGGTAGGCCTTGAGCGCCTCGTAGGCGAACTCGAGGTCACGGCCGTCGAGCGCGCGCAGCTGCTGCTCAAGGCGCCTGGCGATCTGCGGCAGCAGCCACTCGCGAAGCAGGGCGAGGTCGGCCTGGCGTGCGGCCGCATCGAGCTTGTCGCCCTGGAACAGGCCCAGGCCCATGCCGGCGGGCTGTTCGCCGAGCGGCCGCAAGGGCGTGGCCGGGATCGTCGTCACGGTCTCCAGCACCAGCAGCAGCGCATCCAGCCCTGGCGCTGGCGTGGTTTCCAGGCCCGAGACCATGGGCTGGGCCGCGGCGACGGCCTGATCGACCTGGGCCAGATAGTGGCTGTTGCGCGTGTAGCTGACGGCCCAGCCGGTCAGCAGTGCCAGGCTGGCCAGGCCGATCGCGGCCAGCAGCCCGAGCCGCGCCAGTTCGCGACGCTTCTGCCAGGCGAGCCGGCGGCTACCGAGCTGCTGCTCCGCGAACACCAGCTCGCGCAGCAGCCGGTTGAGGAAATAGCTCCGGCCGCTGCCCGGCAGTGGCGGCAGGACGCGGCGCTCGAGGCCGAAGGCGCCCCCCAGGCTGGACATCAGCCGGTCGATCGGGTTGCCCTCCTGCGTGCCGCTGGTGAAATAGACGCCGCGCACCATCAGCTCGTGGTCGTAGCCCGATGGGGCGAAGACCTGGGCGAGGAAGGCCTGCAAGCTGCGGCAGGCCGCAGCGAACTGCTGGTCGAAGCCCGCGATCGCGCCGCGCCGCTCGAGGTCGGGCTCGGCCTGCAGTCTGGCGAGCTGCTGGCCCTGCAGTCGCTGGCGCAGGGCGTCGAGCATGGGCCCAAGCGCCTTGACCGGATCGGGCTCTTGCGCGCCAGCCAGCGGGAGCGTGCAGCCCCAGACCTGTTCGCGCTCGGACTGGTTGAGCGAGCCGAAGAACTCATCGAAGCCCGCGATCAGGTCGGCCTTGGTCACGAGCACGTAGACCGGCAGCCTCATGTCGAGACGGCTGTAGAGTTCCTGCAGCCTGGCTCTCAGTGCCTGCGCATGACGGGCCGCCTCGCTCTCGGACTGGCCCAGCAGATCGGCGACGCTGACGGTCAGCAGCACGCCGTTGAGCGGCTGCTGCGGCCGGTGCCGGCGCAGCAGATCGAGGAATCCCTGCCAGGCCTTGCGGTCGCTGTCCTGGTCGGAGTCCTGGGTCGTGTAGCGGCCGGCGGTATCGAGCAGCACCGCCTCGTCGCTGAACCACCAGTCGCAGTTGCGCGTGCCACCCACGCCCTGGACCTGGTGCTGGCCGAGCTTGTCGGCCAGCGGAAAGCGCAGGCCGGAGTGGATCAGCGCCGTCGTCTTGCCCGAGCCCGGGGCGCCGATGAAGACATACCAGGGCAGCTGGTAGAGCTGGCGTTGCTGGCCCAGCGCCAGCAGCCTGGACAGCCCCTTGGCCGACTGGCCTAGCTGGCTTTCGCGCAGCACCTTGAGCGCCTGCTCGAAGCGCTGGCGCAGCAACTGGACCTCGGGGGCTTCGGCGCTGGCCTGTGGCTGGCTGAACAGGCTGCGCAGCAGGCTGGCATTCTTGGCCCGGGCGCGCAGGCTCCGGTATGCCAGGGTCAGCATGGAAGCTGCCAGCAGCAGCGCGATCATGACCCAGCGCGCCGTGCTGGACTCGAGTGGCGCGTGCCCGGCGAACGCCAGCAGCGGGCCGGCGAACCAGATCAGCAGGGACAGCGCAAGCAGTCCGAGTCCGGTCAGCGTGACCGGGTGGAGCAGGGCGCTGAAGATTCTTTTCATGTTGTCGCTCCAGTGGGCGGTCTCGGCCTGCCAGGGGGTGCGTCACTGGCCGGAGCCAGCGTAGACGACGATCTCGACCCGGCGGTTGCTGGCGCGGCCTTCGGCGGTCTGGTTGCTGGCGACCGGCTCGCTGTCGGCCCGGCCCTCGGTGCGCAGCCGGCTTGGGTCGGCCAGCCTGGGCAGCAGCAGGCGGGCGGCCGCATCGGCGCGTGCCTGCGACAAATGCCAGTTGGATGGGTAGCGCACCGAGCGTATCGGGCGGTCGTCGGTGTGCCCGAGCACCAGCACGCTGCCGCCCGTGCTGGCGGCGGCCTCGCCGATGCGCAGCAGCAGGCGCTCGAAGGCGGGCGAGACCGTCGCGCTGCCGGGCTCGAACAGCTGGTCGCCACGCGCCACCACGATGCTGCGGTCGGACAGGTCGCGTACTTCCAGCGTTCCGGCCGCGATCTCGGCCGCCAGCAGGTGAGCCAGCCGGTCCGGCGCCTTGGCTGCCAGTGCAGCGGGCGGCGCGGCCTCGGCCCTGAGCGCCAGGATGGCCGAGAAGGTGAGGTCGGACTTGCGGTTGAGCGCGAACGACAGCAGGGCATAGACCAGCGCCAGCAGCAAAGCGGCCACCGCTGCGCTCACCCACAGCGGCAGTCGCTCGTGCAGCGCCGCCTTGCGGCCAGCGCTGCCGCGCCATTGCGGCGACAGCTCGCTTTCGAGCGGGCCGCGCTCGCGCGCGATCATCTGCGCCAGCCGCTCGCGCACGCCGGCGAGCTGGGCGCGGCCGTTCTCCAGCACGCGATAGCGGCCCTCGAAGCCCAGCGCCAGGATCAGGTAGAACAGCTCGAGCAGATCGCGCTGCTGCGCGGGCCGCTCGGCGAGCTTGCCCAGCAGCAGGAAGAACTTCTCGCCGCCCCAGGCCTCGTTGTGGAACTGCACCAGCAGGCTGCGCTGGGCCCAGACCTTCTCGCCCCAGGGGGTGTTGGCCGCGGCCTCGTCGAGGAAGGTGCACAGCGCGTAGCGCGCCGCCACCACCTGCTCGTGCGGCACGCCAGCCGCTGCCGCCTTGGCCTCGAACAGGGACACCGCCTGCGCCAGCGTCTCGCGCAGGCCCGCCGGATCCGGGTGCCTGGCTTGGCGCAGCCGCGGTACCATGCCGAGCAAGGGGTTGGCGGCGGCGATCAGCGGGTTGATCCCGGTCTGCCAGTCCAGCGCTTCCAGGCTCACGCGCGGCAGCTGCAGCTGCATGGAGGAGGGCGCTGGCGTCTGCTGCGGGCTGTCCGGTCGCCGGCCCGGCGACGGGATCACGATGGTGCGATCGACAGGCGGTTCGGAGCGGGAGTCTTGCTGCGTCATGCGGTCTCGCCTCTTGCTGTAGTGGCTGGCGCTTCAGGACCGGACCGCCCAGAGCGCGAGCTCGAGCTCCGGGTATTCGCCCGTCACGTAGATGCCGAGCCCACCCGACTGTTCGAGCTGGCCCCAGAGCTCGCCCGACTTGTCGAGTTCGAAATAGCTGAAGCCGGCGTGATAGGGCAGCTGGCGCGGCGCGACTGGCAGCGGCGTCAGCCGCACGCCCGGCAGCTGCAGGTTGACGATCTCGCGGATGCGCTCGACCGGGCCCAGCTTGGCCTGGGCCGGAAAGCGCGTGCGAACTGTCTCGCCGGGCAGCCGGGCCTTGACCGCCAGCACGAAACCGGCCTGGCGCAGCAGGCTGCGGTCAGCGATCAGGCCGACATAGCGGCCTTGCTTGTGGTCCTTGAGCTCGATCGGGATCGCGTTCTGCTCCAGCACGGTCGCCAGCGCCAGCCGCAGCTCGCGCAGCAGCGGCGCGAAGCAGGCTTCCAGCGCGTCATGCTGGTAGGTCGGCATGGCGAGCGGGCGGCGCTCGGCGCGCGCCAGCGTGGCGAGTTCGCCATAGAGCTCGAGCAGATGGCTGAAGCAGCGCTCCGGGTGCAGCTGCGACAGTACGGCCAGATGCTCCAGCAGCGGCTGGTGCCGGTTCACTATCAAGAGGAAGATGAAGTCGGCGATCTCGCCCAGGCCGCCGCTGCCGGGCTGGCCCAGGCGGGCCGCGAGCGCCTGTCCGCGCTGCGCCAGCAGTCCCTTGACCTCCTGCAGCCAGCCCGAGAGCGCAGGCGATGCGGCGCAGGACAGCAGCGGCGGGATATAGCTGCGGTCCAGCACCAGGCTGTTGTCGGGGCGGCGTTCGATCACCCGCACGACGCCGATGCGCAGGTAGCCGTCACCCTCCTGCTGGCCGGTCGCCAGGCGCAGCCTGGGTAGCCCGACCTCGATGACTTCGCTGCTGCTGCCGGTGCCCGCAGAATCCAGCAGCTCCTCGTCGGCCTGTTGCTGGCGCGCGAGTTCGCTGGCGGATTGGCCCGGGCGTACCGTTTCGACCGCATTGGCGCGGCGCAGCGGCAGCGTCAGGTAGACCACGGCGTTGCGCAGCTCGGCCGGAAAGTCCAGCGCTGCCGGTGCCGGATGGGCGGATGGAAAGTCGAACGGCGTGCCGTCGGGCAGCACGCCGCTGGCCTTGGTCAGCGCGACCTTGCCGGTCAGCAGCGCCGCCTCGTCGAGCTCGAGCTGCAGGAAACCCCAGAAATGGCTACCCAGGCTGCGCGCCCTGGCCTCGAGCAGCCACTCGTGATAGCGGTCCTGCTGCTGAAAATGCTGCGGCCGCAGAAACAGGCCTTCGGACCAGACGACTTTGCTGTACCAGGACATAGGTGTGATCCCCTTGGCTATCCCGATCTGTCAGGATGGCCTGGCGACCATCCTCCTCCCTTTGCCTGATTATTGACGCGAAAACTGATAATGACCAGCACCAATTCGGTGGGACTCGAGCCTCCTCGCCGGCGCATCGATGGGGCGGGCCGAACCTTGGTTCATGGCCGCAAAGTCAAAAGCCCGCGCTGCGGGTCGCGCAGCGCGGGCTTGTCGAAGGGGCTGGGCGCGGTCAGAACGGCGCTTCGTCACCCTTGGGGGCTTCGGTCGGGGCTGCGCTGCCCTCGCTCGCCTCATCGGCGGCGGAGGCATCGGCTGCAGCGGCCGGCAGGCCCAGGGTCTGGCGCACGGCGGCCTTGTCGCCGGCGCTGGCGAACTTGCTGTACTTGCCCAGCAGGCCGACCAGCTGGCCGTAGATGCGCGGGTTGGCCGCGACGCATTCCTTCTGCTCGAGGAAGTCGGCCTCGCCGCTGAAGTTGCCGACCAGGCCGCCGGCCTCGGTCACCAGCAGCGATCCGGCCGCGACGTCCCAGGCGCTCAGGCCGGTCTCGAAGAAGCCGTCGGAGAAGCCGGCTGCGACATAGGCCAGGTCGAGCGCGGCCGAGCCGGCGCGGCGCACCCCGGCCACCTTGGGCATGACCTCGGTCAGCATCGCCATGTAGGCCTTGAAGTTGTCGCCCGGACGGAACGGGAAGCCGGTGCTCAGCAGGCAGTCGCGCAGCATGGTGCGCTTGGCGACGCGGATGCGGCGGTCGTTGAGGTAGGCGCCACGGCCCTTGGTGGCGCAGAACAGGTCGTTGCGGGTCGGGTCGTAGACGACGGCCTGCTCGATCTTGCCGTCGTACATCAGCGCGATGCTGACGCAGTAGACCGGAAAGCCGTGGATGAAGTTGGTGGTGCCATCGAGCGGATCGATGATCCACATGTGCTTGCGTCCCGAACCCTTGCCCTCCCGGCGACCCGATTCCTCGGCCCAGATGCCGTGGTCGGGGTAGGCACCCAGCAAGGTCTCGATGATGATGTCTTCGGCGGCCTTGTCGACCTCGGTGACGAAGTCATTGGTCTGCTTGGCAGCGACGCGGACCGACTCGACGTCGAGCGCGGCACGGTTGATGATGGCGCCAGCGGCGCGCGCAGCCTTGATGGCCACGTTGAGCATGGGGTGCAGGTGGGAGGACATGAATTGTTCAGGAACGAAGAAGGAGCCGTGCGATGACGGCGACAATAGCGCGATTCTAACGTTTAGTCATCATTTGCGCCAGATGAAAACCCGCTTCGTCCTGATCGAGACCAGCCATGCCGGCAATGTCGGCTCCGTTGCCCGCGCCATGAAGGTGATGGGTTTCGACGACCTGGTGCTGGTGCGCCCGCGCTGGGACGACGTGCTGCAGCGCGAGGAGGCGCTGGCGATGGCCAGCGGCGCCGACGACCTGCTGGCGCGCGCGCGCATCGTCGCCACGCTCGACGAGGCGCTCGACGGCATCTCGCACCTGTGCGCGACCGCAATGACGCCGCGCGACTTCGGTCCGCCCACGGCAGCCCCGCGCGAGTACCTGGCCGCGCTGGCGGCGCGGGCTGCTGCGG
>CAZJQH010000084.1:0-9075 GCA_964547895.1 uncultured Chitinophaga sp. | reverse complement strand
TACTACGAACTGCTCGAGTCGGCCGAGAACATCAGCCTGGAGGCGGTCAAGGCCTACGCCGACGTGGCCCGCCGCACCGAGCTGGTCGAGGAGGCCCGTAACAATTACCTCGAGCACAAGTCCACCTCGATGCAGATCGAGCAGAAGGCGGGTGCCGGCGTGGGGCGGCGTGTCGACCTCGACCAGGCCAACGGCCGACTCGCGCTGGCCGAGTCCAACCTGCTGACCGAAATCTCCAACCTGCACGACGTGAGCGCGCGCTACCTGCGCATCATGGGCGAGAAGCCGCCGATCAACATGCCCAGCCTGCCCGAGGGCCTAAAGTTCACGGGTATCCCGGCTACCGCCTCCGAAGCGATGCAGGCGGGTCTCCCTGGTAACCCGACCATCAACGCCGCCTACGAGAACGTGCGCTCGACCAAATGGAACGTCGAGTCGCGCAAGTCGGCCTACTGGCCCAGGGTGGATTTCCGCATCCGCAATACCTGGGGCAAGAACATCGATGGCGTCGAGGGTCGCCAGCGTGACAAGGTCGCCGAGGTGCTGCTGAACTACAACCTCTACCGTGGCGGCTACGACATGGCGCGCGAGAAGCAGGCGGTCGAGTTCCAGTACCAGGCGCGCGACCTGCAGGAAAAGGCCTGTCGCGATGTGCGCCAGACGCTGGCCATCGCGTACCAGGACGTGGTCAAGCTCAACGAGCAGCTCGGCTACCTCGACACGCACCGGCTCTCGACCGAGAAGGCGATGCAGGCCTATCGCCAGCAGTTCGACATCGGCCAGCGCACCCTGCTTGACCTGCTCGACACCCAGAACGAACTGTTCGAGGCCAACCGCGCTTATATCAACGCGCGCTATGACGAGATCATTGCCCAGGCCCGCACGCTGGCCAGCATGGGCAAGCTCACGCCCTCGCTCGGCGTCTCGCGCCCCGATCAGCCCAGCCTGAGCGATGTCGGCCAGGATCGCGAGCCGCTGTTGCCGCCCGAGGAGCTCTGCCCCTTCGACGGCCCCGAGGTCGTCGTGGTTGACAAGACGGTCGAGCAGCCCAAGGCTCCGCCTGCGCCGCCACCGCTCAAGGTGACTTTCCCGGCCAGCGCGCTGTTCGATTTCGACAAGTCGGTGCTCAAGCCCGATGGCAAGAAGGCTCTCGACGATCTGCTGGCCAAGATCAAGGGCGTCGATACTGACTACATCCTGGTGGTCGGCCACACCGACTCGGTCGGCACCGAGCAGTACAACGACAAGCTCTCGGTGCGGCGCGCCGATGCCGTCAAGACCTATCTGGTGAGCCAGGGCGTGCCGGCGGCCAAGGTGCGCGCTGAAGGCAAGGGTGAGTCCACGCCGGTCGCCAGCAACGAAACGGCAGAGGGCCGGGCCCAGAACCGTCGGGTCGAGATCACGGTGGTCCCGGTCGGCTACCAGGCTCCTGCGCCCATTCCAGCTGCGTCCAATCCGTCGGTCATGAAGTAAGTCGTCACGCGCTCGAGCGGGAGGAAGGCCATGTCCCATGGATATGGCCTTTTTTCATGTAGAGGCAGAACGGACCTCTGATTGATCACTGGCGACAACACAGCAAGAGTCGTAAGATGATAAAAATCTTGTAGGTTGGTCATGTCTTCAAGAAGCCATGTTGGTGTTACCTTGATCGAGCTGATGGTGACGATCTCGCTGATCGTCATCCTGCTCGCGCTCGCGGTGCCCTCGCTGCAGAGCCTGGTGCGCAAGGCGGAACTGCGCAGCGCAGCCCGGGAGTTCGCCGCAGCCCTGGTTTACGCGCGCTCCGAGGCCATCAAGCGAGGTCTGCCGGTGACGATGTGCAAGTCTGGCAACCCCGAGGCGGTATTGCCTGGCTGCAGCACTGACGCGAGTTGGCAGGGTGGCTGGCTGGTCTTCGTCGACCGAGACGAGGACGCCGTGGCCGATTACAGTGCCGTCCCGCCCGATCAAGCGCTGCGCGTGGGTGGCCCTTACGCTGCGTCCTTGACCGTCCTGCCCGATGACGCTTACGCGACATTCGAAGACTTCGTGCGGTATCTGCCTGGCGGTCTTTCCAGCGGCAAGGATGGCCAGGCCAGCGGAAGCCTGTGCATCAAGTTGCTGGAGCAGTCACTGCTGCTGGAAATTGGCAGCACTGGCCATGTTGCGGTGGAGGATTCGCCATGCTGACGGCGGTCTCGAGCAAGTGCAAGGGCAGCGCGACGGGTGTCACGCTGATCGAGGTGCTCGTGACTCTGGTGGTGGTGGCGCTGGGGTTGCTGGGCTTCGCTTATCTGCTGAACCAGTCGATCGTCTCCAACCGCGAGGCCTATCTGCGCACCCAGGCCAGTATCCTCGCGCACGACCTGGCCGAGCGCATGCGGGCCAATCCCCTGGGAGCAAGGGCTGGCGCCTACAGCATGGCCGACAAGAGCTCGGCCAGTGGCGATGACCCGATCGAATGGGTGGGGCATCTCGAAGATGCGCTGCCTGAAGGAAATGCGACTGTGAGCACTGGCGTCAGTGGCGGCGCGTTGAGCGTGACCATCGTCATACGCTGGGTAGACGGCGGTGCATCCTACTCGTTCACGACCCAGACGACGATCTGAGGCAGGCCATGACATCACCCGCCCCTCACTTACGCTGGAGTCGCTTGCTGGCCGGCGTGTCGCTAGTCGAGGTCATGATTGCCATGACCCTGGGCATGATCATCATTGCGGGGCTGGGCTACGTCTACCTGAGTGCAGCCACCGTGTTTCGCTCGCTCGAGGCTGCCTCGCGGGTGCAGGAGAACGTGCGCTTCGCCTTCGAGCGCATCAGCCACGACGTGCGCGTCGCGGGGTTCACCGGCTGCAGTTACAGGCAGACGCCCGTCAACAGTTTGATCAATCCGCCCCCCTGGTATCTCGATCTGTTCAACCGACCATTGATGGGCTATGACGACGGTAGTGCCTCGATGCCGACGGAGTTTGCCACTGCGAAGGATGCTGGCAGCCAGGCCAGGCCCCGCTTGCGCGGCGATGTCCTCGTTGTGCTGAGAGCCGATGATGCCAGGGACTATCTGGTGACTGACCGTGTCGCACCAGACTTGACGCTTGGGCCGAGTTATGACCCGGTCTCGAAGGTCGTGGAGATTCCCGACGACATCGTGACTGGGCAGAGGCTGGTCGCGACCGATTGCGAGCAAACCACGCTGCTGCAAGCCCAGTCGGCCGTTTTGACCGGGGTTTTGAGCACCAACGTTGACGACAGCACGAAGCTGCCCCCAGCACCGTTCAGGATGCACCGGTACCTGAGCTCAGCCTATTACATCGCTGAGAACGACGCAGGCGAGCCGGCGCTCTACTGGCTCAGACTGTCTGAGGGCCTGGTTGTCCCGGTGGCCGAAGAGCTGGTGCCTGGCATCGAGGCCATGGAGATCCTGTATGGCGTGGATACAAGTGGTGCGCTAGATGGCGCAGACAGCTACAGGAGCGCAGAGGATGTGGTGGCCAATGATGTGCCCGGCACGACTCCTGACGAAAAATGGAAGCGCGTGCTCGCGGTCCGGGTCAGCCTGGTGACCGTGTCGACGGCTGCGCAGCAGGTCAACTCCCAGGTCGTGCCCTATTGGTTTGGCGGCGCGCAGCTCACGCCCGGTGACAGGCGCATGCGCAAGGTCTTCACGACCACGATCGCGATCCGCAATCCCCGCAATCCGACATGACGATACCCAACACCCAGGACTGTCTCCAGCGCCAGCAGGCCGGCACGGCGCTGATCGTGGCACTGGTCTTCCTGATCGTGCTGGCCATGCTGGGGCTCTGGGCGGTCTCGAACAATGTGCTGCAGGAGCGCATGGCCGGCAACACGCGCAACCGTGACCTCGCACTGCAAGCCGCCGAGGCCGCCTTAAAGGATGCCGAGTTGACGCTGCGGGACTGGTGCGAAGGGCCTTGGGCTGGCCTGAATGGCTTGCTGTCTGACGATAACGATGGCAACCTGGCCGACGATTCGGTTTTGATGCGCAACGACAGGTCTTTCTGGGCTGATCCGGCGCGCTGGACCAGCTATCGCACGGTGTCATCCGACGCGTTCAAGCAGGTCGCCGAGCCCCCGCGCTATGTGGTTCAGCGCTTGCGCAATGTCGTACCAGACCCCTTGAATGATCCGACAAGGTATATCCGGTATTACCGGGTTACCGCGCGAGCCGTGGGTGGCGACGCGAACGCGGTCGTGATCCTGCAGACCATCATCAGTTTCACTCCCTTCACGCCGACGGAATGTCCATAGGAGGCGCAATGAACAGAATCTTGACCGTCTGGCGGGGCATGTCGGCCAGCCTGCTGCTCGCGATTGCCCCTGGGGTGCAGGCCGCGCTGGATCTGAGCGAGGTGCCGCTGTTCCTGGCGGCAGGTACTTCGCCTAACGTCTTGCTGACCCTGGACGACTCTGGCAGCATGATGCGCGGCTATGTGCCTGACAGCATCGGCGCTCTGGATGCTCGCCGCTTCACGGCGACCTCCTTCAACGCGATGTACTACAACCCCCGGGCGGTCTACCCGGTCCCGAAGCGCAGCGGCTCGACTTACGGCACGAGCTTCTCCCAAGCCTGGGTCAACGGCTTCGACCCCAGCCGCGGCTCTGTCAACCTGGGGGCGAATGGTTACCGGCCGATCTACGACTGCGCGCCCAGCGAAACCTATTCGCAATGCGGCTTGCTGAGTGCCCGCGGAGACGCACCGTCTCATTACCATGTCTACTACGTGGACAAGGGCGTAGCCAAGCCGTCCAACTGTGACGACAACCGTGACGATGACGACTGTTACCTTATGGTGGTAGTGGGTAGCAATGATGACATCGCGCCGGGCGACAGTATCGCCAAGAAGCAAAACTTCGCCAACTGGTACTCGTTCTACCGGACCCGCGCGCTGGCCACCATGTCGGCCGCGATGGGCGCCGTGAACGAGCTCGGCAACAACCAGGTGCGGCTGGGCTGGCAGACGCTCAACCGCTCGGGCTGCACCTCGTTCGGTACCAGTTGCACCGGCTATGACAATGTCAACCGCGAAAATCGGATCCGTCCGCTCGACGCGCTCAAGAGCGGCTCGAGCAGCGTGACGCACCGGACCGACTTCTACGACTGGTTGCAGCGCTTTGCCGTCAGCGGCGCGACGCCCTTGCGCGGAGCCATGGACCGCGCCGGCCAATATTTCTCCTCCGCTGGCGTCAACAGCCCATACGCCGAGAATCCCTATGTTGCGCTGGGCACCGAGGTCTCGTGCCGGCGCAACTTCCACCTGATGCTGACGGATGGCCTCTGGAACTCGAACGAAAACGTCAATTACGGCGGCAACGTCGACAGCACGGCCCGGACCCTCCCCGACGGCAGCAGTTATTCGCCCCGCTATCCCTATCGTAACCCCGCTGCCAGTCCACCGACGGGTTACTCGTACAGCAACAGCCTGGCCGACATCGCGTTCCGGTACTGGGCGACCGACCTGCGCGGCGACCTGGCCAACAATCTCGCCCCGCAGGTGACGGATCGGTCCGGCCTGCCCAATGCGCAGTACTGGAATCCGCGCAACAATCCCGCAAGCTGGCAGCACATGGTCAACTACATGATCAGCTTCGGCCTGGGGGGGGCGATGATCGATCCGGTCTGGGGCGGTTCGACCTACGAGGGAGACTACATCGCGCTGGCTGCCGGAACCAAATACTGGCCAGGCGTAAAAGAGAACGCGGCTGCATCGGAAAGCCCCCTGATGCATGTGTACGACCTCTGGCACGCCGCGATCAACAGCCGCGGCCAGTTCTTCAACGCTGACGACCCGGCCGGCATTGTCGCCGCCTTCAAGTCGGTGTTCCGGGACATCCTGGGCAAGAGCGCTTCCTCGGCTGCGCTGGCGGCCAACTCGACCAGCGTGCAGATCAACACCAAGGTCTTCCAGGCGAAGTTCGAGAGCTCGGACTGGAGCGGACAGTTGATTGCCTATCCTGTCAATGCTGACGGCAGCACAGGCAACGCCGTCTGGGATGCGGCCAAGCTCGTACCTGTTCCAGGGGAGCGACGCATCAGCAGTTGGAACGGCAGCGCCGGCAAGGCTTTTGCCAATTGCACTGCGGACTTGAGTCCGGAGCAGCAGGCCTGGCTCAACCAGGATCCGGCGGGCAACGTCGACGGCAAATGCCAGCTGCGCATCGATTGGCTGCGCGGCAGTGATGCGCATGAAGCCCGCAAAGAGGGAGGCAGCTTCCGCGACCGGCTCAAGAAGGTAAGCGATACCGTCTACGAGCCCTGGGTGCTAGGGGACATGATCAACTCCGACCCCTTGTACGTCAAGGACGAGAACTATGGCTACGCCGCGGCCGGCAGCGCGATGCCAGAGCGCAGCAGTTACGCAGCTTTCGTCGCTGACAAGAAGAGTAGTGACCGCCCCGCCATGGTCTACATCGGGGCCAACGACGGCATGCTGCACGGGTTCGATGCTGTCACAGGCGTGGAACGCATGGCGCATGTGCCCGCTGCTGTCATGCCGAGGCTCAACCGCTTGATGGACCGCGCTTACAGTCACAACTACTATGTCGATGGCTCGCCCAACGCGGGTGACGCCTATCTGAACGGCAGCTGGAAGACCGTGCTGGTTGGTGGCCTGGCGGCCGGCGGCAAGGCCGTCTATGCGCTCGACGTCACTGCTCCGACCAGCCATGGCCCTGACAAGGTGTTGTGGGAGTTCACCGAGGCCGAGCTCGGCTACAGCTACAGCCAGCCACAGATCGCCCGGCTTGCATCCGGCCATTGGGTGGCCGTCTTCGGCAACGGCTACAACAGCGCGAGCGATCGAGCCTACCTGTATATCGTAGACCTTGCTAGCGGCACCAGGCTGGCTCGCATTCCGGCTGGGGTGCAGACCGGCAATGGTCTGTCAACTCCCGCGCTGATCGACACCGATGGCGACAAGATCAGTGATTACGCCTATGCGGGTGACCTCAAGGGCAATCTGTGGAAGTTCGACCTGAAGTCGAACGACCCCGCTGCCTGGACTTCGGCCTTGCAGGATGGCGGTCAGGCGATTCCGCTGTTCATTGCGCGCGACGCCAGCCAGAAGCTGCAGCCGATCACGGCCAGGCCCGTGCTGAGCCTGCCCACCGGCCTGGCGGGGCAGCCCAAGGGCGGGGTCATGGTGTTCTTCGGCACTGGGCGCTACCTGACCGCCAGTGATCCGGCCGACACCAGTACGCAGAGCTTCTATGCGATCTGGGACAACGGCAGCCAGGCCACGGTGCGCCACAACGAAGCCACCGATCCGCAAGAGCAGCTGCAACGCCAGATCATCGAGGCCGCGACCCGGGAATTCGGCGAGGACGTGAGGACAAGCAGCGCCAACAAGGTCGACTACGGCAGCCAGCGCGGCTGGTACATGGACCTGACTGACGCAGGCGAGCGGGTGATCTCGACCGCACTGCTGCGCTACAACCGCATCATCTTCGCCACCACCATCCCTCTGACTGATGATGTCTGCCAGCCGGATGGGACCGGCTGGCTCATGGAGCTCGATGCCTACAACGGCGCGCGTACTGCGGTGTCTGTGTTTGACTTCACTCCCGACGGGCTGTTCGATGACAAGGATCTGCTGGCCAGCGGTCAGACCGCATCAGGGGTCAAGTCCACGGTGGGCATGATCAAGACCCCGGTCTGGCTCGAGTCAGCGCCAGAATCGCAGCTGGCGTTCAAGCAACTCTCGGGTACGAGCGGTGCCATCCGGGCACTCAAAAACCGCAAGCCCCCCGCCGCCGCGGCCCAGCGGGTGTTCTGGAGGCAGATCCAATGAAGCACGACAAGATTGGCCTACACGGTGTCACGCTGATCGAGTTGATGATCGTGGTCGTGGTTGTCGCCATACTGGCGTCGGTGGCCTGGCCTTCCTACCAGAACTATGTCAGGCGGGCCAGTCGTGCCGACGCCAAGGCCATCCTGCTCCAGAACGCGCAGATCCTCGAGAGGAACTTCACCGAAACCAACCGCTACGACAAGAAGGCTAACGGTGATTCTGTGGAGTCACTGCTGGTGGCTCGCAGCCCGCGCGAGACTGGCAGCGCACAGCTCTACGAGATCACCGTGAGCGCCAACGACGGTGGTAACGCCAGCACGAGCTACAAGCTGAAGGCCATCCCGCTGTCGGGCCAGATGATGGGCAGCGATGCCTGCGGCACCTTGACGCTCAACCACCTGGGCCAGAAAGGTGTCGAAGGGGCCAGCCTGTCGGCTGCGGAGTGCTGGCGCTGAGGCTGCAGCGGACAGCAAAAAGGCCATGCCCGCGGGGGCAAGGCCTTCCTGACGGTGATCCGGCCTGGCCGGATCACAGTTGTTCAGACGCCGGCGGCGTGCGCCTGCTGGTCGGCGTGGTAGCTCGAGCGCACCATCGCTCCGACGGCGGCGTGCGAGAAGCCCATCTCGTAAGCCTTCTGCTCGAACATCTTGAAGGTGTCGGGGTGGACGTAGCGGCGCACCGGCAGGTGGTGGCCGCTCGGCGCCAGGTACTGGCCGATCGTCAGCATGTCGATGTCGTGCGCGCGCATGTCGCGCATGACTTCCAGGATCTCCTCGTCGGTCTCGCCCAGGCCGACCATCAGGCCGCTCTTGGTCGGGATATTCGGGAAGCGGGCCTTGAAGTCCTTCAACAGCTTGAGCGAGTGCGCGTAGTCGGCGCCCGGTCGCGCTTCCTTGTACAGGCGCGGCACCGTCTCCATGTTGTGGTTCATGACGTCGGGCAGGCCCTCGGCCAGCACGTCGAGCGCCTTGTCAAGGCGGCCGCGGAAGTCGGGCACCAGCACCTCGATCTGGGTCCTGGGCGATAGCTCGCGCGTCTTCTGGATGCAGGCGACATAGTGGCCGGCACCGCCGTCGCGCAGGTCGTCGCGGTCGACGCTGGTGATCACCACGTAGTTGAGCTTGAGCGCGGCGATGGTCTTGGCCAGGTTCTCGGGCTCGTTGACATCGAGCGGATCCGGGCGGCCGTGGCCGACGTCGCAGAACGGGCAGCGGCGGGTGCACTTGTCGCCCATGATCATGAAGGTCGCCGTGCCCTTGCCGAAGCATTCGCCGATGTTGGGGCA
>CAZJQH010000083.1:0-9122 GCA_964547895.1 uncultured Chitinophaga sp. | reverse complement strand
CTTAACATCGCCATTGGCAGCAACAGCGTCAAACTTGGAATTGGCATAGCCGAAGTAGACGTTGACATTGCTAGCAACCGGAGCCTGGACGCCGAAGTAGTAGCCCTTGTCGTCGCCGACATCAGCACCCAGCTTCTTGCGCTCGGCGGTCTGGTAGCCGCCGACCAGCTTGGCAAGGCCGAAGTCATAGGAGCCAGCCAGCAGGTTGTAGGTCACATCATTGACGCCATCAGCCACGGGCGGGGTACCAGAGGTGTTCTGGACTTCTTCCTTCTGGTGGCCAAAGCCGACCAGCAGCGGGCCGTTGGCGTACTGCAGCTTCAGCGAGGTGTGCTGGGTACCATCAACGGCATTGGTCTTGTTCTCGCCAAACGAGACACCGACCGCTGCGCTGAAGCCGCTGTAGCTGGGGCTGACGTAGGCGATGGTATTGTCAGTCTTGTCGGTATAGTCGCCCTGGCTTTCCTTGAAGGTATCGCCGACCGGGCTGAGGTTGGTGTCGGCGATCGGGTTGGTCTTGCCACGCAGATCGTCATATGGGGTGCCCATGCGACCCAGGGCCACGGTACCGAAGTTGCCCGACAGGTTGATGCTGGACTCGCCCTTGAAGTTGACGCCATCGAGACTGCCGTCGTCGGACTTGTAGCGCTGCTCGAGCTTGAAGCCGGCCTTGAGGCCGCCGCCCAGGTCCTCGGTGCCGCGCATGCCCCAGCGGCTGGACTTCAGGCCGCCAGAATTGACAACGGTCTGGCTCGAAGCATCGGTCTTGGCAGTGTTGCCGCTCTTGCCGGTGGTGTCCTGGGTCGAGCCGACATAGGCGTCCACGATGCCGTAGATCTGGACGGAGGACTGGGCCATGGCGGCGCCGGAAGCGGCCAGCACGGCCAGGGCGATCAGGTGCTTTTTCATACGATTTCCATTTGGTTTGGGGTCATGGGCCGCATCCGCTGCCCTATCACATCCCCTAAAAAAGGAGATAGAGGGATTACCCCATAGCCAGATGACAGAACCGTTAAACCCGAACATCATGTTGCCATCAAGCAACAGATGCTTCAATTTTTCGGGTTTCTGAGGCTGCGCACGCGGCGGCGTTCCTGGTGCTTGACGCCGACATAGGTCGCGTAGCCGATCAGGGCCGAGAACAGGGCGAACAGGCCGTAGGAGAGCGGCCAGGGCACGCCCTCGGTCATCATCGAGAACTCGGACATCCCGCCCATGCCGGCCAGGATGTTGATCGGCATGAAGACCACGCTGAAGACCGTCAGCTGGTTCACGCGCTTGTTCTGGTTGATGTTGATGAAGCCGATGGTGGCATCCATCAGGAAGTTGATCTTGTCGAACAGGAAGGAGGTGTGGCTGTCGAGCGCGTCGACGTTGCGCAGGATCTGCTTGGCGTCCTCCTGCTGCTCGGGCTTGAGCAGGCGACCGCGCATCAGGAAGTTGAGCGCGCGCCGGGTGTCGAGCATGTTGCTGCGGATGCGGCCGTTCTGGTCCTCCTCCTCGGCGATGTCGGCCAGGATGGCGGCGGCCTGCTCGTCGCTGACCGACTCGTTGAGCACCAGCTTGCCGGCCTTGGCCAGCATGGCGTAGCTGTTCTCGAGCGAGTCGGCCGAGCACTCGACGTCGGCGCCGTAGAGGTCGAGCAGCACGTCGACCGCATCGGTCACGTAGCCCGGCTGGGTCCTGGCCAGGCGCATCTGGAGCCGGAACACCGGCAGGTCCTCGTCGCGCAGCGTGAACAGGATGCCGCGACGCAGCACGAAGGCGACCGGCACGCTGCGCGAATCGCCGGCGCGGTCGAGCAGGAAGTTCGAGTGGAGGTGGAAGGCGTCATCCTCGCCGATGTGGAAGCGTGCGCTGACCTCGAGCTCGGTGACGTCGAGCGGATCGGGCAGCTCGACCTGGAAATGCGCAGCGATCCAGGAGCGCTCGGCCTTGCTCGCATTGACCAGGTCGACCCAGATCGGACGCACGCCGAACAGGTCGCGCTTGGCCTCCACCGGCAGCTGGCGCAGCCGGCCCTCGACCAGCTCGAAGACATTGAGCCGGCTGCCTTCCAGCTCGGGCTCACGGCCCGGGGCCAGCGCCTCGCGCCGATCGTCGGAGAGTTCCCACAGCACGTCGTTGACGCGCCCGGCCGGAATGTGCTCCCACAGCACGCGGGCCTGCTCGAGATCGAGGCCGTCGAGCGTCTCGCCGAGTTCGTGGGCATTCATCGACTTGATGCTGGCGAACAGCTCGGCCTCGTGCTGCTTGTGCACCAGGCCCTCCTCGAGCTCGTGGCGCGAGCTGCGCTGGCGCCGCACGAAGGCGTCGACCAGCTTCTGCTTCTCGAGCATTTCCTTGACTTTTTCTATCGACATGGCTGACGGCACGGTCCCGGGCAGGCGGCTGACACTTTGCGCGCAGCCGGAAAATCCCAGATGTTAACGGTGCCGTGTGAAACCAGCGTTCAGGCCATGTGGTGCAGGCCGGCGTCGACGTAGATGACGTCGCCCGTCATGCCGGAAGCCGCGCCGCCGACCAGGAACGCCACCACGCGGCCGACCTCGGCGATGTCGACCAGGCGGCGGCCCGGCGAGCGGGTCCTGGCCATCTCGATGAGCTCGTCGAAGTGGGCAAT
The DNA here is from genome assembly GCA_964547895.1 of uncultured Chitinophaga sp. GTDB lineage: Bacteria > Pseudomonadota > Gammaproteobacteria > Burkholderiales > Burkholderiaceae_C > Malikia. The sequence goes on along the minus strand of CAZJQH010000083.1, from coordinate 6,499 downwards.
GCCCGAGGCCGCCCGGGTCATCAGGGGGCCGGGCGAGACGGCGTATACGCGCACGTCCTTGTCGCCAAGCTCGTTGGCCAGGTAGCGCACGCTGGCCTCGAGCGCGGCCTTGACCGGGCCCATGACGTTGTAATGGTCGACCACCTTGTCGGCACCGTGATAGCTCATCGTGACCAGGGCGCCGCCCGGATTGAGCAGCGGCTCGGCGTGATGAGCCATCTCGATGAAGCTGTGGCAGGAAACCTGCATCGCCTGCAGGAAGCCGGCCTGCGAGCAGTCGATGATGCGGCCGTGCAGGTCGGCGCGCGGCGCAAACGCGATCGAATGGATCACGAAGTCCAGGCTGCCCCATTCCTGGCCGATGCGCTCGAACACCGCCTGCATCTGGCCGGGCTGGGTCACGTCGAGCGGCAGCAGCAGCTCGGCGTCGATCTGCTGCGCCAGCGGCTCGACATAGGTCCGGGCCTTGTCGTTGAGGTAGGTCAGCGCGATCTCGGCGCCAAAGGCGCGCAGCTTCGCCGCGCAACCGAAGGCGATGCTGTCGCCGTTGGCCACGCCGACGACCAGGCCGCGCTTGCCCTTGAGCATGTCGCCGATGCGGCTGTTCTCGTCCCAGACCTTGGGCAGCGGGTCATGCGAGTTCGGATCCTTGAACATATTGGGGTTTCCTTCAGTGATGGCGGGATTCAGAGGGCGGCCTCGGCCTCGGCGCGGGTCTCGTAGATATGCGGCGCCAGGCCGCGCTCGCGGATGGCGGCGCCGAGCTTGTCGCGCAGGAAGGCGCTGGTGCTGTAGCGGGTGACCTGGCCGTAGTAGTGCTCGACCATGTGCTCGACCACCCGGGCATAGGCGTCCATGGCGGGCTCCAGGATCTCGAAGCCGTCGTAGTTGACGACGACATCGACCCGGTGTCCGATGGCCTGGCACTGGCGCTCGACCGCGGCCTGCACCTCGAGCGCATCCTGCGGGCTGGCCAGGCGCAGGCCCTGGAAGTTGAGGAAGAGGCGCTGGCGCTCGGACTGCCAGCTGATGCGCTCGGGCAAGGTGATGGCCAGCAGGCTGTCTTTGAGGCCCATCGGTTCGGGGCGGAAGATGCGGGCATCCATCAGGGCGGGCTGGCGCACGATCGGGCGGAAGGCCATCCGGGACAGGATGTCGCGCTCGATGTCGATGCCGGGCGCGACCTCGACCAGCTCCAGGCCCTCGGGCGTGAGCGCGAAGACGCAGCGCTCGGTGACGTAGAGCACCTTCTTGCCGGCCTTGGCCGCGTACTCGCCGCTGAAGGTGACCTGCTCGATCGTCTCGACGAACTTGCGGTGCTTGCCTTCCTGTTGAATCGTCAGCTTGCCGTCTTGAATGGCTAGCTTGAGGCCGCCGGCGCTGAAGGTGCCGACGAAGACCACGGTGCGGCTGTTCTGCGTGATGTTGATGAAGCCGCCGGCGCCGGCGAGCTTGGGGCCGAAGCGGCTGACGTTGATGTTGCCGCGCGCATCGCACTCGGCCAGGCCCAGCACGGCCAGGTCGAGGCCGCCGCCGTCGTAGAAGTCGAACTGCTGGTTCATGTCGACCTGTGCGGTCGCATTGGTCGAGCTGCCGAAGTTCAGACCGCTGCCCGGTACGCCGCCGACCACGCCGGGCTCGGCGGTCAGGGTCATGTAGGGCAGCAGGCGCTCCTCGTTGGCGATGTCGGCCACGCCCTCGGGCATGCCAATGCCCAGGTTGACCACCGCGTTGGGCAGCAGCTCGAAGGCGGCGCGGCGCGCGATGATCTTGCGCTCGTCGAACGGCATGGCGGGCAGCGCATCGAGCGGCACCCGCATCTGGCCCGACAGCGCCGGGTGATAAGGGGTGCCGTAGGTCTGCAGGTGATACTCGGGGCGCGCCAGCACGACGCAGTCGACCAGGATGCCGGGCACCTTGACCTGGCGTGGCAGCAGGCTGCCTCGTTCGCACAGGAATTCGACCTGGGCGATCACGATGCCGCCGGAGTTCCTGACTGCCATCGCGATGGCCAGCGTGTCCTGGGTCAGGGCCTCGCGCTCGAGCGACAGGTTGCCGTCCGGGTCCGAGACCGAGGCGCGGATGAAGGCCACCTGCGGCCTGGGCACGCGGTAGAACAGCAGCTCCTCGCCGGCGAGCTCGGTCACGCTGACCAGGTCGTCGGTGGTGCGGGCGTTGACCTTGCCGCCCTGCAGGCGCGGGTCGACGAAGGTGCCCAGGCCCACGCGCGACAGGTTGCCCGGCAGGCCGGCGGCGATGTCGCGGTACAGATGCGAGATCACGCCCAGCGGCAGGTTCCAGGCCTCGATGCGGTTGGACATCGCCATCGCGCCGAGCTGCGGCACCAGGCCCCAGTGGCCGCCGATGACACGGCTGACCAGGCCGTCGAGCGCGATGCGATTCAGGCCCTGCTCCTTGCCGTCACCGGGGCCGCCCCCGAACAGCAGGGTCAGGTCGCGCGGCGCCTGGCAAGCCTCGAAGCGCTCGCGCAGCGCCAGCAGCAACTCATCCGGCACGCCGATCACGCCAAAGCCCGAGCAGACCAGGGTGTCGCCATCGTGGATCAGTGCGACGGCATCCTGGGGACTAACGACTTTCGACTTCATGCTGACTCCTCGGGTTTGCTGCGCACTGTCTTGCGTGCGGGCTTGGCGGCAGACTGGGCCGGCGCGCTGGCTGGATCATCGGATTCGGATGCAGGGCTGCTGGCTGGCGCCAGTCTGTCCTGCCCGAGCAAGGCCTCCATCGCCTCGAGCAGGCGCAGCGAATGCGGCTCCATCTCGTCGCGGTCGCCGAGGATGTAGCGCACGAGCTCGATCGCCTGGCGGCGCTGCTCGGGCAAGGGCAGCAGTTGCGGCAGGCTGTGCAGGGCCTGCTCGGGCTCGAACTCGACGATGACGGACTGCTCGTGGATCAGGTCGGTGCGGCGCTGCGGGCTGAGCGTGGCAAAAGGCGGCTCGCTGCTGAGCACCTGGGCCGAGCGCTCGAGGCGGTCGCGCCGGACCGAACCACGGGAGTCGGCCAGCAGGATCAGCATCCGGATCACGCCGGCCTCGAAGCCGCCCTCGCCAATGGCCGACAGGGTGGCCTGCACCGTGGGCAGCCAGCGCAGCTCCTCGGGCTTCTTGCGCGTGCGCGCCTGCGCCATCGGCTGGCCGTACCAGTTCATCCAGGGCGAGCCGTAGAGGGACAGGAAGCTCAGCTCATAGCTGCTGTCGCGCAGGTCGCGCCACAGGTCCAGGCCCTGGGTGATGGCGGCGGCCAGGCTCTTCTCCCAGCCCAGCCAGGGGTTGTCGGCGGCGACTGGCTGGCGCTGGGCGCGGATCGGTTCGGCCAGCGCCCCGATGGCGGCCATGGCCGGGTTCTCGTCCGAGAAGATGCGGCGGCTGACGCGGCTCGGGTGGGTCTCGCGCAGCAGCTCGGCCGATTGCGGCGTCACCAGCGACTGGACCAGGGGCCGGGCCGTGGCCTCGTACAGGTCGGCGCCCAGGCGCGACAGGCGGGCGACGGCGCCAAAGCCGCGCTCGAGCTCGCGGTCGTTGGGCACCACCTGCAGGATGTCGCTCATCTTGCGCTCGTGGAAGCTGACGACGAAGCGCTCATCGTCGCCCTCGCCTTCGCTCTGGTCGATCTTCATCTCGTAGAGGCCGGGCGCGAGCGCCTCCAGCGTCTTGAGCGTCGAGGTGACCTCGGCATGCTCCTTGCGCGCGATCGAGGAGGAGACGAAGATGCCGAGGTGGCCGACCTTCTCGTGCACCATGTAGACGATGCGCTGGCCGCGGATGCGGATCTCGTTCTCGTCGGCATAGGTGTCGACGATCCAGTTCAGTGCCTGCTGCGGCGGCGTGATGTTGTCGCCCTTGCTGGCGAAGACGACGATGGGCGAGCGGATGAACTTGAGGTCGAGGTGGCGGCCGGGTTCGAGCTCGGCCTCGCCGCGCGCGAGCTTGTTGCCGATGAAGAGCTGCTCCACGATCCAGCGCATCTCGGACTCGTTGAGGAAGTGGAAGCCGCCCCACCAGCGCTCGAAATCCAGGAAGCTTTCGCGGGAGGAGTCGACGTTGGCGTAGAGGTCGTAGTACTTGCCAAAGAAGTTGCGGCCCGGATTGATTATCCGGACACAAAAAGGTGCTACCTTTCTCCCGGATTTTGGTGTCTATGGGGCCGTTTGGCCTCTTTTTTTTCCAAAAAATCTATCTAAACATGATCATCAATGCTACCTTGTAACCCATGAAAAAGATGAGTGGACAAGAGGTAGGGGAAGCCAACGCGGCGGCGTTTGACAGCTGGGCACACCGTCAGTCCGACGCGGACTTCAGGGCCATCGCGAGAGCCGGAAAGCTCAACCGGAGCGAGATCGTCAAGGCCTGCGGGTTCGCTCGATCAGTACTGCAGCAGAATCCGGTCATCGCAGCGGGACTGAAGCGGCTGGAGGATGACCTGAGAGCTCGCGGCGTCCTGTCGCCGCAGGGCCTGCTTGAGAGTTGCGCGGCCAGCGTTGACGAGGCCGAGCCAAGCCGTACCCGGGGTCAAGCGACCGCAAGTGCCATGTCTGCGCGCCTGAAGTCGCTCGAATCCCAGATCGATGTACTTCGGGCGGAGAACACGGAACTCAAGAGGCGGCTCAAGAAGTTCGAGGTGCTTGAAGGCGTTCTCGGGCGAACGGGACGCTTACCTCGATGAATACTTCCACTGCCACCCCTAGTAACAATAAGAGCCGTGCTGTGTTTCAGGGATTGCTACGGCTCACCACAGTCAGGTTCCGCTCTGAAAAAGCCGTGATCTGCGGAGCTGTGCTTCTTGATGACGACGGAGAGGTGTACCCGTCGCCTAGGGCCTACTCCGTCAAATTCTCTGACTCGGTTCAGTCTGCCGATCCCCGCCCTGGTCAAACGTGGCTGGTGACGGGGATTCAAAGCATCAAGACCTACACGCGCGGGCACCACGAAATCACCGAAATCCAAGTCACTGCCAAGTCAGCCGAACTCAAGCGACCTTCTGGCGAGCACATCGTACAGCTGATGGCAAGGTCCAATGACTTCCCAGGCATCGGAGAAGTCACCGCAAGAAAACTCTGGGGTGCATTCGGCGAGGAACTCTACGATGCGCTGGACGAGGCTGATGAAACGGCGCTGTCCGATGTGATCGGCCCAAACCTGGCGAGCGTCGTGCTTGATGGCTGGAAGCTGTTTGCGGCCAGTGACGCGCTGGCCTGGCTGCATCGCTCCGGCATCGAGCCACGAATCAGCCGCTCTCTGCTGGAGGCCTACGGCTCAGAGTTGAAGGCCAAGCTCGAAGAGGATCCCTACAGAACTTTGGTCTTCGGCATGTCGTGGGCTGCCGCCGATCATTTGGCAATCAATACCTTTGGCCTTCGCCCCGACGATCCAAGGAGGCTGTCTGCAGCCGTTGAGTCTCGGCTGTATGCGGCCCTGGAAGAAGGACACACAGCACTTGCCAAGTCCGAGGTGCTGCGACAGGTTGCCCTGCTTCTTGGACAAGACATGGCTAGAGCAGCAGTGGCGTCGGCAATGTCCACGGACGTTGTAATCGCTGTCGGAAGCGACCTTCTCTCGTCTCCCGGCATGGAGGTGGTTGAGCACCAGATCGCGGAGTACATGCATGACGCGCTGCACGAGACGCCGCTTTGCTCTGCGGCGGTGGTTGTTGCCGTGTTGCAACATTACGAAATGAACACGGCCGCGTCCCATGGTGAGCCGTTTGGGCTTAACGATGCGCAGCGCAAGGCAGTGGCAGCGGTGGCCGAGCATGGTGCACTACTGATCACCGGCGGAGCGGGTGTCGGCAAGACGACCGTCCTGCGGGCCATCGTCGCACTCCTGGATCATGTCAAGTTCAAGTACAGGATCATGACAGTCTCAGGCCGGGCGGCGCGCAGAGCAACGCAGGCTACGGGTCAGCCCGCGAGCACAATTGCGGGGTATCTTAGGGCGGTCGAAGCCGGTCATTCTGGCGACGCTAGGGGAAGCCCGTTCGCCTTGATCGTGGACGAGGCATCCATGCTGGACGTGTTGATGGCATGGCGGATCATCAAGTCACTTCCGACTGGATGCCGGATCATCCTGATTGGCGACCCAGGCCAGTTGCCTCCCGTGGGACCAGGCCTGACCTTACACGCAATGATTGGAACAACGATTCCAACCGTGGAGTTGATCCAGTCGAGAAGGTTTGGTGGCGAGATCGCTGCCTTCAGTCGAGAAATTCGCGACGGAAATATGCCAACCTTGCCTGACAGTAAGGTTGAGCCGGTTTCAATTATGGCGTTACCGGCTCACGCAGTGGTCGACCATCTCGTAGATCTGTACTTGCAGGACCCCGAGCGCACTCAGATTCTGGCCTTCACCCGGGAAGGTGAGGTGTCCTGTCAGGCGATCAACCACGCTGTCCAGCGTCGTTTAGTTGGTGCCGCCCACACCCTAGTTGCCGATGAAAGTCGCATCGGAATCATGGTTGAAAACGCGGATGGTCTACTGGAATA
>CAZJQH010000082.1:0-9251 GCA_964547895.1 uncultured Chitinophaga sp. | reverse complement strand
TCACCACGCCCACGGTCAGGATGCCCATCTCCTTGGCCACGCGGGCGATCAGCGGAGCGGCGCCGGTGCCGGTGCCGCCGCCCATGCCGGCGGTGATGAACAGCATGTGCGCGCCCTCGATCGCGGCGCGGATGTCGGCCATCGCCATCTCGGCGGCCTCGCGGCCCTTCTCGGGCTTGCTGCCGGCGCCCAGGCCGGTCTGGCCGAGCTGGATCACGCGGTGCGCCGCGGTCTTGTTGAGCGCCTGCGCGTCGGTGTTGGCGCAGATGAACTCCACGCCCTGCACCTGGCAGCGGATCATGTGATCCACCGCGTTGCTGCCGCCGCCACCGACACCGATCACCTTGATCAGCGTGCCACGGTTGAATTCCTCGACTTCGATCATTTCGATGCTCATTTCCCTACTCCTTGCAGGCTCCCCAGCCTGAAACAAAAGCTACCCAAAACCCCTCTGACCCGCAGGTCAGAAACTGCCGACAAACCAGTCCTTGATGCGACCCAGCGTGCCCTGGACCGCACCGCTCTTCTGCGCCACCTTCTGTCCGCGCAGGCGGTCGAGCCGCGCGCACTCGATCAGGCCCATCGCGGTGGACGAGCGCGGCTGCGCGACCATGTCGGCCAGCGGCCCGGCATACTGCGGCACGGCGCGACGCACCGGCTTGAGGAAGATGTCCTCGCCGAGCTCGACCATGCCGGGCATGACCGAGCTGCCGCCGGTCAGCACGATGCCGGACGACAGCAGTTCCTCGTGGCCCGACTCGCGGATCACCTGCTGCACCAGCGCGAAGATCTCCTCGACGCGCGGCTCGATCACGCCGGCCAGCGCCTGGCGGCTCAGCATGCGCGGGCCGCGGTCACCCAGTCCGGGTACCTCGACCATCTGCTTGGGATCGGCCAGCAGCTGCTTGGCGCAGCCATGCTCGACCTTGATCTCCTCGGCGTCGCGCGTCGGCGTGCGCAAGGCCATCGCGATGTCGCTGGTGATCAGCTCGCCGGCAATCGGGATCACCGCGGTATGGCGGATCGAGCCGCCCGAGTAGATCGCGATGTCGGTGGTGCCGGCGCCGATGTCGACCAGCGCGACGCCAAGTTCCTTCTCGTCCTCGGTCAGCACGGCGTGGCTGGAGGCGAGTGGATTGAGCATCAGGCGCTCGACCTCGACGCCGCAGCGGCGCACGCACTTCATGATGTTCTCGGCCGCGCTCTGGGCGCCGGTGACGATGTGCACGCGCGCATCGAGCCGGATGCCGCTCATGCCGATCGGCTCCTTGACCTCGTGGCCGTCGATGATGAACTCCTGCGACTCGGTCAGCAGCAGGCGCTGGTCGTTCGGGATGTTGATCGCCTTGGCCGCCTCCAGCACGCGCGCGACGTCGGCCTGGGTGACCTCGCGGTCCTTGACCGGCACCATGCCGCTGGAGTTCAGGCTGCGGATATGGCTGCCGGTGATGCCGGTATAGACACGCGCGATGTGGCAGTCGGCCATCAGCTCGGCCTCCTTCAGCGCCTGCTGGATGCTGGCGACGGTGGCGTCGATGTTGACGACCACGCCGCGCTTGAGTCCGTTGCTCGGCGCCACGCCCAGGCCGGCCAGCTTGAGCTGCCCGCCAGGCTGGACCTCGGCCACCACCGCCATGATCTTGGCAGTGCCGATGTCGAGTCCGACCACGATGTCTTTCTGTTCCTTGGCCATAAAGTGTTGCCTCGATTACTTCTTCTTGCGGATACGGGCCGCCAGCGCGGCGGCAGCCTTGTCGTCGGTAGCGGTCTTGACGCCCTGCATGCGCACGGCGTAGCCATTGGGATAGCGCAGGTCGACCGACTGCAGGTTGCGCGCGCCGTAGCGTGACAGCAGCTGCGGCAAGGTCGAGCTGAAGCGCTGCACCCGGGCGAGCAGCTCGGCCTGGTCGCCACGCCCGAGCTCCATCACGGTGCCACTGGCCAGGCTCAGCCGCCAGTGGCCGCTGGCGCCGAGCTCGAGCCGGCGGATGTCCTGTTGCAGCGGGCGCAGCAGCGGCTGCAGCTCGCGATAGAGCGCATGGACCTGGCCGGAGCGGCCCTCGGGGCCGGCCAGCTCGGGCCATTGGCCAGCCTCGGCCTCGTCGACGTCGGCGGCAAAGACCTGTCCCTGCAGGTTGACCATCTTGCCGCTGCCGGTCTCGCCCCACCAGGCGGCGGCCTCGTGCTCGTCCAGCGTGACGCGCAGCCGGTTCGGGAACTCGCGCCGCACCACCGCCTGCCGCACCCAGGGCACCTGCTCGAACAGGGTCTTGACCTCGAGCAGGTCGAGCGTCAGGAAGCTGCCGCGCAGCTGCGGCGCCAGATGGGAGCGGAAGATCACCTCGTCCTGGTGCGCAACCTCGCCGTCGACCACGATCCGGCCCAGCGCCCAGGACGGACGCTGCGCCAGCCACCAGCCCGCGCTGCCGAGCGCAGCCAGCGCCACGCCCAGCAGCAGCAGGGAGGCAATCCCGTTCATGATGCGGACGTCGAGGGGCAAGGCGGAGCGCTGCTGCATCTCAGGCCTCGGCTGGCACGGGCAGGGGGTTGTCGAGGCTGGCCGAGGCCAGCACCTGCAGGCAGAGCTGTTCGTAGCTGATGCCGGCCGAGCGCGCCGACATCGGCACCAGCGAATGGCTGGTCATGCCGGGCGAGGTGTTGATCTCGAGCAGATAGGGCTGGCGGGTGCGGGCGTCGATCATGACGTCGGCACGGGCCCAGCCGCGGCAGCCCAGGGTGCGGAAGGCCTTGAGCACCAGGGCCTGGACCGCAGCTTCCTCGCCTGCGGGCAGGCCGCAGGGCACCAGGTACTGGGTGTCGTCGGTGAAGTACTTGTGCTCGTAGTCGTAGTTGCCATCGGGCGCGACGATGCGGATCACCGGCAGCGCGCGCGCGCCGGCATCGCTGCCGAGCACCGGGCAGGTGACCTCGTCGCCGGCGATGAACTGCTCGCACAGCACCTCGGGGTCGTGGCGCGAGGCCAGCGCATAGGCCTGCGCGCATTGCGCCGCGTCGGTGACCTTGGTCAGGCCCAGGCTGGAGCCCTCGCGCGCGGGCTTGACGATCATCGGCGCACCCAGCGCCTCGAAGGCGGCGACTGTCTGTTCGACGCTGGCGACCTGGCGCCAGGCGGGGGTCGAGAGGCCCTCGGCCAGCCAGATGCGCTTGGTCATGATCTTGTCCATCGCGACGCTGGAGGCCAGCACGCCGGAGCCGGTGTAGGGGATGCCCATCAGCTCGAGCGCGCCCTGCACCGTGCCGTCCTCGCCGAAGCGGCCGTGCAGGTTGATGAAGACGCGATCGAAGCCCTCGCGCTTGAGCTCGCCGAGGTCGCGCTCGGCCGGGTCGAAGGCCTGCGCGTCGACGCCCTGGCTCAGCAGCGCCTGCAGCACGCCGCCGCCCGACATCAGCGAGATCTCGCGCTCGGCCGAGAAGCCGCCCATCAGCACGGCGACCTTGCCCATGGCCTTGGGATCGATGGTGACGGTCGCGTTCATGCGGCCTCCCTTGCGGCAGCCTGGGAAGCCGCCAGCGCCACCAGCTGCGCCGGCACCGCGCCGATCGAGCCCGCGCCCATGCAGAGCACGACGTCGCCGTCGCGCGCGTTGTCCAGCACCGCCTGCGGCATGGCGGCGATGTCGTCGACGAAAACCGGCTCGAGCTTGCCGCCGATGCGCAGCGCGCGCGTCAAGGCGCGGCCGTCGGCGGCGACGATCGGCGCCTCGCCGGCGGCGTAGACCTCGGCCAGCAGCACGGCGTCGGCCTGGCTCATGACCTTGACGAAGTCCTCGAAGCAGTCGCGCGTGCGGCTGTAGCGGTGCGGCTGGAAGGCCAGCAACAAGCGCCGGCCCGGGAAGGCGCCGCGCGCGGCCCCCAGCGTGGCGGCCATCTCGACCGGATGGTGGCCGTAGTCGTCGATCACGGTCGCCTGGCCGCCGCTGGGCAGCGCGACCTCGCCGTAGCGCTGGAAGCGCCGGCCCACGCCCTTGAACTGGGCCAGCGCCTCGAGCAGCGCCGCGTCGGGCACGCCGAGCTCGACCGCGACCGCGATCGCGGCCAGCGCGTTGAGCACGTTGTGATGGCCCGGCAGGTTCAGCACCACCTCGAGGTCGGGCAGCTGGATGCCATTGCGGCGCGTGACGCGGAAATGCATCTGGCCGTCGACCGCGCGGATGTCGGTCGCGCGCACCTGCGCGTCCTCGCTCACGCCGTAGCTGGTGATCGGACGCTCGATGCGCGGCAGCAGCTCGCGGATGTTGGCGTCGTCGACGCAGACCACCGCCGCGCCGTAGAAGGGCATGTGGTGCAGGAACTCGACGAAGGCGTCCTTGAGCCTGCCGAAGTCGTGGCCGTAGGTCTCCATGTGGTCGGCGTCGATGTTGGTGACGACGGCCAGCACCGGCAGCAGCTTGAGGAAGGAGGCGTCGGACTCGTCAGCCTCGACCACGATGTACTCGCCCGAACCGAGCCGCGCATTGGCGCCGGCGCTGTTGAGCTTGCCACCGATGACGAAGGTCGGATCCAGGCCGGCGGCGGCCAGCACGCTGGCAACCAGGCTGGTCGTCGTGGTCTTGCCGTGGGTGCCGGCGATCGCCACGCCCTTCTTCATCCGCATCAGCTCGGCCAGCATGACCGCGCGCGGCACCACCGGGATCAGCCTGGCGCGGGCGGCCAGCACCTCGGGGTTGTCGGCCTTGACCGCGGTCGAGGTCACGATGCAGTCGGCGCCCTCGATGTAGGCGGCGTCATGGCCCTGGTGCACGCGGGCGCCGAGCTCGATCAGGCGGCGCGTGACCGCGCTGGAGCCAAGGTCGCTGCCCGAGATGCGGTAGCCCAGGTTGAGCAGCACCTCGGCGATGCCGCTCATGCCGGCACCACCGATGCCGACGAAATGGATATGCCGGATGGCGTGTTTCATGTTCTTGTGTTCTCTTTGGGTTCGAGCAGGCGCTCGCAGGCGGCGACCATGGCATCGACGGCGCCGGTCTGGCGCAGCGCGCGGGCCTTGGCGGCGCGGGTCTGCAGCTCGGCACGGTCCAGGCCCTGCAGCAGCGCGGCCAGCCGCTCGGGCGTGAGCTCGGCCTGCGGCAGCAGCCAGCCGGCGCCGGCATCGACCAGGAAGCGCGCATTGTGCGTCTGGTGGTCGTCGACCGCGTGCGGGAAGGGCACGAAGGCGGCCGCCGTGCCGACCGCGGCGAGCTCGGTCACGGTGCTGGCACCGGCGCGCGCGATCACCAGGTCGGCATCGGCAAAGGCCTGCGCGGTGTCGCGGATGAAGGGGGTCAGCGTGGCCTGCACGCCGGCCTCGGCATAGGCGGCGCGCAAGGCATCGATCTGTTTCTCGCCGCCCTGGTGGGTGACGACCGGGCGCTGCTCGAACGGAATCAAGGCGAGTGCGCGCGGCACCACGCTGTTGAGCGCCTGCGCGCCCAGGCTGCCGCCGACCACCAGCAGGCGCAACACCCCGCTGCGACCGGCAAAGCGCTCGGCCGGTTCCGGCTGTGACAGGAACTCGGCGCGCAGCGGGTTGCCGACCCATTCGCCGCCGGGCAGCGCATCCGGATAGGCGCTGAAGCTGCGCTCGGCCAGCTTGGCCAGCCAGCGGTTCGACATGCCGGCGATCGAGTTCTGCTCGTGCAGCAGGATCGGCACGCCGGCCAGCCTGGCCGCCAGGCCGCCCGGCACGGTGATGTAGCCGCCCAGCCCCAGCACCACGTCGGGCTGGACGCGCCGGATCACGCGGCGGGCCTGGGCCAGCGCGCGCGCCAGCCGCAGCGGCAAAGCGAGTAGCGTCTTGAAGCCCTTGCCGCGCACGCCGCCGAACTCGACCGGCTCGAAGGGGAAGCCGCGCGGCGGCACCAGGCGCTCCTCCATGCTGCCCGGCACGCCGAGCCAGTGCACGCGCCAGCCGCGCGCGCGCAGCGCCTCGGCCATCGCCAGGCCCGGAAAGATATGACCGCCGGTGCCGCCGGCCATCACGAGGGCGCAGGGCTGGCGGCTCACAGTCGGCCTCCGTGCATCAGCTGGCGATTCTCGTGGTCGACGCGCAGCACGATCGCGAACGCGATCAGGTTCATCAGGATGGCGGAGCCACCATAGCTCATGAAGGGCAAGGTCAGGCCCTTGGTCGGCAGCGCGCCGAGGCAGACGCCGAAGTTGATCAGGGCCTGGAAGCCGATCCACAGGCCCACGCCCTGCGCCACCAGGCCGGCAAACAGCTGGTCGAGCAGGATGGCCTGGCGGCCGATCTGCATCATGCGGCGGGTGAGCCAGAAGAAGGTGAAGATCAGCGCACCGACGCCGATCAGGCCGAACTCCTCGCCGATCACGGCGAGCAGGAAGTCGGTGTGGCCCTCGGGCAGCCAGTGCAGCTTCTCGACGCTGGCGCCCAGGCCGACGCCATGGATCTCGCCGCGGCCGATCGCGATCAGCGAATGGCTGAGCTGGTAGCCCTTGCCGAGCGCATAGCGCTCGTCGAAGGGCTCGAGGAAGGCCAGCGCGCGCTCGAGGCGCCAGGGCGAGAGCGCGATCGCCACCACCAGCCCAACCCCCAGGAAGGCGCCGATCACCAGCATCACCCTGAGGTTGACGCCGCCCAGGAACAGGATGCCGAACGCGATCACCGTCAGCACGATCAAGGCGCCCAGGTCGGGCTCGCGCATCAGCAAGCCACCTGCGACGCCGACGGCCAGCCCCATCGGCAGGATGGCCTTGAGGAAGCTTTCCTTCACCTCCATCTTGCGCACCATGTAGCCGGAGGCATAGGCCACCATCGCGATCTTGGCGAACTCGGACGGCTGGAAGTTGATCGGGCCGAGCGGAATCCAGCGCGTCGCGCCGTTGACATTGCGCCCGATCACCAGCACCAGCGCCAGCAATACCAGCGCGCCCAGGAACAGGCGCTTGGAGTGCTTCTCCCAGAAGCTCATCGGCATCATGAAGGCCTGGTAGGCGAGCAGCAGGCCGAGCAGGATGGAGCCCGCATGGCGACTGACGAAGTGCCAGGTGTTCAGATTGCCGAAGCGCGGGTTGTCGGCCAGCGCGATCGAGGCCGAATACACCATCACCAGGCTGAAGCTCAGCAGGCCGACCACGACCCAGAGCAGCACCTGGTCGAAACCGGCCGCACGCACCCAGCGCTCGCTGCGGCCGTCCGCATAGTCGGCACCGGCCTGCCGGATCGGGATATCGGCCGAGGCGGATGCGCCGTCAGCCCGCTGGCCGAGCAGGCTGGCGATGGTGGCAGCCAGGCGGGTCATGCCGGTGTCCCCCCGGCTTCCTGCAAGGCCTGCACCGTCTCGACGAAGACCTGGGCGCGGTGGGCATAGTCCTTGAACATGTCGAGGCTGGCGCAGGCCGGCGACAGCAGCACGGCGTCACCGGGCTGGGCCTGCTGGGCGCACCAGTGCACCGCGTCGGGCAGCGTGGCGCAGTCGTGCAGCGGCACGCCGCAGCCAGCCAGCGCAGCGCGGATCGCGGCAGCATCGCGGCCGATCAAGGCCACTGCACGGGCATAGCGCTTGACCGCGGCCGCCAGCGGGCCGAAGTCCTGCCCCTTGCCGTCGCCGCCCAGGATCACGACCAGCTTGCGCTCAGGCCCCAGGCCCTCGATCGCGGCCAGCGTGGCGCCGACGTTGGTGCCCTTGCTGTCGTCGATGTATTCGACCTCATCCACGATGGCGACCGGCTCGACCCGGTGCGGTTCGCCACGGTACTCGCGCAGGCCATGCAGCATCGGCGCCAGCGGCGCGCCAGCGGCTGTCGCCAGCGCGAGCGCCGCGAGTGCATTGCTCGCATTGTGGCGACCCCGGATGCGCAGCGCCTCGGCCGGCATCAGGCGCTGCAGGTGGATCTCTTCCTCGGCGTCGCGGCCGCGGCGCCCGGTCTCGTCGGCCGGCAGCGCACGCACCAGCCAGCTCATGCCGTTGACGCTCTCGATGCCCCAGTCGCCGGCGCGCCTTGGCAGGTCGGTGCCGAAGGCCTGGTACGCGCGGGGCGCGATCGTCCTGCTGCGCCGGCCTTCCTGCACGGTCTGCGGCTGCGGCTGCCAGGCCATCACGGTGGCGTCGTCGCGGTTGAGCACCATCAGCGCCTGCTGGCCGAAGATGCGGGCCTTGGCGGCGGCATAGGCCTCCATGCCGCCATGCCAGTCGAGATGGTCCTGGGTGACGTTGAGCACGGTGGCGGCGGTCGGCTCGAAGCCCTGCACGCCGTCGAGCTGGAAGCTCGAGAGCTCGAGCACCCAGGCCTCGGGCAGCTCGCCGCCATCGAGCCGGGCCTGCAGCGTATCGAGCAAGGTCGGGCCGATGTTGCCCGCCACCACGGCCTTGACGCCGGCCCATTCGAGCAGATGCGCAGTCAGCGCAGTAGTGGTGGTCTTGCCGTTGGTGCCGGTGATCGCGAGCACCTTGGGGCGATAGGGTCCTGGCGCCTGTGCAGTCTCTTCATCGCTGGCAGCGGCCTCGTCAGCTGCGGCGGGCTGCGCCAGGGTCGCGAGCGCCTGCGCGAACAGGCCGAGCTCGCCGACGACCGGGATGCCGACCGACTGCGCGGCCTGCGCCAGGCCGGCCATCTGCGCTGGCGCGATGCCGGGGCTGCGGCAGACCATGGCCCAGGGTGCGCGCTGGAACAGCTCGGCGTCGAAGGCGGACTGGACCAGGGTAGCGTCAGGCAGTTCAGCCGCCAGCGTGGCAGCCTGGGGTGGCGCCGCGCGGGTATCGGCCACCGTGACGCGGGCACCAGAGCGGGCACACCAGCGCGCCATCGCCAGGCCGGAAGCACCCAGGCCCAGCACCAGCACTTCGCGGCCATTCAGCAGGGGCAGGAAATTCACCATCTCGGGCCTCAACGCAACTTCAGGGTGGACAGTCCGAGCAGGCACAGCAGCATCGTGATGATCCAGAAGCGCACCACGACCTGGGTCTCGCGCCAGCCGGACTTCTCGAAATGGTGGTGCAGCGGCGCCATCTTGAGGATGCGCCGGCCCTCGCCGTACTTCTTCTTGGTGTACTTGAACCAGGACACCTGCAGCATCACCGACAAGGCCTCGACCACGAAGATGCCACCCATGATCGCGAGCACGATCTCCTGGCGCACGATCACCGCGATGGTGCCGAGCGCGCCGCCGAGCGCCAGCGCGCCGACATCACCCATGAAGACCTGGGCCGGATAGGCGTTGAACCAGAGGAAGGCCAGCCCGGCACCGCCCATCGCGGCACAGAAGATCAGCAGCTCGCCGGCGCCCGGGATAT
>CAZJQH010000081.1:0-9331 GCA_964547895.1 uncultured Chitinophaga sp. | reverse complement strand
GGCGCCGAGCTCTACCGCCAGCTCTGAGCGGCGTCAGCCTGCTGCAAGAAAACGGGTTGCCAGGGCGACCCGTTTTTGCGCTTCTGTCAAAATAGCGCCTATTTGCCCGAACTGCCCCAGATACGACCATGTTCCGTACCCTGCTCAAATCCAAGATCCACCGCGTCAAGACCACGCATGCCGAACTGCACTACGAAGGCTCCTGCGCGATCGACGAGGACCTGCTCGATGCCTCCGGCATCGTCGAGAACGAACAGATCCACATCTGGAACATCGACAACGGCGAGCGTTTCGTGACCTATGCGATCAAGGGCCAGCGCGGCACCGGCATGATCTCGGTCAACGGCTCGGCGGCCCGCCGCGTCGCGGTCGGCGACCTGCTGATCATCGCGGCCTTCGCCCAGGTGCACGAGGACCAGATCGCCGCGCACCGCCCGAAGCTGGTCTTCGTCAACGACCAGAACCAGCAGGTCGAACTGCGCGACAAGGTCGCCACGCAGATGATGTGATTCAGGCCAGCCTGGCCGCCATCCAGCCGCGCAGGCTGTTGATGAAGGCCAGGCCGGTCGCGCGCTGCAGGTCCTCGACCCGCAGCACCGCCTCGCGCACCCTGCCCTCGCGCAGCGCGACCTCGCGCCCGACGCCATCGAGCAGGCCACAGGACAGCGCGGGCGTGAGCCACTCGCCGTCGAGCTGCAGCGCGATATTGCCGCGCGTGCATTCGGTCAGCTCGCCGCGTTCGTTCCACAAGATGGCATCGAACACGCCGGGCTGCGTCGGCGTAGCCGCGTCGTAATGCGCGCGGCGCGTGGTCTTGTAGCGCACGAACTCGCTCTGGGCCGCCTCGAAGGGCTGGCCGGCCAGCGCCAGCGTGACCTCGGCCGGGCTGGCCTCCATCGCGAAGGCCTGCGCCTGGACCCTGCCCTGCGCGTCGAGCAGCACGCGTACCCGCCACAGACCCTGCGGATGTGCCGCCACCAGCGCCTGCATTTGCGCGCGCAGCGCGGACTCGTCGAACGGATACCCGAAATGCTGCGCCGCGCGCTGCAGCCGTGCCAGATGCTCGGCCTGGTTGCGCAGCATGCCGCCATCCAGCGCCAGCGTCTCGAGCAACTCGAACGGCTCGCTGGCGCGGTCGAGGAAGGCGCGCTTGTTGCGCCACTCCTGCCACTCGCCCTCGACCGTGGCACCCGAGGTGATGCCGCTGCCGATGCCGCAACTCAAGCGCTGGCCCTGCGCCGTGACGGTACGGATCGCGACGTTGAAGGTCGCATGGCCGCCCGGACGCACCACGCCGATCGCGCCGCAATAGGCGCCGCGCGGCCCCGGCTCGAGCTCATGGATCAGGCGCATGGCCTGGACCTTGGGCGCGCCCGTGATCGAGCCGCAGGGGAACAGCGCCGTGAACACCTCGGCCAGCGTGGTACTGGGCCGGCTGTCGGCCGTCACGTCGGAGGTCATCTGCCAGACCGTCGGCAGCGCCTGCAGCGTGAACAGCTCGGGCACCTTGACGGAGAACGGCTGCGCCACGCGAGAAAGGTCGTTGCGGATCAGGTCGACGATCATCACGTTCTCGGCCCGCTCCTTGATGCTGGCGCGCAGCGCTTGCGCCTGCGCCTGGTCCTGCTCAGGATTGGCGCCGCGCGCGGCCGTGCCCTTCATCGGGCGCACCAGCAGGCGCGAGCCGTCCCAGTCAAAGAACAGCTCGGGCGAGACCGACAGCAGCTGGAGCTCGCCCGCATCGAGGAAGGCCGAGTAGCCACCCGGCTGGGCCCGGCGCAGCGCCGCGTACAGCGCCAGCGCGCTACCTTGCAGCAGCTCGCCCTCGAGCTGGGCCGTGTGGTTGATCTGGTAGCAGTCGCCGGCGGCGATCGCGGCCTGGATGGCCTCGATGTCGCGCTTGAAGGCTTCGCGCTCGGGGCCGGCACCCCAGCTGGCCTTGGCCGGCTGCTGCGCCGCTTCGGCTGCACTGGCAGGCAACGCCTGATCCTGCGGCCAGGACAGCGCCTGGTCGAAGACCGCAAACCAGGCCAGCGGGCCTGCGGCCTGATGCACTTGCAGCGCGGCGTCGAAGGCCGGCGCGGCCTCGTAGGCCAGATAGCCCACGCACCAGCGCCCGGCAGCCGACTCGGCCTGCACCTGCTCCAGCAACGGCCTGACCTCGGCTGGCGTGTCGGCCTGCAGCAGGCGCAGCGGCGTGCCAAAGGCGCAGCGCAGGCGCTCACCCGGACCGCCCTGCGGCAGCGCGAAGTCGATCAGCGCAGTGACGGCAGCCGCCGTCATGCCGCACCGATATTGGGCACCAGCGCGCCGGCGTCCTGGCCGGCCTTGTGCGCGGCGGTGAAGGCCAGCATGCGGTCGATCGGCTGGCGCGCGCGCGGGATCAGCGCCGGGTCGACATGGATCTCGTTCAGGCCGGTCTCGAGCACGCGCGCCACGCCGGCCAGGCTGTTCATCGCCATCCAGGGGCAGTGCGCGCAGCTCTTGCAGGTCGCGCTGTTGCCGGCGGTCGGCGCCTCGATGAAGGTCTTGCCCGGATTCAGCGTGCGCAGCTTGTGCATCATGCCGTTGTCGGTCGCGACGATGAACTCCTTCGCGTCCATCGCCTTGGCCGCGTTCAGGATCGCCGAGGTCGAGCCGACCGCGTCCGCCAGCGCGACCACCTCGGCCGGGCTCTCGGGGTGCACCAGCACCTTGGCGCCCGGATGCTGCTTGATCAGGGCTTCCAGCTCGAAGGCCTTGAACTCGTCGTGCACGATGCACGAGCCCTGCCACATCAGCATGTCGGCGCCAGTCTCGCGCTGGATGTAGCCGCCCAGGTGCTTGTCGGGCGCCCACAGGATCTTGTGGCCCTTGTCCTTGAGCGCGCTGACGATCTCGAGCGCGCAGCTCGAAGTCACCAGCCAGTCGGACCTGGCCTTGACCGCCGCGCTGGTGTTGGCATAGACCACCACGGTGCGGTCCGGGTGCTGGTCGCAGAAGGCCGCGAAGTCGTTCTCGGGGCAGCCGAGGTCGAGCGAGCAGTTCGCGTCGAGGTCCGGCATCAGGATGGTCTTCTCGGGCGAGAGGATCTTGGCCGTCTCGCCCATGAAGCGCACGCCCGACACCACCAGCGTCTGCGCCGCGTGGTCGCGGCCGAAGCGCGCCATCTCAAGGCTGTCGCTGACGATGCCGCCGGTCTCCTCGGCCAGGTCCTGCAGGTCCGGGTGCACATAGTAGTGCGACACCATGACCGCGTTCTTTTCCTCCAGCAGGCGGCGGATCCTGTCCTTGAGCTCGGCGCGTTGCTGCTGGGTCGGCTCCTCGGGCACGCGCGCCCAGGCATGCCTGGTCGTGCACGCGGGCTGTTCGTAATCCACCTCGATGACCTTGTCCATCTGTTCCTGCCTTCTCGTATCCGATTGCTGCCGGCGCCATGGTCGGCCGGCGGTTGATGCTGGCGACACTGCGGCCAGCCCTTGGTACAGCGCGATATTGTCCTGCAAGACAGCTGCCGACGCAGCGGCTACGGGTTCGCGGTCCCATGCAAATATATGGACTATCCCGGTTTGCTCCACGCCCCGATCCGGCAGATGTGTAACATTCCGTACCCAGAATGAGACAATAAAGGGATATCAAGGTGAGAATAAAAGTAATAATCATCAGTGACAACCAGCTGTTACTGCAACTCCTGATCGCCCTGATCCGGTCCCAGCATGACCGCTTCGAGCTGCTGGCTGGCGTGGACAAGCCGGATGCCACGCTGGCGACCGTCATCCGCCTGCAGCCCGACCTGCTGCTCTACGATGTCGACGGCGGCGCCGACAATCTGTTCCAGCTGCTCGACAAGCTGCCCGGCGTCTCGCTGGCGACCCGGGTCCTGCTGCTCTCGCTTGGCGGGCCCAACGTCGTCATCGACGAGGCCATGCGCAAGGGGGCATCGGGCCTGATCGACCGCAGCGCCTCGCCCGAGCTGCTGCTGACCGCGCTCGAGAAGGTGCACGAGGGCCAGCTCTGGCTAGACCGCCAGTCGACCGCGCGCATCTTCCACCAGATCACGCGCCGCCAGTCGCAGGAAGAGCCCGACCCCAATGCACTGCGCTTTGCGAGCCTGACAGAACGCGAGCGCGCGATAGTCCAGGCTGTCATGGAGCACAGCGACGCCCCGCGCAAGGTGGTGGCAGCCAAGTTGCACATCAGCGAAAGCACCTTGCGCAACCACCTGACATCAGCCTACGAGAAGCTCGGCGTGAAGAACCGCAATGGGCTGCTGGCCTTCATGTTCCGGCTTGGCCACGGTCAACGGGGAGCCTGAGCCACGGCCGGCCGAGGCTGAAGGCGATACGCCGTGCCTGCCGCCTGAAAGACTGGTCCGAGAATCAGTAGGTGATCGTGAAGGTGCGCGACTGTCTCGCGGTGCAACTTGAAGTTGCACAGGTGCCAGACTGGTCGGCGGCGATCGTGCCGCTGATCGTCACGCTCTGGTCGACCCCGCTGCCGGTGCGCTGGCCGGTCGGACTGATCGCGAGCGAATAGTTAAGCCCCAGCAGGGTGCCCGAGGTGGCGTCGAGCGCCATGGTGTACGAGGTGTCCTTCACGCACTTGGCCGCGAACGAGGTACTCGCCTGCGCTGGGGCGACCTGGAACGAGGTATAGCTGAAGGTCAGGTCCCCTGGCGTGGAGCTCAGCCTGCAGCCTGGTGCGATGGTGATGCTGGGTTCGACTGTCGCCAGGCTGAGAGTGGTGGTTTGATAATTGTTTTTATCGCTCGTGGGATAGGTGAGCGTGACGCTGACAGAGTCCGAATACGGTGATCCGACCCCCACTTGGTTTTGCCCGGCAGGCAGGTTGAAATGGAAGTTCGTCGACCCGGTGCCGGACGAATTATTCCAGATCATATTGGCAACAGAAATCACCGATGAGCTGTTCCATGCGGTCTTCGATGCACCGTCCTGCCAAAGCCCGTATTCGATGTAGTTGCTGCCAAAGTTCGCACGCCGCGATATTCCCGAAGAGTAAAGACCGTTGCCAACCGCCAGAGTAGGCGCTACAGGCATCACGCCACCGCCATCGCGGCTACAGGCGATATTGACTGTCACGGAAACTGTGACAGTCGCGCTGAAAGGATCATACGCAACCGGGATCGAGATCGGATTTGCGCTCGTCACCCGACAGTTGCTGAATGTGGTGAAACCTTGGCCTTGACCTTGACCTTGGGCAAACAAGTCAGGACTGCAGAGCAGCAAGGCAGTCAAAGCAAACGAGCTCAGGCACCAGGAACTGGCACTCTTCAATACAGGCTTCATCGCTTGACTCCTTGACAGGTGATCGGCCCCACGCGCGCGATGTCGTCGGCCGTGCCGGGCGGCAGCACGACGTCGAAGGCGCAGCTCTGGCCGTTCCAGTTCAGCCTGAGCTGGTTGCGGTTCTGCAGCCCGGTGACGAAGGCCTCGCCGCGGCGCGCGACGAAGAAGCCCTTGGGGTCGCCCACCAGCTCGAGCTCGGCGCCGGCTGGCGCGGGCTCGCCATCGTCGAGCACTATCTTGAGCAGCGCCCCGCGCCCGCTACGCACCGGGAAGGCGATCTTGACCCCGCTGCGCCAGGACGGCACCGCCGTCATCTCGATGCTGTCGAGTTCGGCGCTGAACGGCAGGTCGCTGGCGTCGAGGCGGACGCGGTTCTCCTGGTAGGGCATCAGGCGCGGCAGCAGCGCCAGGCCGTCGGCGTCGGTGCGCGTCAGCGCGCTGCCGAGGAAGCCGACGCCGATGCCAGGGTAGCCCTTGACCTCGACCAGTGCGAAGCTCTCCTGGATGCGCCGCGCCGCGAACAAGCCGCCGCCCATCGCGACCAGCCCGCCCTGCGCATTGAGCCGCAGCGCCTGGTTCTGCGCCGCAGCCCGGAGGTCGGCACCCAGAAAACCCTTGCCGCCCTGGTAGTACAGCCCGCCCTCGGCGAAATTGTCCGCTGCCTGGTGGCCGGCCAGCGCGCGCCAGCTCAGGCCGGTCTCGCCTTCCATCATGCTGGTCACGCTGGTGTAGCCGTCCCAACCCTGCCGGCTCTTGGACGCATTGGCGGTCAGGTACTGACGCTCGCCCAGCGGCAGGCTGAGGTAGACGTTGAACGAATAGCCCGAGGCGTCGCCGCTGACGCGGCTGGCGCTGAGATTGAGCGTGGCCCGCTCGCCGATGCGCTGCGCATAGCTGGCGGTCAGCACCGAGTTGCGGCCCGCGTCGTAGCGGTTGAGCCGGGCAGCGCTGACGCCGACCGAGCCACCTTCGCTCAGCGCCTGGCGGTAGTTAAGCGCGATCTCGTGCCGATTCGGCTCCACGTCGCCCGAACCCAGCTCGCGGTAGTCCCGGCTGGCCGTGACGATGCGGGCGCCAAAGCCGCTGGTCAGCCGCTGCGTGTCAATGCCCAGCAGCAACTTGCCGCCCTGGCCCAGTTGCTGGTCACGGCTCAGGGCCAGCGCCGCCTGGCCCAGCGACTGCCAGGGCAGCGATGCCGTCGCCCCGAGGCCGGCGCCCTGGCGCACCGCCGACCAGTCGGCCCGGGTTTCGAGCGTGAGCCCCGGCGTCATGCCGCGGCGATACAGCCCGGAGGCGAACCAGTCGCGGTAGTCGGCATCCAGCGCACCGAGATTGAAGCGCTCGCGACCCAGGTTGATGCTCCAGTCCGCCAGATCCGGCGCCAGCAGCGAGCTGTTGGTGAAGAAGCTGCGCTCGATCACGGTCTCGCGGCCCAGCAAGTCGCGCACCACGACCCGAGCCTGGCCCGAGCCGGTCAGCGCGCTGAGGTTCTCGATCGTGAACGGGCCGGGCTGGACGTTGGAGGTCTGGCGCAGCGTGTCGTTGACGTAGAGCTCCACCGTGCTGGGGCCAGTGGCGGTGCCGCTGAGCGACGGAATCGCCTGGTTGACGAAACCGGGCACCAGGCTGAAGTTGGTCCCGAGCTGCAGCCCGCCGAAATAGAGCGAGCGACCCCACATCGACGGCCGCGTGCTGGTGTCGCCCAGGCGCAGCGTGAGCCGGTCGTCACGCATGTCGTGGGTCCAGGTCGTCTCGAGCCGGGTCCACTGGCTGCGCGCGCCGGCCACATTGCTGGCCAGGTTGCTGCCAAGCTGGCTCGAGATCAGCGTGCCGCCGCCGAGCGCGAAGCCGAGCTCGGTCAGCGCGCCGGTCGAACGGGTCGAGCCCGCGCCGTCGACGAAGCTTTGGTCGTGCGCCAGGTCGTAGTTCAGGAACAGCGCCGGCGCGGCCGGCGACAGTTCGAGCGTGGCGGGCTTTTCGTCGGCGATGGTGCTGCCGACGAAGGCATGGGCGGCGAACTCGAGCTCGACCGACTGGGTGCTGTAGTCAAAGCGCGCCCGGTAGCCCGGCAGCGCGAACAGCGGCAGCCATTGCTGGCTGCGGTAGCTGAAGGGCTGGGCGTCGCGCGGCAGGATCAGCCGCCATTCGGTCAGCATGTCGGCGGTGGCGTAGAGGCCGCCGTCGTGCTCGAGCAGCGTCCAGACGCCGACCTTGACGCCGTTGAGCAGCACGTCGACCAGGCGCAGCTGGGACTTGGCCGGTGCAGACTGCCCGGCCTTGACCGCAGGTGGCGGCGACGCCGGCTGCGCCTGCAGCGCGGTGGACGCGCCGACAACACCGGTGAGCACGAGAGTGCGCAAGCTCACGGCAGCCATGACGAATCCAGCCCGCCGCCTCACGGGACCGTGACGGGGTAGCTCTGCGGCTTGAGATCGTCGAAGGTCACGACCAGCTCGGCCGGGCCGCTGGCCGGCGCCGGGCCGTCGGATGCCTTGATCGGCAGCGGCTTGCTGGCGCCGGGCAGCAGGTACAGGCTGCCGTCGAAGCTGGCCAGCGTGTCGGCGCCGCGCTTGAGCTCGACATTGCGCAGCTGCGCGTAGGCAGTGCCGCTGTTGCTGCAGACGGCCTCGAGCTTGCGCGCGGGGTTGCTGCCCAGCTTGCAGGCCACCTCGCGCTGCGCGCCCGGCGGCGTGATGAAGACCGGCATGTTCATCGCCAGCGCGACCGGCAGCTGCACCTTGCCTTCGACCGCCACGGCCTCCGGCACCTCGCGCACCACCATTCGGTAGGTCATCTGGCGGCTCGGGTCGCGCGGCACCAGCAGCGCCAGCCGAACCACCTGCTTGCCACGCGGCGGGATCTTGATCACCGGTGGCGCGACAAGCATGTCCTCGGTCAGCTCGAGCTTGTCGACGCCGGCGGCGTCCTGCGTCCACTGGTTGATGTCGGCCTGCAGGGCAATCTCGCTGTCGCCGCCATTCTCGAGCGTGACCGCCATGGCGCGGTCCTTCGGACCGAAGAAGAAGCGCACCGGCGTGACCGAGAACGAACCTGCCTGGCTGCTGGCCGAAAACAATGAGGCGAGCACCAGGGCCAGCAGGGACAGACGCTTGGGTTTCTTCATGGTCAGAACATGATCTCGATTTCTTCTGGCGCGGGCCGGCCGGCGGGCGCCCTGATCAGGGCGGACTTGCGCTCGCGCGTGTCGCTGGCTTCATCATAGCTTTCATCTTCGGACCCATCGGACGAGGGACTGTCGCCAGCAGCAGTAGGCCCCAGGTTGTCCAGGTTGACAGTGCTGGGCGCCTGGGCTGCGGTCTCGCCCAAGGTGGAACTGGTGACGGCGCTGACGGTCGCCACAGCGGTGGTGAAGCACTGCACCGCCACGGCGCCGCCGCTGACCGACTGTGTAGAACAGGAGGTCGTGGCCGTGGCGGAATTGAGCGTGATGTTGACGCCAAAGCTGGCCTGATGCTGGCCGGCCATCCCGTCAAGCCCGAACAGAAGGGCCAGACCTGCGGCGAGCAGGACCGGCCATCGGCTGCGGGCTAGGCGAGACATGGCTAAGAATCAGTATGAGACTGTAATGGTACGGGTGTTGCTCAAAGTGACTGCAGTTCCACTAGGAGCCTTACCCGCTTGGTTGGCGGGAATGTTTGCGGTCACGTAAAACGTCTGATTAGCGCCATCGCCAGTACCTCCTGCAGAAGCAGCAGTGGCGCCCTCAGCAGTTGCTCCAATCTTCAAGGTGTAATTCAACTCGGTAGCGGTATCAGTATAAGAACCGTTGTTATCCAAAGATAGTGTGTATGACGTATTTTTTGTGCACTTGACTTTAAAAGAAGTAGGATCCGCGTCGACAGCCGAACCAAAAGCGGTGTAACTGGCAGTAATAGCCGTATTGGTCATGTCAAACAAGCACATTGGTGTCAGCTCGACAAAAACACTGAACTGTGCAGTTTTCGTGGTTTGCGCAAACCCCGGCCCCCCAAGCATTGCAGTACCCAGAACAGACGCGATGGCAAGTTTCTTGAACATGATGATTC
>CAZJQH010000080.1:0-9350 GCA_964547895.1 uncultured Chitinophaga sp. | reverse complement strand
GCACGCTCGAGACCATCCTGCGCCTGGCGCACCCGATCATCCCCTTCATCACCGAGGAGCTGTGGCAGAAGGTGGCGCCGGTGGCAGGCCGTGCGGGTGACTCGGTCAGCATCGCGGCCTACCCGGTCTCGGCACCTGAGCGCATCGACGAAGCCGCCGAGGCCCATGTCGCCAAGCTCAAGTCGATGGTGGACGCCTGCCGCAACCTGCGCGGCGAGATGAACGTCTCGCCGGCGCAGCGCCTGCCGCTGTACGCGGTCGGCGACGCCGAGTTCGTCCAGGGCATCGCGCCGGTGCTGCAATCACTCGCCAAGCTCAGCGAGGTCAAGGTGTTCGCCGACGAGGCCAGCTGGACCGAGGCCGCCCAGGCCGCGCCGGTGGCCGTGGTCGGCGAGGCGCGCCTGTGCCTGTTCATGGAGATCGACGTCGCGGCCGAGAAGGCCCGCCTGTCCAAGGAAGCCGCGCGCCTGAGCGGCGAGATCGCCAAGGCCAAGGGCAAGCTCTCGAACGAGGCCTTCGTCGCCAAGGCGCCGCCGGCGGTGATCGAGCAGGAGAAGAAGCGCCTGGCCGACTTCGGCGCCACCCTGGCCAAGATCGAGCAGCAGCTCCAGCGCCTGGGCTGATCGCCACCGCCGCCGGCCCCGCAGGGCTGGGCGGCGGATCGACAAGCCCGACAAAAAGGGACGCGGGGTCAGACCCAGCGTCCCTTTTTTTGCACCCGGCGCGCCGGCCGGTGCGCGCTTTTCAGTGCAGCACGAACACCGGCAGCTTGCTGCGCGAGATGACCTTCTTGGTGTGCGAGCCGAACAGGAACTCGCCGACCGGGCCACGGCCGTGGGTGACCATCACGATCATGTCGCAGCCGGCCTTCTCGGCCTCGTCGACGATGGCGTCGTCGACGCCGCCGGCGGTGACATGCACGCCCTGGAAAGCGACGCCAGCGGCGACGGCCTGCTGCTCGAACTTGGCCAGCAGCTTGGCGGCATGGGCCTCGTTGCTCGCCTCATGTTCCTGAATATGCCGGGCAAAGGTGTTGGGGTCACGCGAGGTCTCGGACAGCGCCAACTCGGGCTCGACGACGAAGCCCGTGATGCGGGCGCCGAGCTGCTTGGCCAGCGCGATGCTGCCCTCGACGGCGCGCTGCGAGAGTTCGGATCCGTCGACCGGAACGAACAGGTGCTGATACATGGTGATCTCCTCTTGATGGCCTTGATGAAGTCAAACTGATAGGTCTAGACCCATTCTATAGTTGCGCAGCCAGGTGGCGGATCCGTACTACTACGATCTTGAGCCAGATCATGCCCAGCAGGCCTGCGGTTCAGCTGGCCTTGCCCATGGCCTGGAAATCGCCCTGCTCCAGCAGCCAGGAAATGGCAAAACCGGCCACCAGGCCCCAGAACGCCGCACCAATGTTGAGCAGGCTGATGTCCGACACCGTGACCAGCAGGCTGATCAGCGCGCCGAGCGTGAAGCGGCCCGCGCCGAAGGACGCCACGAAGGCACCCTGCAGCACGCGCAGCATCGCCAGGCCGCCCAGCACCATGATGTAGGACTTGGGCGTGGCCAGCATCAGGCCGGTGAAGGTCGGCGACATCAGGCCGAACAGCACGCCAAAGCTGCCGAAGGTCAGCGCCGCCGTGTAGTGGCGGCTGCGCTCGCCCGACGAGGTCAGCAGCGCGTTGGTCGGTCCGGTCAGGCAGCTGCTGACCGCACCCACTGCTGCGCTGAAGAAGGCTCCGATGCCGCAGGCGACCGCGATCGCATTCACCGGTGGCTCATGTTTGGCAGCCTTGAGCACCGCGACGCCCTGGCCGTTCTGCACCACCAGCACCGTGATCGCCAGCGGCACCACCAGCTCGACCAGCGCGCCGACCGACCAGACCGGCGCCTGGACCAGGGGCTGGGCAAAGGCGAAGCTGCCCAGCCCCGAGGTATCGAGCCGGCCCAGCAGCGCGATCGCCAGCGCGCCGACCAGCAGCGCGCCGATCAGCGGCGGCATCCGCTTGCCCCAGACCGGCAAAGCCGACAGCAGCACGAAGGTCAGCACCATCGGGACGGCAATCGCGGCATCGGTATGCAGCGCACGCACCAGGTCGAGCCCGAAGCGCAGGAACACCCCTGCCACCATGCCCATGACGATAGGCATCGGCAGCGCCGCCATCACCCGCTTGACCCAGCCGCTGGCGCCCAGCAGCAGCACCAGCGCGCTGGTGGCATAGAAGGCGCCGATCACCTCGGCAAAACTCAGGTGCTGCAGCGCCGGTCCCACCAGTACCGTGCCCGGAATGGTCCAGGCGAAGCCCAGCGGCATGTGGTAGCGCCAGCTCATCGCCAGCGTGAGCAGGCCGTTGACGAAGAAGACACCGAACAGCCAGGACGCCAGCTCGGCCTGCGACAGCCCGCCGCGCGTGCCGACAGACAGGATGATGGCGACCGGCCCGGTGGCCGAGAAGATGAAGCCGACCAGGCCGTTGGCGAAATAGCCCAGGCCGAAGTCGGAACGGAGCTGGCGCAGGCCGGGAGGATGCGCCGGGGGGGATTCAAGATGGGCGAGCATGGAAGTCAAAGCGTTCTGGGTTCAGGCTGGCACCGGGCTGCTGCCGCCATGGCAAAGCTCGGGTACCTCTCATCGAGAAGTATCACTGTTTAGATCCGAATAATAATTAGGCTCCTGGCAAAATACTGTTCAATAAAACAAAACAATAGTCCGATGGACCGCTTCCACGCCATGCGCCTGTTCGCCCGCATCGTCGAGCTCGGCAGCTTCAGCGCCGCCGCGGCGCAGCTGGGGCTCGCGCGTGCCGCCGCCACCCAGGGCATCCAGCAGCTCGAGGCCCACCTGGGCGTGCGCCTGCTGGCGCGCACCACGCGCCAGGTCACGCCAACGGCCGACGGCGCTGACTACTACCAGCGCTGCATCGCCATCCTGGCCGACCTCGAGGAGGCCGAGACCTCGTTCTCGCAGGCCGGACGCATCCCGCGCGGGCGGCTGCGGATCGACCTGCCGGGCTCGCTGTGCCGCCTGATGCTGATGCCCGCCCTGCCCGGCTTCTGCCGCCACTACCCCGAAATCAGGCTCGAGTTCAGCATCAGCGACCGCCAGATCGACCCCCTGCGCGAGGGGGTCGACTGCGTGCTGCGCATCGGCGAGCTCGACGATGACCTGCCGCTGGTGGCACGCCGGCTGGCCACGCTGCCACTGGTGACCTGCGCCAGCCATGCCTATCTGGAGCGTCACGGCCGGCCGCAGGACCTCGCGCAGCTGGGCGGGCACCGCGCGGTGGAGAACCTGTCGGCGACCACCGGCAAGCCCTTCCCGTTCGAGTTCGTGGTCGACGGCCGCATCGAGCAACTCAGCCTGCCGGCCAGCGTGGCGGTCAACGACGGCGGCAGCTTCGTCGCGGCCTGTGCCGCCGGCCTTGGGCTGATCCAGGTGCCGCGTTACCATGTCGAGCCGCAACTGGCCAGCGGCGAATTCGAGGAAGTCCTGCCTGGCCTGCGCCCGCCGCCAATGCCGCTGCACCTGCTGCACGCCCCCGGCCGCCAGCCGCCGGCGCGGCTGCGCGCCTTCATCGACTGGGCATCGGGCGTCTTCGGTCCGGCTGGCCCTTGATGCACTGGCCGGTTTCATGTCGTTACGCCAGCGTGGCGGCCCAATGCCGCCATAATCGAGCGCACCATGCCCTCACCCCGTACCTTGTTCCTGCTGCTGCTCTCGCTATGCATGACGGCGGGGGCCCAGACGCTGGGCGAGATCCAGCGCAGCGGAACGCTGAAGGTCTGCATCTGGCCCGACTATTTCGGCATCAGCCTGCGCAACCCGCGCACCGGTACCCTCCAGGGCCTGGACATCGACCTGTCGCAGGCACTCGCGCGGGACCTGGCCGTCAGGCTCGAATATGTCGAGACCGATTTCAGCCATGTGCTCGACGACCTCGAGGCCCGCAAGTGCCAGGTCGCGATGATGGGCATGGGCATGACGCTGGAGCGCGTCAGCCGGGTCGACTTCTCGCTGCCCTATCTGCGCAGCGACGTCTACGCGATCACGACCCAGGCCAACCGCGCGATCCGGAGCTGGGGGGACATCGACCAGCCAGGCCGGGTGGTCGTGGTGCTCAAGGGCACGCTGATGGAACCCGTGATGCAGCGCACGCTGCAGCACGCGACGCTGCGGATCGTGACACGGCCGCAGGACCGTGACCGAGAGGTCGAATCGGGCCGGGCCGATGTCTTCATTACCGACTACCCCTACAGCAAGCACATGCTGATGAACACCGACTGGGCGCGCGTGATCGCGCCCGAGCGCGAAGTCCAGCTCACCGACTATGCCTACGCGGTTCGCAAGGGAGATCCGCAGTGGCTGCAGCGCATCAACCAGTTCGTCAGCCAGATCAGGCGCGACGGCAGGCTGGTGCAGGCCGGCCGCACCCACGACCTGCTGCCGATCGTGGTCCGGGATTAAGCGGCATGCCAGGTCACGGGCTCGACAGCGGGCTGGAGCCGAAACGGTTCCGGCTCCTGTTCGCGGTGTTCTGCCTCGGCAGCCTGCTGCTGCTCTGGGTCGCCTATGGCATCAGCGACCACTTCATCCGCAAGAACCTGGAACTGGGGCTCAAGACCCGCCTGCAGCGCGACGTGCTGCTGCTGGAGGACCACAGCTCGCGCGCCCTCGACAGCGTGGCGGCACGCCTGACCTCGGTCGCAGCCTTCACCACGCCGCAGGCGCTGCGCCAGCAGCGGCTGTCGCCCGGGATGCTGCATGAGCTGATCGCCGACACCCCCGTGCTGCGCAGCCTGTCGCTGCTGGACGCCGAGGGGCGCGTGGTGGCGAGCTCGGCCCCCGGCAACCTGGGGCTCAGGCTGAAGCCCGAAACCCTGCCAGCGCCCGCACCCGAAGGCAGCATCGCCTACGGCGGGGTCTTCGCGGCGCGCGACCTGCCGGGCATCGCAGTCGACGGCCCGCAGGCCGATGCCGGCTTGCAGCTCTGGCTGGTCGGCACCAGCGTCACGCTGGACAGCCGGCCGCATCGCTGGGTGGCCGTGCTCAACCCCGGCTATTTCCAGAACTTCTGGACCCGCGTCAATCCCGAACTGGCTGACCTGATCGGCCTGTACGACTATCACGGACAGCGCCTGATCTCGAGCGGCAGCGACGGCCCCAACGCCTTTGCCCTGTCGCAGGTCCTGAGCGACAGGCTGCGCGAGCGGGAGCTGGGCCTGTTCGAGCTCGACCGGGATGGCCGCTGGCAGGTCGCCTACCGTGGCAGCGCACTTCATCCCGTGGTGATGGTAGCGATCGCGGACCGCGACCTGCTGCTGACGCAGGCCGTGGACGAGCGCCAGCGCCTGATGCTGGCCTTGCTGGGCTCCTTGCTGATCCTGGCCATCAGCGGCTGGCTGTTCCGCTGGTACCTGCGCTACGAAGCCTCGATCACCGAGCTCGCCAACCAGACCCGGGCCATCGGCGCCCACCTGATGGTCTCGGAAACCGACCCCGAAGGCCGGATCACCCATGTCAACCTGGCCATGCAGCAGCAGACCGGCTACCAGGAAGCCGAACTGCTTGGACAGGACCACCGCATCCTGAATTCCGGCTATCACCCGGCGGACTACCATGAGCAGCTTTGGCAAACCATCAGCGCGGGCCGGATCTGGAAGGGCATGTTCCGCAACCGCGACAAGTCGGGCGCCCATTACTGGGTCAACGCCACCATCGTGCCCTTCACCGACGCCTGGGGCAAGGTCAGCCGCCATGTCTGCCTCTACAGCGACATCAGCGAGGCCATCAAGCTGTCCGAGCAGCTCGAGGATGAACGTCGGCTGCGCACCGAGCTGGCCAGGCTCAATGCCACGCTGCTGACCCACGCCAACACCGATCCGCTCACGGGACTGTCCAACCGGCGCGGCTTCGAGCATTTCGCGCAGGAAGCGCTGGCCGCATCGCGCCAGTTCGCCCGGCCGCTGTCGGCCCTGATGCTGGACCTCGACCACTTCAAGCAGGTCAACGACACGCAAGGCCACGCCGCCGGCGATGCCGTGCTGCAGGAAATGGCCAGGCGCTGGAGCGGCCTGGTCCGCGGCTCGGACCTGCTGGCCCGCCTGGGTGGCGAGGAATTCTGCCTGCTGCTGCCCAACACCACGCTGCGGCAGGCACAGCAGATCGCCGAGAAGCTGCGTCAGGCCTGCGCTGCCAGCCCGGTGGAATGCTCCGCCGGAGAAACCCGGCACCGGCTGGCCGTCACGGTGAGCATAGGCCTGGCCAGCAGCGAGCTGGCCGATACGCTCGACCTCGACAGCCTGCTGCACGACGCCGACCTGGCGCTCTACGAGGCCAAGCGCAGCGGCCGCAACCGGGTGGTGGCAAGGTCTGCCGCGCCCGGCAAGACCTGATGCGCTGCTGCAGGGGCAGCAGGCATGGGCTGCAGCGCAGCGCGTGATCGCGGACAATCGCGGCTCACCTCGTTCGGATCATCATGGCCATCCTGCTCGCGCCCATGGAAGGGCTGCTCGATTTCGCGCTGCGCGACACGCTCACCCGCGTCGGCGGCATCGCCCTGTGCGTCTCGGAATTCATCCGCGTCACCGGCACGCTGCTGCCCGAGCGCGTCTTCTACCGCGTCGTGCCCGAGCTCGGCCAGGGCGGTCGCACGCCCGCGGGCGTGCCGGTGCGCGCCCAGCTGATGGGTTCCGACCCGGCCTGCCTGGCCGAGAACGCCGCGCGCCTGGCCAGCCTGGGCCCGGCCGGCATCGACCTCAACTTCGGCTGCCCAGCCAAGGTGGTCAACCGCCACGGCGGCGGCGCAGCACTGCTGCAGGACCCGGAACTGCTGCACCGCATCGTGTCCGAGGTGCGCCGTGCCGTTCCCGAGGGCATGCCGGTCTCGGCCAAGATGCGGCTGGGCTTCGACGACGACCGCAGCGCCGAGGACTGCGCGCTGGCGATCGAGGCCGGCGGCGCCGACCAGCTGGTCGTTCATGCGCGCACCAGGGCGCATGGCTACCGGCCGCCAGCCTACTGGAGCCGCATCGCCGACATCTGCCAGGCGGTACGGCTGCCGGTGGTGGCCAACGGCGAGATCTGGAGCGTGGAAGACGCGCGCCGCTGCATCGCCGAGTCGGGCTGCACCGACCTGATGCTGGGCCGCGGCATGGTGTCGGACCCGGGACTGGCGCTGGCCATCCTGGCCGACCAGGGTCTGGTGGCCGATGCGGGTGCGACGCGCTGGGACGCGCTGCGGCCGCTGCTGTGGCATTTCTGGGGCCTGGTCGTCGCCCACATCGAGCCGCGCGCGCGGGCCGGTCGCCTCAAGCAGTGGCTCAACTACCTGCGCCGCTGCCATCCCGAGGCCGAGGCCGCCTACCAGCAGCTGCGCACCGTCAACGATCCGCGCCTGCTGGAAGCCTGGCTGCGCGAGCAGGCCAACGAGCCGACGGACACTGCGGCGCTCAGCAGCACCTGATTCAGCGCCGTCTGAGCCAGGTCAGGAACTCGGGGCCGGTGGTATCCTGCTGCAGCAGCTCGTTGCCGGTCTGCTTGGCAAATGCCTGGAAGTCGCGCACCGAACCGGCGTCGGTGCAGGCCACCTTGAGCACCTGGCCGCTCTCCATGCCGGCCAGTGCCTTCTTGGCCTTGAGGATGGGCAGCGGGCAGTTCAGGCCGCGGGCGTCGAGTTCCAGGTCTGCGTTCATGCTGTGATTCATGCTGGTTTCAGGCCGGGAACACGCCGGTCGAGAGGTAGCGGTCGCCGCGGTCGCAGACGATGAAGGCGATGGTCGCGTTCTCGACCTGGGCCGCGATCTGCTGCGCCACCCAGCAGGCGCCCGCCGCCGAGATGCCGGCGAAGATGCCCTCCTCGCGCGCCATGCGGCGGCACATCTCCTCGGCGTCGGCCTGGCTGACATAGACCAGCTCGTCCACGCCCTGGGGGTCGTAGATCTTGGGCAGGTATTCCTGCGGCCACTTGCGGATGCCCGGAATGCGCGAGCCCTCGCTCGGCTGGGCGCCGATGATGCGGATCGCCGGGTTCTTCTCCTTCAGGAAACGCGACACGCCAGTAATGGTACCGGTGGTGCCCATGGCGCTGACGAAATGCGTGATCTGGCCCTTGGTCTGCTCCCAGAGCTCGGGGCCGGTGGTCTCGTAGTGGATGCGCGGGTTGTCGGGGTTGGCGAACTGGTCGAGCACCTTGCCCTTGCCCTGCGCCACCATCTGGTCGGCCAGGTCGCGCGCGTATTCCATGCCGCCGCTCTTGGGCGTCAGGATCAGCTCGGCGCCAAAGGCCTTCATGGTCTGGGCCCGCTCGATGCTGAGGTCCTCGGGCATGATCAGCACCATGCGGTAGCCACGCAACGCCGCCGCCATCGCCAGCGCGATGCCGGTATTGCCCGAGGTCGCCTCGATCAGGGTGTCGCCGGGCTTGATCTCGCCGCGCTCCTCGGCGCGCCGGATCATCGAGAGCGCCGGCCTGTCCTTGACCGAACCAGCCGGGTTGTTGCCCTCCAGCTTGGCCAGCACCACGTTGCCGCGCGCGCGGTTGGCCTCGACGCCGATGCGCTGCAGCGCGATCAGCGGCGTGCGGCCGACGGTGTCTTCCAGGGTCGGGTATTGGATGGCTTTCTTGCGGCTGCGGGTGGTCGCGCGTGTCATGGGAGTTTTTTGCTCGTGGTGCAGGGGAACAAGCCTGCCACTGTGCCATAATTTCAGAAGCATTCCGGCCCGGGTGGCGAAATCGGTAGACGCAGGGGATTCAAAATCCCCCGCCGCAAGGTGTGCCGGTTCGAGTCCGGCCCCGGGCACCAGGAAGCTGGCAAAGGCGATACCCTGCAGGGTTCGCCTTTTTTGCTTTCTGTGTCCCACCGCCAGATCAGCCCGCGCGCAAGCCTTGCGCCACGGTCGGGTAGCGCAGCACCAGTCCCAGTTCGCGCTTGATGCGATCATTGCGCAGCCGGCGCGACTCGCCCATGAAGCTCAGCGTCATTGGCGACAGCCGCTCCCTGGCCTGATCGCGCGTGATGCGTTCCGGCCTGGGCAGGCCGTAGATATCGGCGGCCAGGTCGAAATAGTCCCCCATCATCAGCTCGGTGTCGTCGCAGCAGTTGAAGACGCGCTGCGAGGGCGACCGCCACAGCGCCCTGACGCAGGCGCGCGCCAGGTCGTCGGCGTGGACATGGTTGGTGTGCACATCGTCCTCGCGCCGCAGCACGGGCGTGCCGCGCAACAGGCGCTCGCGCGGCGTGCCGCCCTCGCGGTCCGGCGCATAGATGCCCGGAATGCGCAGCACCGACACCGGCACCGCAGAAGCCCTGCCCCACCAGCGCAGCACCGCCTCGGCCGCGACGCGGCGGCGCGC
>CAZJQH010000079.1:0-9357 GCA_964547895.1 uncultured Chitinophaga sp. | reverse complement strand
GCCTTCCTGATCTACCAGGAATCGAGCCTGGTGATCCGCGCCATCCGCGATTACTTCAACAGCGACATCGGCGAGATCCTGATCGACACCGACGACATCTTCGAGCAGGCGCACCAGTTCATGGCGCATGTGATGCCCGAGCAGGAGCACCGGGTCAAGCGCTACCGCGACGATGCACCGCTGTTTTCCCGCTTCCAGATCGAGCACCAGATCGAGACCGCCTACAGCCGCACGGTGACGCTGCCCAGCGGCGGCGCGATCGTGATCGACCAGACCGAGGCGCTGGTGGCGGTCGACGTCAACTCGGCGCGCGCCATCAAGGGCGGCGACATCGAGGAGACCGCGACCCGCACCAACCTGGAGGCCGCAGACGAGGTGGCCCGCCAGGCCCGCCTGCGCGACCTCGGCGGCCTGATCGTGATCGACTTCATCGACATGGAAGAGTCGAAGAACCGCCGCGAAGTGGAAAACCGCCTGCGCGACGCGCTGCGCCAGGACCGCGCCCGCGTGCAGTTCGGCTCGATCAGCAAGTTCGGCCTGCTCGAGATGAGCCGCCAGCGCCTGCGCCCGGCGCTCAACGAGGGCGCTTCCGTGCCCTGCCCGCGCTGCGGCGGCTCCGGCCATATCCGCGACACCGAGAGCTCGGCGCTGCAGATCCTGCGCGTGATCCAGGAGGAGTCGCTCAAGGACAGCACGGCCGCGGTGCTGGTGCAGGTGCCGGTCGAGGTGGCCAGCTTCCTGCTCAACGAGAAGCGCACCGAGATCACCAAGATCGAGCTCAAGCAGCGCGTCAGCGTGCTGCTGGTGCCGAACAAGTCGCTCGAGACGCCGCACTACAAGCTCGAGCGCCTCAAGCACGACGATCCGCGCCTCGAGAACCTCGATGCCAGCTACAAGATGGCCGAGGAAGTCGAGGATGTCGCGACCTTCACGCGCCGCAGCCAGGAACGCACCAACAAGCAGGAGCCGGTGATCAAGGGCGTGCTGCCCGATGCCAAGGCTCCGGTCGCTGCAGCCAAGCCAGAGCCGGTCGCAGCCCCGGTCGTGGCAGCGCCGATCCCGGCACCGGTGGCAGCCCCGGCTCCGGCGCCCGAGACCGGCTTCTTCGCCTGGCTCAAGCGCCTGTTCGGCGTGGCGCCGGCAGCGGCACCTGCTGCCCCGGCTCCAGCACCCGCTCCGGCCAGCATCGCGCCGGCGGCGGCACCTGCCGCGCGCGAAACCCGGACTGAAGGCGGGCGGACGGGTCGTGGCGAGCGCGGCGGCCGCAATGGTCGCGCCGAGCGCAGCGAGCGCCCGGTCGAGGCGCGCAACGGCGAACGCCAGGGCGAGCGCACCGTCGAGGGCCGCCGCAGCGAGCGCAGCCGTGGCGAACGCGGCGAAGGCCGCAGCAGCGAAGCACGCGAAGGCCGTGGCGAGCGCCGCGAAAGCCGCCGCGAGCCGCGCTCCGACAGCCGCATCGAAGCACCGGCCAGCGAGACTGCCGCGCTCGAGCTGAACGCGGACAACGCCGTCCAGGCCGTTGCCGCCAGCGAAGGTGGCGCCCAGCCTGAAGCCCGCCGCGAGCGTGGCGAAGGCCGTCGCCGTGGCGGTCGCGGCGAAGCTCGCCGCAGCCTGTCCGAGACCGACGGCGCAACGGGCGCCGAAGCAGCCGAGACTGCCGTGCCCGAAACCGCCGAAGGCAGCAGCGAGGCCGCAGCGGCCGAAGCGCGTGCACCGCGCGAGCGCCGCAGCCGCGACCGCTACGGCCGTGACCGCCGCGCCCGCGGCGAAGGCCAGGCTGGCGCCGAGGCAGCGCCAGCAGCCACAGCCGAGAGCGAGACCGTGCCGGCAGAAGCTCCGGCACGCTCCTACTTCAGCCCTGCCGCTGCAGCCGAACCGGTCGAGGCCGTCGAAGCCGTCGTGCCCGTCGAGGCAGCTGCCGCCATGGTGCAGGAAGCGGCTGTCGAGATCGTCGCAACCGAGCCGACGGCAGTCATCGCCGTGGCCCCGGCCGAGGCCACCGCGGTCGAAGCCGCGCCCCCCGCTGCAGCCGCAGCAGTCCAGCCCTACCGGCTGGCGATCCAGGAGCTCAGCGCACTGGCCCAGAGCGCTGGCCTGGAATGGGTCCAGTCCGACACCGACAAGGTGGCGCAGGTACAGGCCGCGATTGCCGCCGAGCCGGCTCCGGTGCGTATACCGCGCGAACCCAGGAAGGTGGTGCTGGTCGATGAGGGCCCGCTGATCCTGGTCGAGACCCGGCGCGACCTGGGCGCGATGAAGCTGCCCTTCGAAGCCTGAGCACTGACAGGCATTGCGCTCTCGGCACCCCGGCTGCGGCCGGGGTTTCTTGACCTCGCTCAAGGCAGCCTGGCTGCCTGGGCAGCACAATCCGGACCATGATGGAAAACGCCAATACCAGCAGCCAGCCCGAATTCCCCGAGGTGCCCGATCTGCACTGGTCGCCCGAGCTGGAGCTCGGCGATGAGCGCATGGACCAGACCCATCACGAGATGGTCGACATGGTCGCCCAGTTGCGCGCCCTGCCCCACGACCAGCAGCTCGAGCCCTACCGCGAGCTGGTGCAGCACACCATCGAGCACTTCGCCCAGGAAGAGCGCTGGATGATCGCGACCGGCTTCAGCGCCGACAACTGCCACGCCAGCCACCACGAGACGATCCTGGACACGATGCGCCAGGTCGAGACGCATTTCCTGCAGGGCGACGAGGAAATCATCGACCGGATGGCAGCCGCGCTAGCCGAATGGCTGCCGATGCACGCCTCGACCATGGACGCCGGCCTCGCGCTGCACATGAAGAACGTCAAGTTCGACTCGGCGACCGAGACGCTGGCAGACCCGTCGCTGGTCACACCGGCCACCATGAGCGGCTGCGGCAGCGTGACCTGCAGCTGATCTTCGCTGACCTGAAACAACAAGCCCCAGCCGGTCTCGCGACCGCTGGGGCTTTCTTGTCAGGCCCGGCTTGCTGCCGGGCTGGCGTGACGATCAGAGGCCAGGGGCGCCGGCAAGCACCCATTCGGCCAGCAGCTTGGCATCGGCATCCGAGAGCGCGGCCTGTGGCGGCATCGGCACCGGGCCCCACTTGCCGGCGCCGCCAGCCTTGATGCTGGCCGCCAGCTCGGCAGGCTTCTTGCCCTTGTACTTGGCAGCGACGTCCTTGTAGGCCGGGCCGACCATCTTGGCGGCAGCGGCATGGCAGCCCATGCAGGCGTTCTTGCTCGCGATCTCCTTGGCCTTGGCAGCATCCACTGCGGCATGCGAAGAGGCGGCGACAGCCAGCAAGCCGGCGGCCAGTACGGAGGAAACGATGTGCTTCATGGTGAAAGACCCGATCTAGTCAATGGAATCCAGCCAGCTGACAAGGGAAAACCCTTAGTAACTGACCTGCCATGATTCTGCCATTCCTGCTGGATCCTGCAAGCACTTTGGTGCTGCAGCGGCGACTATTTGATCGTCATCACGACTGGATCAAGCTTTCATCAAATTCCTTGCTCGCACTCAGGCCTTGAGCAGCACCCCGCCGGAGAGCGAGAGCATGCGGTCACAGCGCTCAGCCAGGGCCCGGTCATGCGTGACCAGCACGAAAGCCGTGCCCTGCTCGCGCGCGAGCTGCAGCATCAGCTGGAACACACCGTCGGCGGTGGCGCGGTCCAGGTTGCCGGTCGGCTCGTCGGCCAGCACGCAGGCAGGCCGCGTCACCAGTGCGCGCGCGATCGCCACCCGCTGGCGCTCGCCGCCCGAGAGCTCGGCCGGACGATGCTGCAGCCGCTCGCCTAGCCCGACCTTTTCCAGCCAGGCTGCAGCTTCGGCGGCAGCTTCAATGCGTGACATGCGCCGGATCCAGAGCGGCATGGCGACGTTGTCGAGCGCGCTGAACTCGGGCAGCAGGTGGTGGAACTGGTAGACGAAGCCGAGCTGACGGTTGCGCAGCTCGCCCTGCCGGGCCGGGTTCAGGCTGGCGAGGTCCTGTCCGCGCAGCATCACCCTGCCCGAGCTCGGGGCATCGAGCCCGCCGAGCAGGTGCAGCAGCGTGCTCTTGCCGGAGCCCGAGGCGCCGACGATGGCCAGCGTCTCGCCGGCCCGGACGTCGAGGTCGACATCCTGCAGCACGGTGACGTCGAGCCGGCCTTCCTGGAAGCGCTTGCCCAGGTGGCGCGCGCTCAGCACGATGTTGGCTTCACTCATAGCGCAGCGCCTCCGCCGGGTTGACACGGCTGGCACGCCAGCTCGGATAGAGCGTGGCCGCGAAGGCCAGCGCCAGCGAGATCAGCGCGATCGGCAGGATGTCGCCCTGCTGCGGATCGCTCGGCATGCGGCTGATCAGGTAGATGTCCTGCGGCAGGAAGCTGGCGCCCAGCAGCGACTCGAGCGCCGGCACCAGGGTGTCGATGTTGAACGCGATGCCCAGCCCCAGCAGCAGACCGGCCAGGGTACCGATCACGCCAACGAGCGCGCCCTGCACCACGAAGACGGCCATGATGCTGCGCGGGCTCGCACCCAGCGTGCGCAGGATCGCGATGTCGGCGCGCTTGTCGGTCACCGTCATCACCAGCGTCGAGACCAGGTTGAACGCCGCGACCGCGACGATCAGCGTCAGGATGATGAACATCATGCGCTTCTCGAGCTGGACCGCGGCGAACCAGGTCCGGTTCTGGCGCGTCCAGTCGCGCAGCAGCAGGTCGCCGCTGACCATGGCCGCGAGCTCGTGCGTGACCTCGCGCGCGCGGTGCAGGTCCTTCAACTTGAGCCGGATGCCGGTCGGTCCCTCGAGCCGGAAGATGCGCGCCGCGTCATCGATATGCACGAAGGCCAGCGTCGAATCGTACTCGTAGTGGCCCGAATCGAAGATGCCGACCAGACTCATCTGCTTGAGCCGCGGCACCACGCCGGCCGGCGTGACCTGGCCGCTGGGCGCGACCAGCGTGACCGCGTCACCGACGCGCAGACCCAGGCTCTGCGCCAGCGCGCCGCCGAGCACGATGCCAAAGGCCCCGGGCTGCAGCTGCGGCAGCACGGTCTGGGCCAGTTCGCCCGCCAGGCTGGTGACGGCGGGTTCCTGCGCCGGATCGATGCCGCGCAGCAGCACGCCCTTCATGTCCTCGCCGCGCGCGAGCAGGCCCTGGGCGGAGATGAAGGGCGCGGCCCCCACCACCTCGGGGTGACGACGCAGCTCGGACAGGGTGAGGGCCTGATCGGGCAGCGCGCCGCCGTCGGGCGTGAAGACCTCGACATGGGACAGCACGCCAAGCATGCGGTCACGCACCTCCTTCTGGAAGCCGTTCATCACGCTGAGCACGACGATCAGCGCCGCCACGCCGAGCGCGATGCCCAGCATCGAGACGCCGCTGATGAAGGAAATGAAGCCGTTGCGCCGGGTGGCGCGGCCGGCGCGCGTGTAGCGCCAGCCGAGCAGGAATTCGTAGGGGATTTGCATGGATCTCCAGGTAGCCGACCCGAGATTGTGGCATCCCCGACAATACAGGGTTTGCCACCGTCGCCAGAAGACCTTGCAGCACCTGATCGTCCCCTACGCCGCCACCAGCGCCCACCTGCCCGGGCAGGAAGCACCGCCCCTGCCCGAACTGCCCAGCCTGGCTCGCCTGCTGGCACGCCTGTCGCAGCTGGACACCGATACCGGCGATGAATACTCGCTCAGCCCGCCGCACGAGCGCGTGCTGGCGCGCGCGCTCGGCCTGCCCACAAGGGATGGCGCCATCCCCTGGGCAGCCTGGCAGGCCGGCATAGCGGGCAGGGCCTGCGCCTGGCTGACGCCCTGCCACTGGCAGGCCAGCCTGGACCAGGTCACGCTGCAGCCACCCGAGGGCCTGGAGCTGTCCGAGGCCGAGTCGCGCGCGCTGTTCGACGCGCTGCGCCCCTGGGCCGAGGAGGATGGCATCGCGCTGGCCTTCGAGTCGGCCACTTGCTGGCGCGCCGAGGGAAACGCCTTCGCCGACCTGCCCTGGGCCAGCCTGGATCGCGTCGCGCACCGCCAGCTCGACGCCTGGCTGCCCGACGGCGCGCGCCAGCCGCAGGCGCGCGCCCTGCTGCGGCTGCAGAACGAGGCGCAGATGCTGTTCTACAGCCACCCTGTCAACGACGACCGCGCGGCGCGCGGCCTGCCGCTGGTCAACGGCTTCTGGATCAGCGGCACCGGTATCTGGAACGGCCAGGACTTGCCCGCGCCACGCATCGCCGACGCACTGCGCCGGCCAGCGCTGCGCGGCGACCAGGCCGGCTGGACGTCAGCCTGGCAGGCGCTCGACCAGGGCGAGATCGCCGCGCTGCTGCAGGCCTGTGAACAGGGCCAGCCGGTACGCATCACGCTCTGCGGCGAACGCAGCGCGATCAGCTGGGCGAACGACAAGACCGACAATCCTGGGCTGCTCGGCCGGCTCGCCGGTCTTTTCCAACGCCGCAGCCGGATCGACCTGGCAAGCATCCTGAACCAGCTATGAAGATCATCAACCGCGAAGTGCCGCCGCGCGCCGCCTGGGCGCTCGAGCAGGAAGGCCTCCACCCGCTGCTGGCGCGCCTGTTTGCCGCC
The DNA here is from genome assembly GCA_964547895.1 of uncultured Chitinophaga sp. Lineage (GTDB taxonomy): Bacteria > Pseudomonadota > Gammaproteobacteria > Burkholderiales > Burkholderiaceae_C > Malikia. Next base: position 2,814 of record CAZJQH010000079.1, on the reverse strand, counting down.
CGTGGCGTGCAGGACATCGGCGAGCTCGACGACTCGCTGGCGCAACTGCAGCCGCCCGAGCAGATGCAGGGCACCGGCGCAGCCGCCGCCCTGCTGGCCGACGCGATGGCGGCCGGGCAGCGCGTCTGCATCGTCGCCGACTACGACTGCGACGGCGCCACCGCCTGCGCGACCGCGCTGCGCGGCCTCAGGCTGCTCGGCGCGCCGCTAGGCTGGAGCGCGGTCGACTACCTGGTGCCTGACCGGGTGGCCGATGGCTACGGCCTGACGCCCTCGATTGCCGAGCGGGTCAAGGAGCGCGGCGCCGACCTGCTGGTGACGGTCGACAACGGCATCGCCAGCGTCGACGGCGTCGCCCATGCACGCGGGCTCGGCCTGCAGGTGCTGATCACCGACCACCACCTGCCCGCCGTGATCGACGGCCAGGTCCAGCTGCCGCAGGACTGCGTGATCGTCAACCCGAACCAGCCAGGCTGCAGCTTCGAGAGCAAGGCGATCGCCGGCGTCGGCGTGATGTTCTATGTGCTGCTGGCGCTGCGCGCCGAGCTGCGCGCGCGCGGTGCCTTCGACGCCAGGACCCAGCCGCGCATCGACAGCCTGCTGCCGCTGGTCGCACTCGGCACGGTGGCCGATGTCGTGCGGCTCGACGCACACAACCGGCGCCTGGTTTCCCAGGGCCTCAGGCGCATCCGCGCCGGTGCGCTGCCGGTCGGGCTGTCGGCGCTGTTCCAGGTCGCCAGCCGCCGCCCCGCCGCCGCCAACAGCCAGGACCTGGGCTTTGCGATCGGCCCGCGCCTGAACGCCGCCGGCCGGCTGGCCGACATGACGCTGGGCATCGCCTGCCTGACCACCGACGATCCGGCGCGCGCCGCCGGCCTCGCGCAGCAGCTCGACGCCATCAACCGCGAACGCAAGACGCTAGAGAGCGACATGCGGGATCAGGCACTGCAGCTCGCCGAAGCCCTGTGGGATGAGTCCGAGACGCCGCCGCCCGCGCTCTGCCTGTTCGATCCCGACTTCCACGAAGGCGTGGTCGGCATCGTCGCGTCGCGCCTGAAGGACAAGCTGCACCGGCCGACCTTCGTGTTCGCCGCCAGCCAGGCACTGGGCAAGGAGCACGAGCTCAAGGGCTCGGGACGCTCGATTCCGGGCTTCCACCTGCGCGACGCACTCGACCTGATCGCCAAGCGGCACCCTGGCGTGCTGCTGCGCTTTGGCGGCCATGCGGCGGCGGCCGGCTGCACCATCGCCGAGGAGCATCTCGACCTCTTCGAGCAGGAGTTCCAGCGCATCGCCACCGAATGGCTGGACGAGGCCACGCTGCAGCGGCGGCTGGAAACCGACGGGCCGCTCGACCCGCAATACCGCCGCATCGAGCTGGTCGACATCCTGCAGCAGGAGGTCTGGGGCCAGGGCTTCGCGCCGCCAGTCTTCTGCGAGGAGGTCGATGTCGTCTCGCAGCGCCTGGTCGGCGGCAAGCACTTGCAGCTCAAGCTGCGCCACGCCGGAGAAGCGGTCGACGGCATCTGGTTCGGCCGCGCCGAGCCCCTGCCCGCACGGGTCAAGCTGGCCTTCAGGCTCGACGCCGACGAATGGCAGGGCCAGCGCCGCCTGCGCTTGATGGTCGAAGGCGCCGAACTGTGAGCCTGGCCGCCGCGGCGACCGAGCACGGCCCTTCAGGACCGCCCTCCTCGCTGGCTCCCAGGCCGCTGCGCCACATCGCGGTGCCGGATGGCATCTCGGTGCTGCATGCCGACGAAGCGCTGCTGGTGCTTGACAAGCCCGCCGGCCTGCTCTCGGTGCCCGGACGCGGCCCGGACAACGCCGACTGCCTGAGCGCGCGCGTCCAGTCCCGATACCCCGACGCGCTGATCGTGCACCGTCTCGACATGGGCACCTCGGGACTGATCGTGATGGCGTGCGGGGCTGCGGCCCAGAGTGCCTTGAGCCTGGCCTTTGCCCGGCGCGAGGTGCACAAGCGCTACCAGGCGCTCGTCGCCGGCATCCCAGATGCCTGCGGCGCCGATCAACAGGGCTGGAGCGACATCCGGCTGCCGCTGATCGTCGACTGGCCGAACCGTCCGAAGAGCAAGGTCTGCCTGGACACCGGCAAGCCCAGCCATACGCGCTGGCGGCTGCTCGGCCAGGAACGAACGGCTGGACTCGCAACGGCAAGGCTCGAGCTCGAACCCGTCACCGGCCGCTCGCACCAGCTGCGCGTGCACCTGCAGGCCATCGGCCACGCTATCCTGGGCGACGAGCTCTATGCCGACGACGCCGCTCTCGCCGCAGCGCCGCGCCTGCTGCTGCACGCCTGCCGGATCGACCTGCCGCACCCGGTCACGGGCGAGCGGCTGTGTTTCGAGTCAGCGCCATCGTTCTGAACAAAAGCCCCCGCCGGCTAGCTGCCATGCGGGGGCTTGGTGCCAAGTTGGGGTGGTTCAGATCAGCGGCACGCCGGTCTTGCTCTGGATTTCCTCGCGCGTCACGCCATCGGCCAGCTCGACCAGCTTGAGGCCCTCGGGCGTGACGTCCATCACGCCGAGGTCGGTGATGATGCGGTCGACCACGCCCTTGCCGGTCAGCGGCAGCGTGCACTCGGGCAGGATCTTCAGGTCGGTGCTGCCGTCCTTCTTGCGCGCCACATGCTCCATCAGCACGATCACGCGCTTGACGCCGGCGACCAGGTCCATCGCGCCGCCCATGCCCTTGACCATCTTGCCCGGGATCATCCAGTTGGCCAGGTCGCCCTTGGCCGTCACCTGCATCGCGCCCAGGATCGACAGGTTGATCTTGCCGCCGCGGATCATCGCG
>CAZJQH010000078.1:0-9396 GCA_964547895.1 uncultured Chitinophaga sp. | reverse complement strand
CTTTGGAGCCGTTTTGCAGCAGCGTGCGTGACCTCGCGCTGCAGCTGGACCTGGAAGCGCTGCGCAAGCTGTGCGCCGTTCAAACGCTGGGCTGATGCAGGACTGAAGCCAGACGGGTGCAGCGGCTGCCCGAGATCGGCCAGAACCGCGCTCGATCGTCCACTGGATCCTGCCCTTCGGTCATGGCTTGGGGCTGGTGGGTCCATTCACGCGCATCCAGTCGCCCGTCGGCATGGCAGTGGACGACCAGGCTGCTGCGGGTCCCATAGCGCATCTGCGGGGCATGGACGAAGGGGCTGGAAAGCAGCTTCTCGACCTCCGCTGCCACTCCGGTGAATGGCAGCTCGGCTTGCGCGGCCGGCACCCGGTGCAGCAGGGCATTGAGCAGTTCGCCTGCGGCATCGGGATCCGCACCCTCCTCGAGGTGGCGCCTGAGAGCCTGCTTGAGCGCGACGGTCTTGGGCCATGGCGTGTCGAGGGCAGCGTTCGACAGCCCGTAAAGGCCGGGTGCCAGGCTGCGGCCATGCCAGCCCGGCGGCATGTCCTGGCGGCAGGCGTCTTCCGGGGTTTCCAGCGGTCCGGGCGCCCGGTTGCTGACCCAGGCCCAGCGGCCGCGCACCAGGTCGCCCAGCACCAGGTTGAAGCCGCCGTAGTGCAGCGGGTCGAAGCGCGGCAGCCAGTCTTCCCAGTCCGAGCTGGCATCGAGCCATTGAGTGACCAGTTCGCCGCGGCTGCGCAGCGCCGCCTCGGGCTGGCCGTCGCGCACATTGGTCAGCAGCGCGACACGGCCGTCCTGCGCCAGCCCGAGCCAGGTGCCGCCGGCCCGGAGGTCGCGGCCCGAATAGGCCTGCTTGCCCGAGGGCAGCGCCCAGGCCTGCAGCGGCTGGGTCGGCCGCGCCCACTGCTCGTCGCGGTTGGATGCGATGACCAGCGGCAGCTCGGGCCGGGCACCGATGGCGAAGGCAATCAGGCACATGGCGTTAGCCTCGATCAGATGTCCTGCAGCAGCTCGTAAGGCAGCGCCAGCGCTTGCAGCGCGGCACCGCTAGCCGAGCCGAGCGTGAGCGCCTGGCCGTCAAGCGCGCTGGTCTGCAGCGAGACGATCGCATCCCAGCCGCCCTGGGGATTCGGGGCCGCCGCCGCGACGATGCCGCAGGGCTGCTCGGCGTCGCTGGCGTGGAAGACTTCCTGCCCGACCTGGGCTAGGGTCTGGCAGTGGAAGACCTGGGCACGGCGCTTGAGCGCGCCGCGGTACTGGCTGCGCGCGACCACCTCCTGGCCCGGATAGCAGCCCTTCTTGAAGTTGACGCCGCCGACCGACTCGTAGTTGAGCATCTGTGGCACGAACTCCTCGACCACGGGAGAGCTGACCATGGCGACGCCGCTGCGTACTTCCAGCCATTGCCAGAGCGCTGGCGACAGTTCGGCGGCGGGCATTTTCCCGGCGGGAGCGCAGAGCAGGGCGCGCGCGACGCCCTCGGCAGCCGGCAGCCTGATCCAGCTGCCACTGGCATCGTCCAGCCTGGACCAGCTGGGCGCCGGCAGATCACCTGGGATGGAAGCGCCGACCGCGCCATGCAGGCTGAAGTCAGCCGACGCGTCGCTGAGCTTGACCTTGGCGCGCAGCACGAACATGGAGAGGCGCTTGAGCGTGGGCGCGAGCAGGTCGCGGCTGCAGGCCAGCAGGATCTCGTCCTCGCCCGCCTTCCAGCCGATGAAGCTTGCCAGCATCCGGCCCTTGGGCGAGCAGTAGCCGGCCAGACGGGCCTGGTCGCGGCCCAGCAGCAAGAAATCCTGGGTCAGCTGGTTATGCAGGAAGGAAGCCGCATCGGCACCCACGGCACGGATCAGGCCCCATTGATCCAGCCGAGCCCGCCCGTTCAAGGCGCTGGCGTCGAAGGCGGTGGAGGGGCTGGCGTTGTGCGGGTCGGCAGGGTTTGCGCTCATGGTGCTGGATCGAGGTTGCGGGAGCCGCCGTCGCGGCGGTCGAATATCATTGCGGACTCTGATTTTCCCAAAGGCCGGATGGTTGTGCAGCGTCGAGTGAAAAATAGGTGGATTCCGGTCCTGTCCGGCTTGCTGCTGGCCGTCTTGCTGGCGATCGCCGCTGGCGCCTGGTGGCTGCATCGTCCGCTCGACCTGGCCGGCGCGACTTCGGCACCGCTTGAGCTGGAGATCCCTGCTGGCAGTTCGGCACGCCAGGTCGGCCAGCGGATCCATGACTCGGGCGTACGCACTCCGGCCTGGTGGCTGCATGGCTGGCTGCGCCTGTCGGGCCAGTCACGCCAGATCCAGGCCGGCAGCTACGAGATCCCGCCAGGCATGACGCCGCTGCAACTGCTCGAGCGCCTGGTACGTGGCGAGCAGGCGCTGCGCCGCCTGACCCTGGTCGAGGGCTGGAACTGGCGCCAGGTGCTGCAGGCACTGAAAAATGCGGATCAGCTCAGCTGGGACCTGCCCGAGACCGCGCTGCGCCAGCCCGAAGCGCTGATGCGCGCGCTCGCGCTGCCGGGACATCCCGAAGGGCGTTTCTTCCCGGACACCTATCTCTATCCCAAGCGGGCCAAGGCCTCGGACCTGCTGCGCCAGGCGGCGGCGGCCATGGATCGCCAGCTGGCCCAGGCCTGGGCCGAGCGCGCGCCAAATCTGCCACTGCAGTCGCCCGAGCATGCGCTGATCCTGGCCAGCGTGGTCGAGAAGGAGACCGGTGCCGAGGCCGACCGCGCGCTGGTCGCGGCCGTCTTTGTCAACCGGCTGCGGCTGGGCATGCGGCTGCAGACCGACCCGACCGTGATCTACGGCCTGGGCGAGGCCTTCGACGGCAACCTGCGCAAGCGCGACCTGCTGACCGATACCCCTTACAACAGCTACACCCGTGCCGGCCTGCCGCCGACCCCGATCGCGATGCCGGGACTGGCCTCGATCCGCGCCGCGCTGCATCCGGCCGAAAGCCAGGCGCTCTATTTCGTTGCGCGCGGTGACGGCAGCAGCCATTTCAGCGCCACGCTGCAAGAGCACAACAGCGCGGTGCGCCGCTATATTCTGGACCGTTGATTCCACTCGCCCCATGACCCAGCCTGGTTTGTTCATCAGTTTCGAAGGCATAGACGGTGCCGGCAAGTCCACCCATATCGCGGCCGTGGCCGACTGGTTCCGCGCCCGTGGCCGCCAGGTCACGCTCACGCGCGAGCCCGGCGGCACGCCACTGGCCGAGAAGCTGCGCGAGCTGCTGCTGCACGAGGCGATGGACCCGCTGAGCGAGGCCTTGCTGATGTTCGCGGCAAGGCGCGAGCATGTGCAGCAGGTCATCCTGCCTGGACTCGAGCGCGGCGACGTGGTGATCTCGGACCGTTTCACCGACGCCACCTTCGCCTACCAGGGCCATGGCCGCGGCTTCGACCTGCAGGTGCTGCAGCAGCTGGAGCGCTGGGTGCAGCAGCAGCCCGGCCAGGAAGAGCTGCTCGAGCCCGAGCTCTGCTTCTGGTTCGACCTGGCGCCCGCCATCGCGGCCGCCCGCCTGGCCGGAGCCCGCGCCCCGGACAAGTTCGAATCGCAGTCAGAGACCTTCTTCAGCCGCGTCGCCGGCGGCTATGCGGCGCGCATGGCGCAGGCCCCGCAGCGCTTTGCCCGCATCGATGCCAGCCAGGACCTGGATGCGGTACGCGAGCAGGTGCTGCAGCAGTGCCAGGCCCGCTGGGGACAGGCATGAGCGGACCCGACGCGGCCAGCCTGCCGCCCTGGCTGCGGCGCCAGCTGATCCAGCTGCAGCAGCAGCGCGGCCACGCCATCCTGCTCAGCGGGCCCGCCGGCCTGGGCCAGTACGAGCTGGCACTGGCGCTGGCGCGCGCCTGGCTGTGCGAGGCGCCGAGCGCGGAGCAGGGCGCCTGCGGCCGCTGCGACAGCTGTCATGCGGTCGACGTGCGCACCCATCCGGACCTGTTCGTGCTGATGCCCGAGACGCTCTCGATCGAGCTCGGCTGGCCGCTGGACGAGCGCACCCAGGACAAGATCGACCGCAAGGAGCTCAAGCCCGGCAAGTTCATCCGGGTCGACGCCACGCGCGAGGCCGTGGCCTTCACCCAGTTCACCCGCTCGCGCGGCGACACCAAGGTGGTGCTGGTCTATCCGGCCGACCGGCTCAACATCGAGTCGGCCAACACACTGCTCAAGACGCTGGAGGAGCCGCCTGGCGCGCTGCGCTTCGTGTTGGCGACCGAGGCCGCCCATGCCTTGCTGCCAACCATCCGCAGCCGCTGCCAGACCCATGCGCTCGAATGGCCGCAGCAGGACGAGGCCCAGTCCTGGCTGGAATCTGTCGTCAAGGCTGATGCGGGCCTGGCTGGCAAGACGATCGCTGCCGCCGATCTCGCGACCTGGTTGCGTGCGGCAGGCGGCCGGCCCGACGAGGCGCTGACGCTGGCCAGGCTGGGCCTGAGCGCCTCGGCCTGGGGCGTCTTGCCGCGCTCGGTTGCCAACGGCGACTGGTCTGTCATCGCCGACTGGCCTGCGGCGCGCCAGCTCGACCTGCTGCAGAAGATCTGCCATGACCTGATGGTCCAGGCCAGCGGTGCGGTGCCGCGCTTCTTCCTGCCGACGGACCTGCCCGCGAACCCGGGCCTGGCGGCCTTGCTGAGCTGGCAGAAGGACCTGCAGCGCGCAGCCGGCAGTGTCGAGCATCCCTACAACGCCGGCCTGCTGCAGGAAGCCTGGGCGGGCAGGGCGCGCGCTGCTCTGGCTTACACTAGGGTCCAATGAATGCCCCAGTGTCATCAGCTGCAGCTGCGCGTCCTGCGGTGATCCAGCTGGCCATCCCGGACCGCGCCGCGCTGCACAATGCCTATATCCCGCTTTTCAGCGAAGGGGGCATCTTCGTCTCGACCACGCGCGAGTTCCAGCTCGGCATGGATGTCTACCTGCTGCTGACGCTGCCCAACGATCCGCAACGCTATCCGATAGCCGGCAAGGTAGCCTGGATCAACCCGTCTGGCATCTCGGGCGGGCGCACCCAGGGCATAGGCGTGTGTTTTCCGACCGACGAGAAGTCGCGCAAACTCAAGGCGCGCATCGAGGAAATCCTGGGTGCCCATCTGGCATCCGACCGCATCAACCAGACCGTCTGAAGCACGGTCTTTCCCACATGTTCATCGATTCCCATTGCCATCTGAGCTTTCCCGAGCTGCGCACGCAGCTGCCCGCGATCCTGCAGGCCATGCGCGAGGCGCAGGTCGACTCCGCGCTCTGCATCTGCACCACGCTGGAGGAATTCGATCGCGTGCACGAGCTGGCGATCGGTCATGAGGAGCTCTGGGCCACGGTTGGCGTCCATCCCGACAACGAAGGCGTGCGCGAGCCCTCGGTCGAGGAGCTGGTCGAGCTCTCGCGCCGGCCGCGCGTGGTCGGCATCGGCGAGACCGGACTGGACTACTACCGCCTGGGCGAGCGCACGCTGGCCGACATGGAGTGGCAGCGCGAGCGCTTCCGTCGCCATATCCGCGCCGCGCGCCTGACCGACCTGCCGCTGGTGATCCACACCCGCAGCGCCTCCGACGACACGCTGGCGATCCTGAAGGAAGAGGGTGGTTTCAGCCCGAGCGACACCACCGGGCTGCCTCAGGCTCGCGGCGTCTTCCACTGCTTCACCGAATCGGTCGAGGTGGCCCGGGCCGCGCTTGAGCTGGGTTTCTACATCTCGTTTTCCGGCATCCTGACCTTCAAGAATGCGGCCGATCTGCATGAGGTCGCGCGCTTCGTGCCGCTGGAGCGCTGCCTGATCGAGACCGACAGCCCCTATCTGGCGCCGGTGCCGTACCGCGGCAAGACCAACACGCCGGCCTACGTGCCCCATGTCGCACAGAAGCTGGCCGAGCTCAAGGGAGTCGACATCGATGCCGTCGCCACGGCCACCCGCACCAACACGCTCGCGCTGTTTCGCGGCATGGCCGCTGCCTGAGGCAGGCACGGGATCAGTCCTGTCAGGCGCAAGCTCATGAGCCGATTCTTGAAAGAACTGCCGCAGATGCCTGAGCGCCGGGCCGCCCTGGGCCGCATCGCCATCCTCGCAGTCCTGGCGGGTGCGGCAGCAAGCCTGAGCCGCAATGCAGAGGCCGGTGCCTACGAGGATTTCCTGGCGGCCTTGCGCCGTGACGATGTCCTGACCCTGCGCCGGCTGCAGCAGCGCGGCTTCGACCTCAACACGGTCGATGAAGGCGGCCAGCCGCCGCTGCTGCTGGCCTTGCGCGAGGACTCGCTGCAGGCAGCGGCCTTCCTGATCCAGCAGCGCGGGTTCGACCTCGACCTGGTCAACGCCAAGGGCGAAAACGCCCTGATGCTGGCCGCGCTGCGCGGCCATGTCGGGCTGCTGCGGCTGATGATCCGCCATGGCGCCGAGGTCAACAAGCCGGGCTGGACCCCGCTGCACTACGCGGCCACCCATGCCGACCGGGTCAGCACCGAGATGGTCGAGCTGTTGCTGGAAGAGAGCGCCTACATCGACGCGGAATCCCCCAACCGCACCACGCCGCTCATGATGGCGGCGCGCTACGGCCATCCCGATACGGTGGCCTTGCTGCTGCAGGCTGGCGCCGATCCAGGCTTGCGCAACGAGCAGGGGCTGACCGCGCTCGACTTTGCCTGGCAGGCCGAGCGCAAGGAAGCGGCCGCCCTGATCCAGCGCGCGCTGCGCGCCAGCAGCGGACCAGCCCGCTGGTGATCTTTCAGCGCAGCGTCTTGCGGCGCAGCGATGTCGGTGCCGGCGCAACCTTGCGGGCTGGCCTGATCTTGCCCTGAGCCTGGGGGCTGCGCTCGACCAAGGCTGGCGCTGCGACTGATCGGCTCTGGACATCGGCCAGCACGGACTGCAGCAGGGCCGAGCGGTCCTTTTCCTCCTGCAGGAACTTCTCCAGCGTGCGGGCCTGGGCTTCCGACCCCTTGCGCCTTTCCTTTTCACGTGCCAGTTCCTGCTCGACGACGCGGGCGGAATCGAGCAGGAGCAGGCGCTGGCGCCTTTCCTCGTCGCCGGCTCTCTGCGCATCTTGCAGCGCTTGAGTCAGCTGGGCCTGCTGGCGCTCGGCTTCCTCGACCAAGGTGCGCTGCACGGCCAGGCTGGTCGCGAGATCGCGGTTTTCCCGCGCTGACTTCTCCTGCGCGGCCTCCATCTCGGCCAGGCGCTGCTGCAGGGATTCGGCCTGCTGCTGCAGCGCCTGCTGTTGCTGGCGTCCTTGCCGGATTTCTTCCTCCAGGCCCTGGCGGGCTGCTCGGGCCTGATCCAGCTCGGCACCGGTGGCCTGGCGCAGGCTGGCCATTTCTTCATCCAGGCTGGCGCGCAGGCGCAATGCTTCGGCCTCGTAGGGGCGACGGATCTCCTCGCGCATCAGCTCGAGCAGACGCTCGAGCCAGTGGTTCAGGCCCTCGACCATGTCAGGCGGCAAGGCTGGATTGGCCACGCCGGCACTGCTGGCCCGAACCAGGGCGCGTCGATAGGCCGCCACGCAGTCCTGCGCCACGCCAGCCGTGCCCGCCGGAATCGCAGGCACTCCGGCCGGCCGCTGGGCATTGAAGCGCTGCAGCAGGCCGACCAGGCGGGCGCCGGTCGGCACATCGCCCTCGATGCGGGCCACGACCCGGGTCATCGCAGCATAGGACTCGCGTGCCGTGACCTGGCGCGCCGCCATCGGGGTCAGCAAGGCCTGGATGGCCTGGTGCAGCCGCGTCTCGATGTCGACGGCAGGGTTTTCATCTTCTGGCACTGGGGCGAGCTCGGTTTTCATGGTTCTGGACGCTGGCTGGATGGGAACTTGATTTTACGTAATCTTTAGACGTATCACGTTATATTCATACATAAATCACCAACCAGTTTCTGTTAATGTGAATTATCGGAACTAGGATCTTATCCGGCAGGGGATAGGGTGACCTTCAAGCAGGCACAATCGGTCACTGCACCCAGACTGAAGAAAATGACTCGAGAATCTGCCCAAGACAGCGAAAAAAACGGCGAAATCCTGGATGGATTCGTGATGCCCGTCGAAGCTGGCCGCCAGAGCGGCCTGTTGTTCGACCTGACGGCCGTCGGTAACTGGCTCGAGCCCTTCAAGCGCAAGAGCCCGCACACGCACCGTGCCTACCAGCGCATCGCGGCCTACTGGCTGTACTTCCTCGAGCAGACCCACGGCCACCACGCCGACCTGCTCAGGCGCGCCGGCCCGGCCGACGCGCACGACTTCCTGCGCGCGCTCAGCCACGAATCGCTGGATGACGCCAGCAACTCACGCGCGCCGGAAAACCGCGCCTCGGGCTCGGGCAAGTTCGAGCTTGCGCGCGCGCTGGGTGGCGATGCCCCGTTCTGGCAGGACCGCAGCCCGAAGGCACTGCCCAACCACTTCGGCGTCGTCAGCAACCCCTTCGCGCGCGCCAAGTCGGCTCGATCGGTCGCGCAGACGGTCGCAGCACTCTCGTCGCTCTACAAGTTCAACAACACCAAGCGCTCGCATGGCGACGCAGCGCTGCTGGACTTCAATCCCTTTTCCGACCTTGGGCGCTTCCTGCTCAAGCACGACGCCAAGACCGACCGCGTCTTCGAGCCCACCGCGTATCTGCGGCTGCTGGCCGCCACCGACCATCTGCTGCACGAGGCCGAGACGCCGGTCCAGCAGCAGCGCGCCGTGCGGCTGCGCTGGATCACGGTGGCACTGTTCAACCTCTGGATGCGGATCTCGGAGCTCGCCGGGCTGCGCATGAGCGACTTGCGCCAGCGCGGCGGCATCTGGTTCGCCTCGGTGCACGGCAAGGGTCGCAAGGTGCGCGCCGTCGAGATCACGCCGGCGGTCATGAAGGAGCTGATGGCCTACCGCGAGTCGCTCGGCCTGCCTGCCATGCCGCAACGCCACGAGACCGACATCCCGGTGGTGGTCTCCTTGCGCCGGAGTGCGCAAGCGCCCTATCCCGGCATGACGCCGCGCGCGCTGTTCGGCGAGATCAAGGAACTTGGCGCAGTCGCGGCCGACCGGCTGCTCGCCACCCATCCCGATCCAGACGAACTCGAAGTCCAGTCGCTGGCCAACCGGCTGCGCCAGATCTCGCCGCACTGGTTCCGCCACTCGGGGGCTTCGGAGGCGATCAACGGCCATTTTCCGATTGCCGACGCCGCCGAGCGCCTGGGCCACAAGGACCCGGCGATCACCGTGCGCATGTACTACCACGGCGACGCCAAGCGGCGTGTCGGCGCCTTGCAGGCGCTCGAGCAGGCGCGCGAGAAGGAGTGACAAGCGCCCTGCCCGGCCCGCCGCAAAAAAATCACAGCCAGCCTGGATCAGGCCGGTTTTCGACATAGAATATCGGCTTCGGGTGATTAGCTCAGCGGTAGAGCACTGCATTCACACTGCAGGGGTCACATGTTCGATC
>CAZJQH010000077.1:0-9397 GCA_964547895.1 uncultured Chitinophaga sp. | reverse complement strand
CGCAGCGAGCGCCAGGCGGCGTATTCGGGCGTGGTGAAGATCTTGGTCAGGTCGCGTGGGTTGGCGAGTTCCTGCCAGGAGTCCATCTGCATCACGGCAGGAGACGCGCCCGCAATGAAGGGGGTGTGTGCCGCGGCCGAGATCTTGGCCATCTCGCCCAGCAGCTCGACGTCCTGCGGACTCTGGTCGAAATAGTAGTCGCCCACCAGGCAACCGAAGGGCTCGCCGCCGAACTGGCCGTATTCCTCCTCGTAGATCTTCTTGAACAGCGGACTCTGGTCCCAGGCCGTGCCCTTGAACTTGCGCAGGGTCTTGCCCAGCTCCGCCTTGGAGATGTTGCCGACCCGGATCTTGAGCAGTTCGTCGGTCTCGGTATGGCTGACCAGGTAGTGCAGGCCACGCCAGGAGCCCTCGAGCTGCTGGAAGTCAGGGTGATGGATGATCTGGTTGACCTGTTCGGAGAGCTTGCGGTCGAGCTCGGCGATGATGGCCTCGATCGTCCTGACGGCGTCGGCGGCAATCAGCTGGGTCTGGCCCAGTGCCTGTTGCGCCAGCGTCTGGACGGCATTGACGACCGCTTCCCGGGCCTCGTCCGTCTTGGGCTTGAATTCACGCTGCAACAGCGTGGCGAAATCGTCAGCAAGCGGGGCTGCGGCTGGCTGCGCCTCGGTCTGGATCTGCTCCTGGGCCATTTCAGCTGCCCTCCTTCTGCTGCGGTGCTTCTGCCGGCTTGGGCGCTGCCGCGAGTGACTCGAGCAACGCTGGATCATTGAGCAGGCGCGCGATCAGATCCTCGGCACCGGACTTGCCGTCCATGTAGGTGATCAGGTTGGAGAGTTGCTGGCGGGCGCTGAGCAGCTTGTTGAGCGCGTCGACCTTGCGCGCGACCGCCTCCGGGGAGAAATCGTCCATGCTGTCGAAGCTCAACTCGACGTTCAGGCTGCCATCGCCGGTCAGGGTGTTGGGCACCTGGAAGGCCACGCGAGGCTTCATCGCCTTCATCCGGCTGTCGAAGTTGTCGACGTCGATCTCCAGGAACTTGCGATCGGCTACGGCGGGCAGCGGCTCGGCCGGCTTGCCGGAGAGATCGGCCAGCACACCCATGACAAAGGGCAGCTCGATCTTCTTCTCGGCGCCGTAGAGCTCGACGTCGTATTCAATCTGGACCCTGGGCGCACGATTGCGCGCAATGAATTTCTGGCTGCTTTCCGGCATATATCCCTCCCCGATCAGTTCTTTCTAATGCCAAGCGAATTCACCTTAGCAGATAAATGATCATTCGTCATCATGGTCGAGTTTCTCGCCGACGACTTTTTCGGCTTGCTCCAGGCCATCGGGAGCCATGTCCTGCATCAGCTGCAGGAAATTCATGTTCATCATGCGCTGCGCACGCTTGAGCAGGATCTGGACCGGATTGGTCGGCTCGTTCTTCTCGAGGTATTCGCACAGGATGGCGAGGGATTTCACTACATCTTCCCGGCTATGGATAGCTCCCGGGATATTGGCGGCAGGACTATCCTGGGAAATTGATGAGGGTTGCACCAACTCGTTTGCGGAATCCGGCGGCTGGCCGGTTGGCTGCGATCCGGCATGGCGGTCGAGCGCAGCGGCGACCAGTTGGAGCATGTCCATCAGGCCAGTGAGGTCGGGCAGTGCAGCGGCACCGACCTTCTCGCCCAGCAAGCGCGCCAGTGCATGGAGTTCCTGCAGTGCTGCCGAGGCTGGTCCGGCCAGTTCCGGTGACGCGCCTAGCGCCGCATCGAGCCGGCCCAGGAGTTCGGATGGCGCGGGCCTGGCCTCACCTTCGAGCGGCTCGAGCCGGCCTTGCGCGACTTCGAGTTCGCGCACCTTGAGTCTGCCATGCTGGCGGGAATCGAAAATGAAGCTGGCGCGCAGGTCGCCGAGCACCGCATCGATCGAATTGAGCGCAGCCAGCGCATTGAGCCGCATGGTCGGATCGCCATCCTCGGGGTCGAGACGGGGGTGAACCCCCTCCCAGTAGTCCTGCAGCAAGCGCCGGATCAGCTCCAGGCCACTGGCGATGCCAGCGAAACCCTCGGTGTGCAGCAGCGCACGGGTCAGCAGAATGGCAAGCCTGAGGTCCTTGGAGCGGGCCAGCAGCGCTTGCGACTGTTCCAGCACGGTCGACCAGCGGATCTCGGCTGCATCGCCCGCGATGGTGGCTCCGTCATCGCGGCGGAACTCCTGCGCAGGCTGGACCCGTACCGACTCCTCCAAGGCCAGGAAGGCCGGATCGTATTCCAGCTCGGGACCACAGGGGTCCGCTGCAGACACTGGCTCGAGCCACTGCTCCATCATCATCAGCCCCTCCTCCTTGATGTCAGGCTTGTTCCAGGCAGGCTTTATCAGCGGATCTCGAACAGGTACTCGCCGCCACGCTGATGGCCCGCTGCGGTCACGGCTCCGTAGTGCGGGGTCTGCGGGAACTCCCGGGTCACGCCGGACTGCACCTGCCTGAAGACCGAGTTGCCCGCCGTCCAGCCCTGCACGCCGGAGAGCGACTGCATCAGGTTCCAGGCGAAGATCGAATGGCCTTCCTTGCCCTCGTCGGTGACGGGCTCGTCACCCCCCGAGGTCAGCACGACGACCGAGCGCTTGCCCAGCACCTCGCCTGCGTCGATCTGCTGCTCGGTGGCATCGATCGACTCGCGCGCGAAGGCACCCGAATAGCAGCTGTCGGACACCAGCGCGAGCTGGCGCGCCGGATAGGCCGCGAGCAGCCGGGCGATGTCATGGTTGGACAGCCAGCGCTTGGGGTCGTCGGCGGGCGAGTCGGCGGCAATCCAGTAGCCCGCGCCCTGGCGCTCGATCGAGTAGCCGTGACCGGCGTAGTAGACCAGCACGCTGTCCGAGGGTGACAGTTCGGTCGAGAGCTGGTTGAGCGTGCGCACGATGTCGGCCTTGCCAGGATTGCGCAGCACCTTGACCTCGTAGCCCATGCTCGCGGAGAGAACCCGCGCAACGGCGTCGACATCGGGGATGGCGCTCTCGAGCTTCGGAATCCTGCGGTCGCCGTAATCGTTGATGCCGAACAGGACAGCGATCTTGCGCTGGATCTGTGGCAGCGCTGCCTGGCGCGGTGCGGCAGCCAGGCCCTGGCGTTCGGCCTGGACCTGGGCCACCTGCTCGGGAGTGATGCGGCAGTTTCCGCTGCCGGCTTCCTCGGCGCTGCTGCAGGGCTGCAAATCGGCCAGGCTCGGGTCGATCTCCAGCCTGGAGATCGAGTCGTCAAACAGCTTGCGCTTGAATTCGCGGCGGGTCTCGAGCAGTCCGGCCAGGTCGGCCTGGCTCATGGCACCGATCCGGACGGGTGCGAAGAGCTGGCCCGGCGCGAGAGCGGAGAGATCAAGCAGGCCAGGAGCGGCCAAGGCATCGAATGGAGGCTGGGCCAGGCGCCGGGCAGCGGCGATAGAGGCGTCCGAGCTGCGCAAGGCCTCCTGCGCTGCAGCGGTCGGCCGGTCATCGGCCAGCAGCGTCAGTGCCCTGTCGTTGCCCTCGGCCTGTATCTGGGCATAGTTGGAGGCCAATTCGGACGGCACGCTCCCGGTGATGCCATAGCGCCCCGGGGCCGAATAGGGACCAGCACTGGTGCTCCAGTTGTCTTGCAGCGACTCACCGGCGACAAAGCCGCTCACGCTGCCTGACAGGGTAGGCAGCGGCTGTGCGACATAGCCCAGGGCAGGATTGGCGGTGAAAGTCAGCGGGGCAGGCGTAATGCTGGCGTTGAGTCCCACCGGCGGATTGAGGGTGTAATTGCCCGCGTCATCACCCGTGAGCGTCCAGTCCACTCCGACCATCTTGCTGGGTCCGACGCTGGCATCACCAAAGCTGGCACTCGCTGCGACGCTCAGGTCGTCGCCGGCCACCGCACCCGTGAGATTCAGGTCGGACAGCGTCGCGTCGACTCGGCCGTCATAGACCTTGTCCTGAGCCTGGGCCGAGACCGTGACTTGCTTGGTAACGATGTCGCCCAGGTAACTGGAGCCATAGCCATAGACAGGCCTGTTCTCTGCATCCTTAACGTCCAGCACCGGCGCCGTGGCAATGTTCACCGGCTTGGCGGTGCCGACATTCTTGTCTGGGAAACTGCCCACGCCGGGCGCGGCAAGGCTCACCTGGTAGCCTGCTGGCGCTCCGCTGAAGGAAGTCGAAGCATCCAGCGTGGCGACCGCCGTGCCGTCGTAGACACGCAAGATGCTTCCCTGCAAATCCAGAGCTTCGGCATAAAGCACACCGTTGCCGCTTGGCTGCGTTGGGTCGGTGGTCGGCCCGACATTGAACTGGAGGAATTGATAGGTCAGCCCGCCCAGCTGCGTCGATGTGATGCCATCGGTGTGGATCAGCCACCGGCCACTTGGATTGAGCGCATTGAGAGCCAGCGATCCAGCCTGGTTGTCGAAGCGGCTGCTGCGCAGTACGATCGCATCACCGGGCGCTGAACTGCTCAGCCGCGCACCAGCTTCAAGGACGATGCCCTGGCTGGCCTGAAAAACGATGCCGCCTGCCCCGCTGTCGAGTACGGCACCTCCTTGGATCAGGATCGAGCCGCCATCGGCCTTCAGGCTCAGGGGCATGGCCCCGGATTCCGTCGTGATCTGGACATCGGGCTCGAGGATGATGTCGCGATGGGCCTGCAAGGTCAGTGATCCGGGGGTGCAAGCACTGGTGCTGCCGCAGAAAACTATGATGCTGTCGGCCACCGTAATGTCGCCAGCCTGGCTGTTGCTGCCCGCGCTGCCGGTTCGGACGACGACATTCTGGCCCTGGAGGAGCGCACTTTCCAGGATCGCGGTCGAGACGACCGCCGAGTCTCCGGTCGTCGTCCACTGCGTCGTGCCGTCATCGATATTGCTGTTGATTTCACGCAGGGCTATCAGGATGTCGTTGGGGTCGAGCAGCCAGGTGCCCGGTTTGCCCTTGTGCGCCGTGGCATCGACCGAAGCCGGCCGGGCGTCGAGATAGGCGCCCGAGGTCTCGATCAGTCCGCCATTTCCTCCGCCAGGCCCGCCGCGCGCACTCAGGCTGCCATAGACCCGGGTCGCTTGATCACTCCAGACGATCAGCTTGCCGCCATCGCCGTGGGCAGTGGCATCGGCACGCAGCGTGACTTCGGGACCGACATAGGCAGCCTGGGCATTGGGCACGAGCGGGTTGCTGCCCTGGTAGTCGCCCCCGACCAGAACCGCTCCCCCGGCGCTCGCTCCGCTGGCGTCGACCAGCGCCTGGCCCTGGACGCCGACCCTCTGCCCCAGCAGGTGCACGCTGCCGCCATGGCCTTGCGAGCTGGTGGCCGCGACCTGGCCACTGACGAGCGTGGTGCCGGCCAGAGACTGGGCAACCACCTGTCCGCCGCTGCCTTGGGCGCTGGCGCTGGTCAGGCTCTTGTCACCCAGCACGAGATCGTCTTGTGCGCGCAGCACCACGCGACCGGCGGCATCGAGTCCCGTGCTGTCAGCGCGGACCATGCCTTGCTGGTTGACGATGCCGCCGAGCATCCCGATGCTGGCCTCGGATCCGCTGGCGAGCAAGGTGCCGAGGTTGATCGCCTCGTTTTCCGGGGCGCTGACGCGCAGCACTACATTGGGCGCCGAGGCATCGACGAATTCCAGGCTGTTGCCGGCCGCCAGCAGGATCTGACCGCCCGGCGCCTGGATCAGGCCTTCGTTGCGCACGCTGGCGCCGAGCAGCCAGACGCTGCCTCCGGGCGCGGCGGCAACCTGGCCCTGGTTGACGACGGCAGCGCCGGGCTTGCCCGGGTCTGCGCTGGCGACGCCTTGCCGGCTGAGGAAATCGGCATTGCTCACGTTCAGGCTCGATGCCACCAGGCCCGAGACATCGACTCGAGCACCAGGGCCGAACAGCACGCCGTTCGGGTTGATCAGCCAGACGCGACCGTTTGAACTCAGGCTGCCCAAGATCAGGCTGCCATCCCGGCCGACGACCCGGTTGAGCACCTGGCTGGACGAGTCAGCCTGATCGAAGCGGACCCGGCTGCCGGCACCGATCGAGAAGCCTTGCCAGTCGATGATCGCGTTCGGACTGTTGCGGACCGTCATAGCGCCGCCTTCGGTCTTCCAGTTCGCGCTGCCGCTGACGACCTGGGCGCCGGTGGGCAGCTGCGCCTGGGCGTGGCCGTGAATCGAGCCAAACGCGATCGCCAGCGCCAGGCAGAGCTGGCGCGGGGCCGGCAGCCGCCGAACTCGGCTGGCCGCCAGGCACGCGGGCATGGGGTGAGGTCTCATGATGGAACTCCCGGTTGCTATGAGGCCTGGCGCTCAGAAGGCCAGCTGGATCAGGGCGTGAGCGCGATGGTCTCCGCTTTCGGTCTGCAGGGCGTCGTCCCGGGCCCTACCCCATTCGAGACTGGCCGTGACTCGCTCCGAGACGCTCATGCGCATCCCGGCACCGACGCTGCTGATGCGGCACGAAACCGCCCCATCGGCGCCACAGGCCGCTGACTTGCGCCGGCCGACACGGCCCTGGTCGATAAACAGATGAGGCCGCAGCAGCATGCCCGCGGAACTCAAGGCCGGACCCTGCAGCTCCAGGCGCAGCAGATGGCCGTGATCGCCGGTCAGTTCGCGTTCCTGGTAGCCACGCACGCTGCTTCCCCCCCCGATGCCGAACTGTTCGCCCGACAGCAGCGCATGGGGACTGAACTGGGTCTCGAGGTCACCCTTGAGGGCAAAGCCAAGCGGCAACTGCACTGCGCCGAAACCGCTCAAGCGGGTCTTGATGAAGTGCCTGCTCGCGCCCGGTCGGGCTGCATCGAAGGTCGCGCTGGAGCTGCCACCCAGATTGGCGAACAACGAGGCATTGCCACCCCAGGCCAGCTGCGCGGACTGCGCCTGCACGGTATAGGACAGGACCAGGGGCAGGACTTTCGCGCTGACCGCAGCCGGCCCGCAGGCGGCAGAGCCGAGCGCGCCGAGATCGAGGAAGGCACAATCGTTGTCGTAGGCGCGCCAGTCCAGCCCGACGCCGAGCCGGTGGTCCAGGCCCCCGCTGCGCTCGAGGTGCAGATTGACCCTGCCGCCCAGCACCCTGCCCTGGCCCGCGAAGACCAGCGGGCCTGCCAGGGTCTGCATGACGCCGCTGCTGACGTCCGAATGGGCGTAGAAGAGATCGAGCGACGCTGCCCTGGAATAGAAGGGCAGCCGGTACCCCAGTCCAAGCAGCTTGACCTGGTCGGTGTGCCCGGGCGAGGTCTGGAACTGGGCGCCCAGGATGTCGTCACGGTCGCTGAGGTTGGCATGCTGCAGGCCAGCAGTCAGCCGGTAGTGGCCAGTCTGGGCGTTGCCCGTGTTGTCGAGTGCGAGCATGTAGCGCAGCGGCTTGCGGTCCTGCACCAGGACTTCGGCGTCGATCTCACCGGGCTTGGCGCCAGCCATCAGCGTGACCTTGAGGTCCTTGGCGGGATTCTCGTTGGAGAGCTGGATGTCTCGATCGACCTCCGGCACATGGGGTGTGGACCCGGCACGCAGTCCTGGCAGGCCGGCGCGGATGTTGTCGCTGGAGAAATGCTGGTTGCCGGACACCCTGACAGTGGCCAGCCGCCCTTCGACCACGCGGATCAACACGGTTCCACCATCCAGGGTCTGCTGCGGCACGAAGGCCAGCACGCCGCCGTAGCCTGCGTCACGATAGGCACGCTGCAGCTGGCTTGCGGCCTGGTTCAGGTCGATCAGGGTACGACCTGGCCCTCTCGCCCCCGCCAATGCGGCTTCGACCGCACTGGCTGACAGCAAGGTGTTACCTTCGACGCGCACCTGATTGACCTGGAATGTCGCCAGCGCGCCTGCCGATTGGGTGACAGGTGCAGGAAGATCTTCGGCCTGGGCCTGCACAGCCTGGGCACAGGCAAGCAGCAATACCAGTGACGATGCGCTGCGGCAATAGCTGCTGCGCAACTCTCGTGGCGGTCGATTGGCCATTGTTGCGTTTGACACTCGCACAATCGCATTGGCTGCCAGTTTCATGTCGATGCCTGAAACATTTGATTTATTGCATCCGGCCCCCGGTCCCGAAATTGGAACCATGTATTGACCGCCCCCTAGGCGGGCTTATAGCACAAGGGCAGTCAAAAACCCAATAGCCAGACTCGTTTGATTGAGAGCTGAAGCAATGGACAATCAGTTAGCGGCTAGATCAACGACAAATATCATCAGGATTTATTAAATATGGCTCCTCAAAACAAGAAAAAGAGAAATCAGTCCCAAGTACCGAAAAGACTTGCAGATTGCGTAGAATCAGGGTCACCACAGCTCTCGCTGCCGCGACAGAGCCGCAGACCAGGAGCTGCATCAGGGCTGGCAGCTGAGGGCAGATCCAGAATCCTCGCTCTACTCTTCAATCGACATGACTGCACCGATCCGCAAGGCCGTGTTCCCGATCGCCGGCCTCGGCACCCGTTTCCTGCCCGCCACCAAGGCCAGCGCCAAAGAGATGCTGCCCGTGGTCGACAAGCCACTGATCCAGTACGCGGTCGAGGAGGCCTACGCCGCCGGCATCCGCCAGATGATCTTCGTGACCGGCCGCACCAAGCGCAGCGTCGAGGACCATTTCGATACCGCCTACGAGCTCGAAAGCGAGTTGGAAGCCGCTGGCAAGAAGGAACTGCTGGCCGTGGCGCGCTCGATTGCACCAGCCGACATGAGCTGCGTCTTCGTGCGCCAGCCGCGCGCGCTGGGACTGGGCCATGCGGTGCTGTGCGCCAAGGATCTGGTCGGCAACGAAGCCTTCGCCGTGCTGCTGGCCGACGACCTGATGGTGGGCGAGCCACCCGTGATGGCGCAGATGGTCGAGCAGTATGCCGAGTGGCGCGCCAGCCTGCTGGCAGTGCAGGACGTGCCGCGCGAGCATACCAAGCGCTATGGCATCGTCTCGGGCAGCGTGGTCAATGACTGCCTGACCGACGTCAGCGGCATCGTCGAGAAGCCGGCGCCCGAGGTCGCTCCGACCACGCTGGCGGTCGCCGGCCGCTACATCCTGACGCCGGGCATCTTCAAGGAGCTCGAGAGCATCCCGCGCGGCGTCGGTGGCGAGATCCAGTTGACCGACGGCATCGCGCAGCTGCTGCGGCGCGAGAAGGTGTTCGCCTTCCGCTATGCCGGCACCCGCTACGACTGCGGCAGCAAGCTCGGCTTTCTGCAGGCGACGGTGGACCTGGGCGTGCAGCATCACGAGGTCGGCGCCGAATTCTCGCAGTGGCTCGACGCCCGCTTTTGCCACGCCCATTGAGCGTAACTGACCTACGCTTAGGCCGGCTACAGGATGGCTGCCGCCGGGCCTGCTGCCAGGACGGGCAGCAGGCCAGCCATGGTGCTCAGATGGCGCGGCGGATCATGAGTTCCTTGATCTTGCCGATGGCCTTGGT
>CAZJQH010000076.1:0-9602 GCA_964547895.1 uncultured Chitinophaga sp. | reverse complement strand
AGGTCTGGAAGCTCGGCGCGCAATGGCAATACAGCGCCGACTGGACGCTGCGCGCGGGTGTCAACCGCGGCCAGAACCCGATCACGCCGGCCGACGTCACCTTCAACATCCTGGCACCCGGCGTCATGACCACGCACTGGACGCTGGGCGCGAGCTACCGACTGTCGGACTCGGACGAGCTGAGCTTGAGCTACATGCGCGCGCCGGAGCAGTCGGTCAGCGGCGCGTCGATGTTCGGCAACGGCATGAGCGAGACCATCCGCATGAAGCAGCAGCTGCTCGGCGTGCAGTTCAGCCGCCGCTTCTGATCACTGCGGCCGCCCGAGCCGCGCCTTCAGTCGGAAAAAAGCCCGCCAGGCATTGGCGGGCTTTTGCTTTTCCGGCGTCAGATCAGGGGCTCAGCCCAGCACATGGGCCCAGAGCGCGCGCACCGCGTCGATATGGGCCTGCAGCGGCGCCGGGTCGAGCTGGGTCGAGGATTCGTCGAGCCGGGCGCGGTGCTGCAGGTGGCGGAACTCGCGGTAGGCGTCGGCGGCTGCATGTCCCATTCCTGGCGGCAGCAGCCCGGCGGCCTCGGCGCGCTGCAGCAGCGCGATGTTGCCGACGTTGCCGCGCAGCTCAGGGTGGGCAGCCGACTGCGACAGCACGAGGAACTGGATGGCAAATTCGACGTCGATCATGCCGCCCGGGCTGTGCTTGAGGTCGAAGCGGCCCTCGCGCAGGTGCTGGGCCGAGCGCATGCGCTCGCGCATGGAGCGGATCTCTTCCTTCAGCGCCGGGATGTCGCGCGGCGCGGTCATGACGGCCTCGCGCACCGCGTCGAAGCGCGCGGCCAGCTCGGGCGCGCCCAGCACGCAGCGCGCGCGCGTGATGGCCTGGTGCTCCCAGGTCCAGGCAGTGTTGCTGCCGCGCTGCTGCTGGTAGTCGGCAAAGGCGTCGAAGGTCGTGATCAGCAGGCCCGAGTTGCCGTTCGGACGCAGCGCGGTATCGATCTCGTACAGGTCGCCCTCGCCGGTCTTGACGGTCAGCCAGTTGACCAGCTTGCGCACGAAGGCGGCGTAGACCTCCTGGGCGCGCTCGTGGTCGTCCTCGTAGACGAACACGATGTCGAGGTCGCTGCCGTAGCCGAGCTCCTTGCCGCCGAGCTTGCCGTAGCCGATGATGGCGTGGCGCGGGTCGTCGCGGTGGCGCTGCTTGAGGCGTTCCCAGCACCAGCGCCCGGTCACGCGCAGCACGCTGTCGGCGAGCGCGCTGAGATCGTCGGCGACCTGCTCGACGCTCAGCACGCCCTCGACGTCGCGCGCCAGGGTGCGGAAGGTCTCGGCATGGGTGGCGCGGCGCAGCAGGTCGAGCAGCCCTTCGTCGTCGTCCTCGCCGGTGATCGCGAGCGACTTGCGGCGCGCCTCGAGCTCGGCCTCGAACTGTGCCGGATCGAAGCGCTCCTCGAACAGCTGGCGGCTGGCGAGCTCGTCGATCACGCCCGGGTGCTTGAGCAGGTAATGCGCCGGCCACTTGGCGGCGCCAAAGATGCGCAGCAGGCGCTCGTGCACCGAGGGCCGCTCCTGCAGCAGCGCGAGGTAGCTCTCGCGCCGCAGCAGCGGCTCGATCCAGTCGGCCATGCGCAGCGCGCCCTGCTCGCTGACCCGACCTTCCTCCAGCCAGGCGCCGGTACGCTCGACCAGACGCGCCAGCCGCACGCGGCCCTCCTCGCGCAGCGCGAGCACGCGCGGATGCTCCACCCATTCGGCGACCTTGGCGGCGAAGGCGGAAGGCAGCTGCGCCTGCGCGGACTGCAGGCTCTCGACGCCGTTGCGCTGCGACCCGTTGCAGCCCTTGCAATTGCCGTGGTTGCCAAGCAGGGTGTCGAACTCCTGCGCGACGAACTCGCGGTGCGCGTCGAGCGCATGCAGGAAGGCGCAGCTGTCGGCATAGCCCATGGTGGTCGCGATCCAGGCCAGGTCGTCGTCGCGCGTCGGCAGGATATGGGTCTGCTGGTCGTCGAGGTACTGGATGCGGTGCTCGACCCGGCGCAGGAAGTCGTAGGCTTCGGCCAGCTGCCGGGCGGTTTCGGCCGACATCAGGCTGGCGCCGCTCACCCTTTCGAGCGCGACCAGGGTCGGGCGCTTGCGCAGCTCGGGGAACTGGCCGCCGCGCACCACCTGCAAAAGCTGGACGGTGAACTCGATCTCGCGGATGCCGCCGCGCGAGAGCTTGACGTCGTGCGCGCGCTCGGGCCGGCCCGCCGAGCGCTTGCTGGCATGGTCGCGGATCTGGCGATGCAGGCTGCGCAGCGAATCGAACACGCTGTAGTCGAGGTAGCGGCGGAACACGAAGGGCAGCACCACGCCACGCAGCTGGCCCGCGCTGCCATCCTGCACCGCGGCGGTCGGCGCCACCACCCGGCTCTTGAGCCAGGCAAAGCGCTCCCATTCGCGGCCCTGGACCAGGAAATACTCTTCCAGCGCGCCGAGCGAGACCGCCGGCGGCCCCGAGCTGCCGTTGGGCCGCAGCATCAGGTCGACCCGGAACACCTGGCCATGCTCGGTGATGTCGCCGACGGTCGCGTAGACGCGCTTGACCGCCTTGGCGAAATACTCGTGGTTGCTGATGCGGTTGCGCCCGATCGCGTTACCGGCGGTCTCGCCGTCGTTGTCGTAGACGTAGATGAGGTCGATGTCGCTCGAGACGTTGAGCTCGCGGGCGCCGAACTTGCCCATGCCGACGATCCAGAGCGCGGCGCGCTTGAGCACCACGCCCTGCGCGGCCGGCACCGACATGTCCTGGTACAGCGGGGCGCCGTGCAGCTCGTCGAGCTCGCGCAGTGCCTGCGCCAGCGCCTGGTCGAGCGCGATCTCGGCCAGCTCGGTGACGGCCAGCGTGACGGTATCCAGCGGCGCCTCGCACTCGACGTCGAGCACCGCCAGGCGCTCGAGCACAAGGTGGCGCAGCACCCGCAGCGCCGAGCCGAGGTCGAGACCGCGCGCGCGCAGCGCGGCCAGCGTCTCCAGCATGACCTCGCGCCGCGGCGCGCCGGGCGGCAGCAGGCCGAGTTCCTGCTCGTAGCGGCGCCGGATGCGCGTCACGAAGCGTGACTGTCCGGCTGCGCCAGCATGTTTGACCACCAATTGCTCTGCTGCGACGCTGTCAGCCGCGTGCTTGACCATCATAATTCCGAGCCTATGAATCCTGTTTCCAGTCGTCCCTCCGCCCTGCTGCGCATGGCATCGGGATCGGCGCGCGCCCTGCTCTGGCTGCTGCTGGCAGCCTGCTGCCTGCTTGCACTGGGCTGGGGCGCCCTCCACTGGGTCATTGTGCCTCGAATCGGAAACTGGAAAGCTGAGCTGGAACAAGCCGCCACGCAGTCGCTGGGGGTTCAGGTCCGGATCGGCGCCTTGCAGGCCGAATCTGCCAGCACGATCCCGACGCTCAGGCTGGCGGATGTGCGCCTGTTCGATGCCCAGGGCCGCGAGGCCCTGCGCCTGCCGCAGGTGCAGGGCAGCCTGTCACTGCGCTCGCTGCTGAGCCTGGGCTTCGAGCAGATCGTCATCGATGCGCCCGAGCTCGAACTGCGCCGGCGCAGCGATGGCGTGATCACCGCCGCCGGAATCGAGCTGTCGGAACAGGCCGGCCCGAGCGATGCGGCCGACTGGTTCTTCTCGCAGCGCGAGTTCCTGCTGCGCGACGGCGTGCTGCGCTGGAGCGACGAGCTGCGGCCGCAGGCGCCGCCACTCGAGCTGCGCTCGGTCGCGCTGCGGGTCCGCAACCCCGGCAAGCAGCACCAGCTGCGGCTGGATGCGACGCCGCCGGCCGACTGGGGCGGGCGCTTCAGCCTGCGCGGCCAGTTCCGTCAGCCGCTGCTGTCGCTCGAGAGCGCCGGCCAGCTGCGCAGCTGGAGCGGCCAGCTCTACGGCGACTTCGGCCAGCTCCGGCTCGACCGGCTGCGCCAGTACCTCGACCCCGGCGCGCTGCAGGCGATCGAGCTGCAGGATGGCGCCGGATCGCTGCGCTTCTGGGCCGGACTCGAGCGCGGCCAGTGGGCCGGCTTCACCGCCGACCTCGACCTGCGCCAGCTCGCGCTGCGGCTGGGCGAAGAGCTGGCGCCGCTGGCGCTGCAGCAGCTCAGCGGCCGGGTCGAGCTGCGGCATGAAGAGGGCACGCTCGAAGTCTCGACCCAGGACCTGGCCTTCCGCACCGAGACCGGCGCCCGCTGGCCCGGCGGCAAGCTGCGCTACCGCGAAGAGCGCGACGGCGCGGGCGGGATGAGCGCGCTGCTGCTGCAGGGCGACCGGCTCGACCTGCAGGCCCTGCATCAGCTGGCCGGACACCTGCCGCTGCCCGCCTCCGGCCGCCAGTGGCTCGACCGCCTGCAGCCCGCCGGCCTGGTCGAGCAGCTCGACCTGCAATGGCGCGCCGGCCAGCAGCCGCCAGGGCGCTGGCAGGCCAGGGGCAAGGTGAACGGACTGAGCCTGCGCGCCGGCGACAGCGAGGACGGCCGCCCCGGAATCAGCGGCGCCGACATCGACTTCAATGCCAGCGAAGCGGGCGGCCAGGCCAGCCTGCAGCTCAGGCAAGGCGGGCTCGAATTCCCGGGCGTGTTCGAGCAGCCCCGGCTCGACTTCGATCGCCTGCAGGGTGCGCTGCGCTGGCGCATCGATGGCGAGCGGATCGAGGTCGAGCTGCCCCAGCTCAGGTTCAGCAATGCCGACGCCGAGGGCCAGGCCAGCGCTCGCTGGCAGACCAGCGACCCCCGGCGCAGCGCCTCGGGCAGCCGCTTCCCGGGCCAGCTCGAGCTCGATGCCACGCTGTCGCGGGCCAACGGCGCACGCGTGCACCGCTACCTGCCGCTGGGGGTGGGCGCCGAGGCCAGGCACTATGTGCGCGATGCGGTCCGGCGCGGCCAGGCCAGCTCGGCCCGCTTCCGGGTCCGCGGCGACCTGTGGGACTTCCCCTTCGCCCAGCCCGGCAGCGGTGAATTCAGCGTGCGCGCCAGCCTGAACGGGGTCGAGCTCGACTATGTACCGGCGCTGCGCAACGGTGAGGGCGAGCCGGCCTGGCCGGCGCTCAGCCAGGTCGATGGCGAGCTGCAGATCGACGGCAACTCGCTGGCCATCCTGAAGGGCCGGGCCCAGGTCGATGGCATCCCGCAGCTGCGGGCCAGCCAGGTCGAGGCCCGCATCCCGGACCTGGCCCATTCGCCGGTGCTGCAGATCAAGGGCCGCATCGCCGGACCGGCCGCCGACGCGCTGGCCTTCGTCAACCGCTCACCGCTGCTGGACATGACCGGACAGGCGCTGGCACAGGCCCGCATCACGGGCCAGACCCAGGTCCAGCTGCAGCTCGAGCTGCCGCTCGACCGGGTCGATGACACCCGGGTCGAGGGCCTGGTGCAGTTCCCCGGCAACGACATGCAGTTCACGCCCGACACGCCGCTGCTGGCTGGCACGCGCGGCTCGCTTCGCTTCAGCGAGCAGGGCTTCAGCGTACCTCAGGCGCGCGCCCAGCTGCTCGGCGGCGAGCTGGTGTTCCAGGGCGGCATGGCCGCCGGCCAGGACTCGGCGGTGAGCTTCCGCGGCCAGGGCAGCGCCACGGCCGCCGGCCTGCGCGGCGTGAGCGAATGGCCGGCGCTAGCCGCGCTGGGACGGGTCGCCAGCGGCAGCACCCCCTATCAGGTGCAGCTGGAGTTCCGGGGCGCCAGCACGGCGGTCGCGGTCAGTTCCAGCCTGGAGGGCCTGGCGTTCGCGCTGCCGGCCCCGCTGGGCAAGCGGGCCGACGAGGCGCTGCCGCTGCGCTTCGAGATCGCGCCCCAGCCCGGCAGCGGGCCAGGCGCTCGCGACCAGCTGAGCCTGGAGCTAGGACCGGTCCGCCAGCCGCTGCTGAGCGCGCGCTACGAGCGCGAACACCAGGGCGCGGCAACCCGGGTACTGCGTGGCGCGCTCGCGCTCGGAGCGCCACGCGTGGCGCTGCCAGCCCGCGGCGTGCAGGCGCGGCTGGCGTTCGAGCAGGTCTCGCTCGACGACTGGCAGGATGCGCTCGACATCCTGCAGCCCGAGGACGGGACGGCGCCGACGGCGCAAGCAGCAGGAAGCGACGGTCAGCAGTACTGGCCGGCCAGCCTGAGCCTGCGCGCCGGCCGCATCGAGCACGAGGGTCGCAGCTTCCACGAGCTTGACCTCGATGTCAGCCGGCAGCGCGAGCAGTGGCGCGGCACGATCGCGGCGCGCCAGCTCAAGGGCCGGATCGAGTTCCAGCCGGCGGATGCCGACTCGCCGGGCCGCATCCTGGCCCGGCTGGAGCGCCTGAGCCTGCCGCAGAGTGCTGCCAGCGAGATCGAGCGGCTGACGCACCAGGCGCCGGTCAGGCTGCCGGCGCTCGACATCGAGGTCGATGACTTCGAGCTCGGCGCGCGCGAGCTGGGCCGGCTCGAGATCCTGGCGCTCAACCGCATGCCGGCACCGGCACAGCGCCACAACGGCAGCGTCTGGCGGCTCGAGAAGCTCAACCTGATCGCACCCGAGGCCAGGCTGCAGGCGACGGGCAACTGGGCCATCGCGGCGGCGCCCAGGGGCGGCGAGGCCGCGCAGCGCCGCACCGCCCTGCAGCTCAAGCTGGAGATCGGAGATGCCGGCGCCCTGCTCGCGCGCCTGGGCATGCCGGGCGTGGTGCGCGGCGGCAAGGGCTCGATCAGCGGCCAGGTCGGCTGGCAGGGTTCGCCGCTGGCGCTGCATCCGCCCAGCCTGGACGGCGAACTCAGCCTGGATCTCGAGCGCGGCCAGTTCCTGCAGGCCGATCCGGGCCTGGCCAAGCTGCTCGGCGTGCTGAGCCTGCAGGCGCTGCCAAGGCGGCTGACGCTGGACTTCCGCGACATCTTCAGCCAGGGCTTCGCCTTCGACTCGGTGCGCGGCGACGCCCGCATCGCGCAAGGCGTGATCAGCAGCGACAACCTGCAGATGAAGGGAGTCAACGCAGCGGTCCTGCTGGAAGGCTCGGCCGACCTCGAGCGCGAGACGCAGGACCTCAAGGCGCTGGTGATCCCCGAGCTCAACGCGGGCGGCGCCTCGCTGATGGCCGGCCTGTTCAATCCCGCGGTCGGACTGGGCAGCTTCGTGGCCCAGTACCTGATCGGCAAGCCGCTGCAAGCGGCGGCGACGCAACAGTTTCACGTCAGCGGGTCGTGGTACGACCCGAAAGTCGAGAAAGTTCAGCGCAACGCCGCTAAGCTACCCCAAAAGAACTCAGGAGGAGAACCATGAAAGTCGCCGCCATCCAGATGGTCTCGGAAATCAGCGTGGACCACAACCTGGCCCAGGCCCATCGCCTGCTCGACCAGGCCGCCGCCGCCGGCGCCGAGCTGGCCGTGCTGCCCGAGTATTTCTGCTTCATGGGCCGCAACGACCGCGACAAGCTGCTGCTGGCCGAGACCCCGGGGCTGGGCACGGTGCAGGACTTCCTGTCGGACACCGCGCGCGAGCTCGGGCTCTGGATCGTCGGCGGCACGCTGCCGATGGCGACCGACGACCCCGAGCGCGCCGCCAATGCCTGCATGGTCTACAACCCGAAGGGCAAGGTGGCGGCGCGCTACGACAAGATCCACCTGTTCCGCTACGACAACGGCCGCGAGCGCTACGACGAGGCTGCGGCGCTGGCCGCGGGCGAGCATCCGACTTCCTTCACGCTGCACGACCATGGCGGCCAGGACTGGCGCGTGGGCCTGAGCGTCTGCTACGACCTGCGCTTCCCCGAGCTCTACCGCCAGCTTGCGGCCGACATCATCGTGGTGCCGTCGGCCTTCACCCACACCACCGGCCAGGCGCACTGGGAAGTGCTGCTGCGCGCGCGCGCAATCGAGAACCAGGCCTATGTGATCGCCAGCGCCCAGGGTGGCCTGCACGAGAACGGCCGCCAGACCTGGGGCCAGACCATGGTCATCGACCCCTGGGGGCAGATCCTGGGCCAGCACGCGACCGGCCCGGGCGTGGTGGTCTGCGAGCTCGATGTGGCCAGGCTGCAGTCGGTGCGCCAGCAACTGCCGGCCTTGCAGCACCGCCGGCTCTGAAACGCGCCGTGCAGGACGGCGCCGGGCGTGAGAGAATTTTCCGATGAACCGTCAGATCCTCCCGACCCTGGCCGGCGTCCCTGCCCGGCTGGGCTGTTGCAGCGCTGCATCCGGACTGCGCCATGCCGTGCTGGCAGGCTGTGCCGCGCTGCTGGCTGCCTGCAGCACGGTCGAGCCGCCGCGCCAGGCCAGCCTGCCCACGCCATCAGCGCCCGTGTCCGTCCCCGGCACCCGAACTGCCTTCGTCACGCCGCAGACCTCGCCGGCCTGGCAATGGGCCGACAGCCAGCCGCTGCCAGGCGCCATGGCGCGCGGCAAGAGCGTCTGGACACCGGCGCGCTGGAGCGAGCTGCCGGGCTGGGGCTATGACGCGCTGCACGAGGCCTGGAACGCCTGGCTGCGCAGCTGCGAGCGGCCGGCGCCCGGCTTCGGCCCGGTCTGCGCCGAGGTGCGCCAGCTGACCCTGGGCAGCGCCGAGGACCAGCATGAGTGGGTGATGCGTCGCCTGCAGCCCTACCGCCTGAGCGCACCGGCTGGCGACAGCAAGGGGCTGCTGACCGGCTACTATGAGCCGGTCATGAACGCCAGCCGCCGGCCTGGCGCCGGCTTCGGCGTGCCGCTCTATCGCCTGCCGCCCGGGATGCGGAACGGATCGCCCTGGTTCAGCCGGCAGGAGATGGAGCGTTCGCCGCAGGCGCAGGCCGCGCTGCGCGGCCAGGAAATCGCCTGGCTGGCAGACCCGATCGACGCGCTGCTGCTGCAGATCCAGGGCTCGGGCCGGATCAACATCACCGAGCCCGACGGCAGCCGGCGCCAGGTGCGGCTGGCCTACGCGGGCAACAACGGCCACCCCTACCAGAGCGTGGCGCGCTGGCTGCTCGACCGCAAGCTGATCAATAGCGGCACCTGGGAGGCGATCCGCGCCTGGGCGCAGCAGAATCCGCAGCGCATTCCCGAGATGCTGGCAGCCAACCCGCGCGTGGTCTTCTTCCGCGAGGAAGCGCTCGGCGAACTCGAGGCGCGCTTCGGCCCGCGCGGCGCCCAGGGCGTGGCGCTGACACCGGGGCGCTCGATCGCGGTCGACCGCGACAGCATCCCCTACGGCACCCCGGTCTGGCTGCGCAGCGCCGGCCCGGCAGCACAGATCGAGAAGCTGGTGCTGGCGCAGGACACCGGCAGCGCCATCGTCGGCGCGGTGCGCGCCGACTACTTCACCGGCTGGGGCGACGAGGCCTACACGCTGGCGGCGGGACTCAAGCAGCCGCTCGAACTCTGGGCGCTGTGGCCGCGCAGCCAGTAAGCATCGTGATTTCGGCCCCAACCCGGGCCAGAACAGGAAAGCCACCATGCGCATAGGCGTGCTCACCGGCGGCGGCGACTGCCCCGGACTCAATGCGGTGATCCGCGCGGTCACCAAGTCGCTGCTGCGCCAATGCGGCGCCGAGGTGATCGGCATCCGCAACGGCTTCGCCGGCCTGATGGGCGCGGCGCCGCAGACCAGGCCGCTCGACTGGGACAGCGTCAGCGGCATCCTGATGCAGGGCGGCAC
>CAZJQH010000075.1:0-9696 GCA_964547895.1 uncultured Chitinophaga sp. | reverse complement strand
GGTGGAGGGCTTCGACACCCTCGACGGCCGTCGCGCCGCCCATGTCAGCTTCGAGCAGGTCCAGCTGACCGACGACTGCCTGCTGGGCGAGGAGGGCCAGGCCGCCGATGAAATCGAGGCGGTGCTCGACGCGGCCAACGCGCTGCTGTGCGCCGAGGCTGCCGGAGCGGTCGAGACCCTGCTGGCCCAGAGCTCCGACTACCTCAAGACGCGCAAGCAGTTCGGCGCCCCCCTGGCCAAGTTCCAGGTCCTGCAGCACCGCATTGCCGACATCGCCATCGCGCTGGAGCAGCTCAAGTCGATGGCCTGTGCCGCAGCAGCCGTGCAGGGCGAAGAGTCGGCCAAGCGACGCCGTGTCGTCTCGGCCGCCAAGGCCTATGCCAGCCAGCAAGGCCGCCAGATCGGGCTGGCTGCCATCCAGCTGCACGGCGGCATGGGCATGACGGACGAATGCCGGGTCGGCCACTACACCAAGCGGCTGATGGTGATCGGCCAACTACTCGGTGATGCCGGCTGGCATTTGCAGCGAGTTGCCGCTAACCCAGCGGCTTGACGGATACCTCAGAACACAGACCACAGGAGACAAGGATGATCACGCGCAAAGCTTTCAACGTCATGGCAGCCACGCTGCTGCTCGGCACGGCGATCGGTGTCCAGGCCCAGCCTGACCAGCCGATCAAGTTCCTGGTCGGTTTCCCGCCGGGGGGATCTACCGACACCATCGCCCGGCTGCTCGCCGACAAGATGTCTACCGTTCTCAAGCAGACCATCATCGTCGACAACCGGCCGGGTGCGGGTGGACGAATCGCAGCGCAGGCGCTCAAGGCTGCGCCCGCCGACGGCCTGACCTACATGATCGCCCCGAACGCCACCCCGGTGTTCCAGACCCTGCTGTACCCGCCAGCCGTGCTCAAGTACGACATGCTGACCGATTTCACGCCGGTCGGCATGATCACCTCCTATCCCCTGGCACTGGCCGTCAACGCCCAGTCCGGCATGAAGACGGCCAAGGACTATGTGGCCTGGGTCAAGGCCAACCCGAAGAACACTAGTTTCGGCACCGCGGGCGCGGGCGGGCACACGCATTTCTCTGGCGTGCAACTCGGCAAGGCGATCGGGGCAGAGCTGCAGGTGGTGCCCTATCGCGGCAACGGCCCGCTGGTGTCTGACCTGCTGGGCAACCAGGTGCCCGCCGGCATCATGACCGCAGGCGACATCCTGCCGCAGCAAAAGGCGGGCAAGGTCAACATCCTCGGTGTGTTCGGTGCACAGCGCTCGCCGCTGCTGCCCGATGTGCCTACGCTCATGGAACAGGGCATCAAGGTCGACACCGGCGATGCCTGGACCGGCATGTGGTCGACAGCCAAGACTCCCAGGCCGGCGCTGGAGCGGATCCAGAACGCCCTGAAATATGCGCTTGAGCTCCCCGAGGTGCGGGCCGGCTTGAACCGTGCCACGCTTCATCCTGACTTCCGGCCTGCCGCCGAGATGGATCAGCTGCAGCGCAAGGAGCTGGCCTACTGGGGCCCCGTCATCAAGGCGACCGGCTTCACGCCCGAGCAATGAGCTGTCCGTCAGGGGGAACCTCAACATGACTCTCAACGGCAAAGCGGCGATCGTCGGGGCTTACGAGCATCCGACACGCCTGGCGACCAACCTCTCAGTGGTGCGACTGCATGCCGACGTGGCCAAGGGAGCGCTGGAAGACGCGGGCTTGAACAAGGGCGACATCGACGGCTATTTCTGCGCCGGCGATGCACCTGGCCTGGGCACGGCCACGGTGGCCGAGTACCTGGGACTCAAGCTGCGCCATGTCGATTCGACCGAATGCGGCGGCTCGGCCCCCATCCTGCATGTGGCCCACGCGGCCGAGGCGATTGCCGCCGGCCGCTGCAACATCGCGCTGGTCACGCTGGCGGGTCGGCCGCGCGCCATGATGGAGGAGGCCAAGGCCGCCGCCGCAGCCGCTACCGCCGCCCAGGCGGGCCAGGTCAAGGGCCCGCCCAGGACGGCGCTGAAGGCACCCGACCCGGATGCACCGGAACTGGCCTTCGAGCTGCCCTACGGCCCGGCGACCCAGAACCTGTACGCCATGGTGGCCAAGCGCCACATGCACGAGTTCGGCACCACCAGCGAACAGCTGGCCTGGATCAAGGTGGCCGCCTCGCACCATGCGCAGCACAACCCCAACGCCATGCTGCGCAAGGTGGTGACGGTGGACGACGTGGTCAACTCGCCGCTGGTGAGCGACCCGCTGCACCGGCTCGACTGCTGCGTGATGAGCGATGGTGGCGGCGCCGTGATCGTGGCCAGGCCCGAGATCGCGCGCGAGCTGTCGCGCAACAGCGGCCGTCCCGTCGTCATGGTGCGCGGCACCGGCGAGGCGCCCAAGCATGGCATGGGCGGCCAGATGGACCTGACTTGGTCGGCCGCGGCCTGGTCGGGCCCGCTGGCCTTTGCCGAGGCCGGCGTCACCCCGGCCGACATCCAGTACGCCTCGCTCTACGACAGCTTCACCATCACCGTGCTGATGCAGCTGGAGGACCTGGGCTTCTGCCAGAAGGGCGAGGGCGGCCGCTTCGTGATGGACGGCAACCTGATCTCGGGCGTGGGCAGGCTGCCCTTCAACACCGACGGCGGCGGCCTGTGCAACAACCATCCGGCCAACCGCGGCGGCATGACCAAGATCATCGAGGCGGTGCGCCAGCTGCGCGGCGAGGCCCATCCCGCCGTCCAGGTACCCAACTGTTCGCTGGCCCTGGCCAACGGCATCGGCGGCGCGCTGGCCTCGCGCCACACCGCCGGCACCCTGATTCTGGAGCGTGTCTGACATGAGAAAGATTCCCGCCCCCAAGGTCCTGCCCGAGACCCAGGCCTACTGGACCGCTGCCGACCAAGGCCGGCTGCTGGTCAAGCGCTGCAACAGCTGCGGCAAGGCCCACCACTACCCGCGCGACATCTGCCCGCATTGCCTGAGCGATGACACGGTGTGGCAGGACGCCGCCGGCACCGGCACCGTCTATTCCTTCAGCACCATGGGAGCCGGCGAGGCGGCCTACACCCTGGCCTTCGTCACGCTGGACGAGGGCGTGACCCTGATGACCAACCTGGTCGACTGCGACCCGGCCCAGGTGTGCATCGGCGACCGGGTCAGGGTGGTGTTCCAGCCTTCGCAGGGCGGCCACGCCGTGCCCATGTTCACCCCGGCCTGATGGAGAACCCGACCATGAACACCGCCGCCACCCCGCGCAAGGGCCCGCTGTCGCGCTTCACCATCCTGGACGCCTCGCGCGTGCGCGCCGGCCCCACCGCCATCCGCACCTTTGCCGACCTGGGCGCGCGCGTCATCAAGCTCGAGATCCCGCCCGGGGCGCCGGGGGGCGACGACATGATCGGCGGGCGCGACCACAACCGCGCCGACTACGAGAACCTGCACCGCAACAAGGAGAGCCTGACCCTCAACATGAAGGAGCCGGAAGGCCTGGCCATCCTGCACGAGCTGGTCAAGAGCGCCGACGTCTTCATCGAGAACTACCGGCCCGACGTCAAGTACCGCCTGGGCATCGGTCCGGACGACTTGCGCAAGATCAACCCGCGCCTGGTCTACGCCAGCATCTCGGGCTTCGGCCAGGACGGCCCCTACGCCAACTGGCCCGGCTTCGACTCGATCGCCCAGGGCATGGGCGGCCTGATGAGCGTGACCGGCAAGCCCGAGGACGGTCCGATGCGCGTCGGCATCCCGATCGCCGACCTGTGCTCCGGCCACTTCTGCGCCCAGGCGATCATGGCCGCGCTGCTCGAGCGTGAAGTCTCGGGCGAGGGCCAGTGGGTGCAGACCTCGCTGCTCGAGTCGCAGATCGCGATGCTGGACTTCCAGGCCGCCCAGTGGCTGATCGATCGCAAGGTGCCCAAATCCACCGGTAACGAGCATCCGCTGACCGTGCCGACCGGCGTGTTCCAGACCCGCGACGGCTACATCAACCTGGCCGCGATCGGCAACACCATGTTCAAGCGCCTGTGCGTCGCGCTCGAGGTGCCGGAGCTGATCGACGAGCCGGGCCTGGGCAGCGACCCGCAGCGGGTGCAGAACCGTGCCCGGGTCAATGCCGCGGTCGGCGCCGCCTTCCTCAAGCGCAGCACCGGCGAGTGGACCGAGATCCTGCTCAAGGCGGGCGTGCCTTGCGGGCCGATCTACTCGGTGGACCAGATGTTCGAGGATCCGCAGGTCAGGCACCTGGGCATTGCACGCACCATGCACCACCCGAGTCTCGGCGACATCGAAGTCGTCGGCCTGCCGATGAACTTCTCGCGCTACCCGCGCGAGAGTGGCCCCCTGACCGCTGCACCCGAGCAAGGCGACCAGACCGAAGAGATCCTGGGCGAACTGGGCTACAGCCTGGACCGCATCAGCGAACTGCGATCGCGTTACGTGGTGTGAGCTTGTCGCTCTTCCATGACTTCACAGCTTTCTGATTCAAGGATCCTGAAATGGCACGACTCGTTGCAGCCTTCGGCTCATCGCACAGCATCATGCTGGTCTCGCAGCGCGAGGACTGGCAGCACAACTTCAAGCTGATCGATCCCAGGAACGCGCATTACTACGACAAGCAGGGCAACAAGACCGACTATGACGCCTTGCTGGCCGCCGCACCCGCCGGCTGCGAGGCCATGGTCACGCCCGAGAAGATGAGCGAGCGCTATGACGCCGCCGAGGCTGCGATGGACGAGCTGCACGAGCGCATCAAGGCCGCGTGCCTGGACCTGCTGCTGATCGTCGGCGACGACCAGACCGAGCTGTTCCGCACCAGCAACAACCCGGCGATCGCGATCTACTACGGGCCGACCATCCGCAATACCGCGCGCGAGCCCGCCAGCCCGGGCGACAGCTGGGTCAAGTCGGCGCGCATGTGGCGCCACGAGCCCGAGCAGGACCGCGAATACCCGGTCAAGAGCGACCTGGCCGAATGGCTGATCCGCCAACTGTGCGACCGCGATTTCGATATCGCGGCCCTGGACAGCATCGAGCCCGGCAAGTTCGAGGGCCATGCCTTCCAGTTCATCCACCGCCGCATCCTGAAGGACCACGAGCTGCCGGTGATCCCGGTCATCCTCAACACCTTCGATCCGCCGAATCAGCCGACGCCGCGCCGCTGCGTCGCCCTGGGTGCTGCGCTGCGCGAGCTGATCGCCGCCTGGCCCGAGGACCTGCGCGTGGGCGTGATCGCCTCCGGCGGACTGAGCCATTTCCTGGTCGACGAGGAGCTCGACCAGCAGGTGCTGGATGCGATCCGCCGCAAGGACAGCGCGGCGCTGGCTGCCTTCGATCCCAGGCTGCTGCAGGCCGGCAGCTCCGAGATCCGCAACTGGCTGGTGGTCGGCGAACTCGCGCGCGACCTTGACCTGGAATGGGTCGAGTACGTGCCGGGTTATCGCACACCAGCCTTGACCGGCACCGGCCTGGCCTTCGCTGCCTGGAAAACCCTTCCCTGACCCACCCGAGAAGCCCTAGACATGAGCGACCCCAATATTCAGCGCCTGCGCCGGCTCGATGCCTGCGCCGTCTCCGATGCCCTCGACAAGCTCGGCCTGCCCGGCGCCGTCACCGGCCTGCCGCTGCGCAGCGCCGGCCCCGGCGGCAACAGCCGCATCGCCGGCCGTGCCATCACCATGAAGGTCGGCCCCGGCCAGCCACCGCCGGGTCCCCCGAAGCACCTGGGCTGCAGCGCCATCGAGCAGGGCGGCCCCGACGACATCATCGTGGTCGAGCAGCGCAGCGGCCTGGAAGCCGGCTGCTGGGGCGGCCTGCTGACCCTGGGCGCCAAGCTGCGCGGCATCGCCGGCGTGGTCGCCGACGGTCCGCTGCGCGACGTCGACGAGGCCATCGCCTATGAATTCCCCATCTACAGCCGCAGCCTGACCTCGCGCACCGCGCGCGGCCGGGTGGTCGAGCTCGGCACCCAGGTGCCCGTCACCATCGGCGCCGAACAGGGCGGCCAGGTCACGGTGCAGCCGGGCGACTATGTGCTGGCCGACCGCAGCGCGGTGATCTTCATCGCGGCCGCCGACATCGAGCGCGTGCTCGAGGCCGCCGAGACCATCGTCGCCAAGGAGGCCGCCATGGCCAAGGCCATCCTGTCCGGCACGCCGATCGGCGCGGTCATGGGTGGCAATTACGAACACATGCTGGAGAACCACTGAAATGAGCAACACCGACAAGAACGTTGAACGCGCGGCCCGACTCGACACGCCCACCCTGTCCGATGCGCTGGACAAGCTCGGCATCCTGGGCCAGTGCTACAAGATCAAGCCGCGCAGCAGCGACTTCCGCATGGCCGGCCGCGCCTGGACGCTGAAGTACGGCCCCGCCGCCAAGCCCTGCGGTACCGTGGGCGATTTCATCGACGATGTCGCCCCAGGCAGCGTGGTGGTGCTCGACAACAACGGTCGCGAGGACTGCACCGTCTGGGGCGACATCCTGACCGAGATCGCGCACCGCCGCGGCATTGCCGGCACCGTGATCAACGGCATCAATCGCGACACCCACCTCTGCCTGTCGCTGGGCTATCCGGTGTTCTCGATCGACCACTGGATGCGCACCGGCAAGGACCGGGTGCAGGTCGAAGCCACCGGCGTGCCGGTCAACATCGGCGGCGCCCGCGTCGCGCCGGGCGACATCCTCAAGGGTGACACCGACGGCGTGGTCGTGATCCCCAAGGAGCACGAGGACCGGGTGCTCGAGATCGCCGAGGAGATCGAGGCCGCCGAGAACCGCATCCGCGAGGCCGCCCGCAGCGGCATGCGCCTGGACGAGGCACGCCAGGCCCACAAGTACCACAGCCTGCAGACCCGGGAGGGCGCATGAAAAGGCATGACCCGGCACTGACCACCAGGCTGGACATCGAGCGCCTGCCTGAGGATCTGCTAGCACAGGCAGCCAAGCTGCCGACGGCTACCCTGCACGAGGCCGGCAAGAAGATCGGCGCCTTGCCCTCGGCCATCAAGCCGGTGGCAGCGCAGTTCAGGTTTGCCGGCTCGGCGCTGACCGTGCATTCGCCGCCCGGAGACAACCTCTGGCTGCACCGGGCACTGGAAGTGGCGCAGCCAGGTGACGTGATGGTGGTCTTCACCAGTGGCGCCTATGAGCATGGCTACTGGGGCGAGATCATGACCACCATGGCCCAGGTGCGCGGCCTGGCCGGTCTGGTCATCGACGGCTGCGTGCGCGACGGTGCGCTGCTGGGTGAATTCGGCTTTCCGGTGTTTGCCCGTGGCCTGTGCATCCAGGGGACCGGCAAGGACTTCGGCGCCATCGGCTGGATCAACCACCCCATCACCATGGGCCAGGTCGTGGTTCAACCCGGCGACCTGGTGGTGGGTGATGGTGATGGCGTGGTGGTCATTCCGCGAGCCCGTGCTGCTGAGGTGGTCGATGCCGGTCTCAAGCGTGAAGCGGACGAGGCCGCCATCCTGGACCGGCTGCGCCAGGGCGAATCCACCATGACGGTGTACGGCTGGAATTGAGTGAGCTGGTCTGAAGCCATGGATACCACCGTACCTGCCTCAACACTGCCTCGCCTGCTCATCGAGGACGGGGTCGCAACCATCACCCTGAATCGTCCCGCGCAAAGAAACCGACTGGAAAACAGCGACCTGCATGAACTGCTCCGGCTGATCGATAGGCTCAATGCCGACGATGCCATCCGCGTGGTGGTCTTCACCGCCAACACGCAAGGGCAGGGCAGACCGGTATTCAGTGCCGGATACCACATCGGCGGCTTCGAGGAGGAGGGTTCCGATCCCGACTTCTTCGAGAAGATACCCGATGCGATTGCTCAGATGCGACCCATCACGGTATGCGCGCTCAATGGCAGTGTCTATGGCGGAGCGACCGACATCCTGATGGCTTGCGACATCGGAGTCGCACTGGAAGGTACAGAACTCCGGATGCCGGCGGCAGCGCTGGGCCTGCACTACTACCCCTCCGGACTGCGGCGATACATGGCCAGGTTGGGTCAATCGATGACCATGCGGGCATTCCTGACGGCGCAGCCGATACCGGTCGAGACCCTCGAACAAGTCGGATTCCTGACCGCCGTATTCCCCGCTGGATCATGGGAGAAAAGCATCAGTGATCTGACCTTGCAGGTCCGTGACCTGGCGCCTATGGCGGCGCAGTTGACCAAGCTGTCGATCAGGGAAATATCGTCTGGTAGTTGCCTTGACGAAGTTGTGAGACAGAGGCAGGGATTGACGGCAGCCAGTTTGGACTTCGAGGAGGGGCGAAAAGCGTTTTTGGAAAGGCGCAAGCCCAAGTTCCTGGGTAGATGAAATCGGTACCCAATGTTTTTATGGCCAAGGGAGTGACTTGAATTCCGATGGAGGGTTGAGACTTGATTTAACTCGTTTTGAACAATCGAATTTGCCTTTGTGATTCCAATCAATTGACAGGAGACATGTATGAAGAAGAATTTTGTTCCCGTGCTGGCCTTGCTGGCATCGTCCGTTGCCCTGGCACAGTCCAGCGTCACCCTTTCGGGTGGTGTGGTGATCGGCTTGAAGCAGTCCTCTGCCAAGTCCGACGGGACGCCATCGAAGACAGGTATCGACAACCTCGATGCGGGTGGCAACCACTACACGATGCGGGCGACCGAGGACCTCGGCGGTGGCCTCAAGGCTAATGTGCTGCTGAACTACCGCTTCAATCCAGATACCGGTGCAACAGGCAATGGCCATGACTATTTTGCCAACAGCAAGCTGGGACTTGCCGGTTCTTTTGGCGAGGTTTCGATGGGCAGGTTCTGGGGGCCAGTGGACTTCCTGCTGCGTCCAGCTCTGGACATTTACACCCCGTTGGGACTGGGAGCCACCGTCTATGGTGGCCCGCTGGATGCGCCGACGCGCTACAACGGCACGCTGATGTACGAAACCCCGGAGATCGGCGGTTTCAAGGCAGGGATTTCCCATGTGCCCAAGGCCGAGATGACGAGCAATAAGGTCAACACCACCGAGGTGGCGCTGCGCTACCGCAACGGTCCGCTGGCGCTCGGCCTGGGTCTGACCAAGAATGCCGGCACGTCGCCTTCAGCAACTGACAATGCCGAAGGCAAGGATGTGCTGACGATTGGCGGCGCCTATGACTTTGGCATGGCCAAGGTTGGCCTGACATACACCAACGTTGACGCCTACGTGGGCTCAAAGGGCCCGGTGGCGGAATCAGACCGTTGGAGCACTGCGGTTCGTGTACCGCTCAACGCGGTTGCCCGTCTGAAACTGGGCTACGAGAACCAGAAGTTCAAGGGTGGTACCTCGACCAAGGCAGTGGCTTTTGGTGGCGAGTACACGTTGAGCAAACGCACCATGGTCTTTGCCGAGATTGGCAAGGTGGACTCTGATGTAGCCAAGTCAGACGAAAAGGATGCAAGCTACATGATGGGCATCAAGCATACCTTCTGATCTCAGCATCACGGGTAGTTTCTCCTAGGTTTTGCCGTCTGTTCTGGACGGCTTTTTTATCTTTTTCCAATGAAAATCTTAGTTCCCGTCAAGCGCGTGGTGGACTACAACGTCAAGGTGCGCGTCAAGGCCGACGGCACTGGCGTCGACATCGCCAACGTCAAGATGAGCATGAACCCCTTCGACGAGATCGCCGTCGAGGAAGCGGTGCGCCTGAAGGAGAAGGGCGCTGCGACCGAGGTG
>CAZJQH010000074.1:0-9991 GCA_964547895.1 uncultured Chitinophaga sp. | reverse complement strand
GATTTCATTGGTAGGGCGTGGCGGACTTGAACCGACGACCAAAGGATTATGAGTCCTCTGCTCTAACCAACTGAGCTAACGCCCCGAACCAGGCCTCAGATTCTAGCGTCTACTTGCCGTGGCTCAGCGCGTTGCTGACCAGTTTCGCCGTGATGTCGACGATCTGGATCATGCGGTCGTAGTGCATGCGCTGCGGCCCGATCACGCCCAGCGTGCCGACCACCTCGCCATTGACCGCGTAGGGCGCGCTGACCACCGACAGTTCCTCGAAGGGCACGACCTGGCTCTCGCCGCCGATGAAGATGCGCACCCCTTCGGCCTGGTTCGAGACCTCGAGCAGCCGCATCAGCTGGGTCTTCTGCTCGAACAGGTCGAACATCTTGCGCAGGTGCCCCATGTCGCGCGAGAACTCGTTGACCGACAGCAGGTTGTGCTCGCCCGCGACCACCACGTCGTCCTGCTCCATCGCCTCGCTGCCCGCATCGACCGCCCTGACCATCAGCGAGGCGATCTCGCCGCGCAACGCGTCGACCTCGGTGCGCAGGCGAGCGCGCACCTCGTCCATGGTCAGGCCGGCGTAGTGCGCGTTGAGGAAGTTGGCCGCTTCCTGCAGCTGCGACTGGCTGTAGTCGGCCTGGGTGTGGATGATGCGGTTCTGCACGTCGCCGTCGGGCGAGACCAGGATCACCAGCACGCGCCGCTCCGACAGGCTCAGGAACTCGATGTGGCGGAACACTGAGGGCCGCCGCGGCGTCATCACGACGCCAACGAAATGGGATAAGCTGGACAACAGCTGCGCGGCCTGGCTCAGCACCATGCGCGGCTGCTCGGCGTCGATGCCCGGCGCGGCAAGACCCTCGACATTGCCCGCCGGGTCGCGCCTGACGGTCAGCATGGTGTCGACGAACAGGCGGTAGCCGCGCGCGGTCGGAATGCGGCCGGCCGAGGTGTGCGGGCTGGCAATCAGACCCAGGTCCTCGAGGTCGCTCATCACGTTGCGGATGGTCGCGGGCGAAAGCTCCAGCCCGGCTGCGCGCGAAAGCGTGCGCGATCCGACCGGCTCGCCGTCTGCGATGTAGCGCTCGACCAGGGTCTTGAGCAGCAGTTTGGAACGGTCGTCTAACATGCGGGCCATTGTAAAAAAGCTTGTGCTGTAATTTGAGGATGAATCCGTCCATATCAAGCCCGGCCCCCGAGACAGGCCGGGACGGCAAGACCCGCTTTCGTCATGTGGCGCTGGTGGGCAAATACCAGGCCGCCGGTTCGCGCGATGCGCTCGAGCGGGTGGCCGAATTCCTGCATTCCATGGCTTGCGAGGTGTCGCTCGAGCGCGAGACCGCGCTCAATACCGGCCTGACCCAGTACCCCGCACTGTCGCCGACCGGGATCGGCACCGAATGCGACCTCGCGCTGGTGATGGGCGGCGACGGCACCATCATCGGCATCGGCCGCCAGCTGGCCCGCTTTGGCGTGCCTGTGGTCGGCATCAACCAGGGCCGGCTCGGCTTCATCACCGACATCCCGCTGG
Source organism: uncultured Chitinophaga sp. (assembly GCA_964547895.1). GTDB lineage: Bacteria > Pseudomonadota > Gammaproteobacteria > Burkholderiales > Burkholderiaceae_C > Malikia. Next base: position 8,463 of record CAZJQH010000074.1, on the reverse strand, counting down.
CGGACTTCGAGACCCACCTGCGCCCGATCCTGCGCGGCGAGTACGAGGAAGACCACCGCAGCCTGATCCACGCCAGCGTCTGGCGCGACGGCGACTGCGTGTTCGACACCGTCGCCATCAACGACGTGGTGGTCAACCGGGGCGGCGCCACCGGCATGATCGAGCTGCGCGTCGAGGTCGATGGCCGCTTCGTCGCCAATCAGCGCGCCGACGGTCTGATCATCGCCACGCCGACCGGCTCGACCGCCTACACGCTGTCGGTCGGCGGCTCGCTGCTGCACCCGGCGATCGACGGCTGGATCATGGCGCCGATCGCACCGCACACGCTCTCGAACCGCCCGATCGTGCTGCCGGCCAGCGGCGAGATCACGCTCGAGCTGGTCAACGGCCGCGAGGCCAGCGCCAACTTTGACATGCAGACCTTCACAAGCCTGCTGCACGGCGACAGAATCACGGTGCGGCGCGCGCCCTACGAGCTCTGCCTGCTGCACCCCAAGGGCTGGAGCTATTTCGATACCCTGCGCAAGAAGCTGCACTGGAACGAAGGAATGAACACATGAGCCTGCGCCGCATGTCGCTGCGTGATTTCGTGATCGTGCGCAGCCTCGATCTCGACCTGGAAACCGGCTTCACCGTGCTGACCGGCGAGACCGGCGCCGGCAAGTCGATCCTGATCGATGCGCTGCAGTTCGTGCTGGGCGCGCGCGCCGACGCCGGCGTGGTGCGCGAGGGCGCGGCGCGCTGCGAGATCGCGGCCGAGTTCGACGCCTCGCCCACCGTGCGGGCCTGGCTCGATGACAACGGCTTCATGGCCGACCCCGAGGAGCCGCTGCTGCTCAAGCGCCACCTGGACGGACAGGGCCGCAGCCGGGCATGGATCAACGGCAGCGCCGCCACCGTGACCCAGCTCAAGAGCCTGGCCGACGAGCTGGTCGACATCCACGGCCAGCACGCTTGGCAGAGCCTGACCCGGCCCGACTCGGTGCGCCAGCTGCTCGACGACTACGGCCGCGTCTCGACCGTCGAGCTGCGCGGGCTCTGGAACGGCTGGCGCGAGGCAGCGCGCCAGCTCGAGCAGGCGCGCGCGCAGCAGGCCACGCTGGAGCAGGAGCGCGAACGGCTGCAGTGGCAGATCGGCGAAATCGCCAAGCTTGCGCCCGCCGAGGGCGAATGGGACGAGCTCAACCTGCAGCACGGCCGGCTCGCCCATGCCCAGGGCCTGATGGACGCCGCGCGCAGCGCGCTGCAGGCGCTCGACGAGGACGAAGGCAGCGTCACCACGCTGCTGCACCGCGCGCTGCAGTCGCTGCAGGCGCAGCAGCACATCGAGCCGCGCTTCGGCGAGATCGCCGAGGTGCTGCAAGGCGCGCTGGCCCAGGTCGAGGATGCCTGCCACGACCTGCAGCACCATGCCGATCCGACCGAGCTCGACCCGGCGGCGCTCGAAGCACTCGACCAGCGCCTGTCGCAATGGCTGTCGCTGGCGCGGCGCTTCCGGCTCCAGCCGGAGGAACTGCCCGAGCGGCTGGCCCAGTGGCAGAGCCAGCTGGCCGAGCTCGACCGCAGCACCGACCTCGACGGCCTGCAACGGGCCGAACAGACCGCTCAGCAGGCCTTGCTCAAGGCAGCGAAAAAGGTCAGCGCCGCGCGCGAGCAGGCGGCCGTGAAGCTGTCGCAGGAGATCACCACCGCGATGCAGGGCCTGGGCATGAACGGCGGCCGCTTCGAGGCCCGGCTGGCGCCGCTGCCCGAGCCGCAGGCGCATGGGCTGGAGAACGTCGAGTTCCTGGTCGCCGGGCATGCGGGCAGCACGCCCAGGCCGGTCGGCAAGGTCGCGTCGGGTGGCGAACTGTCACGCATCGCGCTGGCGATCTCGGTCACGACCAGCCAGCTCGGCCAGGCGCCGACGCTGATCTTCGACGAGGTCGACAGCGGCATCGGCGGCGCGGTGGCCCAGACCGTGGGACGCCTGATGCGCCAGCTGGGACGCGACCGCCAGGTGCTGGCCGTGACCCACCTGCCCCAGGTCGCCGCCAGCGCCGACCATCACCTGTTCGTCTCCAAGAAGGCCGACGCGCAGGGCACGGCCAGCGAGGTGCGCGTGATCGCCGACGAGACCCGTGTCCAGGAGCTCGCCCGCATGCTGGGTGGCGACCGGCTGTCGGACGCCTCGCTGGCGCACGCACGCGAGATGCTGCAGCCATGACACGCAAGTCCCCCATGCAGCTGGTGCTGATCACCGGCATGTCGGGCTCGGGCAAGTCGGTGGCGCTGCACGCGCTGGAGGACGCCGGCTTCTACTGCGTCGACAACCTGCCGCCCGAGCTGCTGGAGGATTTCATCGCGATCGAGCACGGCCACCATGCCGACCGGGTCGCGATCGCGATCGACGTGCGCAGCGCCAAGTCACTGCCCGGCATGCCGGCCCAGCTGCACAAGCTGCGCAAGGCGGGGCAGCCGCTGATGGTGCTGTTTCTCGATGCGACCACCGACACCCTGGTGCGGCGCTTCTCCGAGACGCGCCGCCTGCATCCGCTCTCGCGCCCCGACTCGCAGGACCAGCAGCATGCGCTGATCGAGGCGATCGAGCAGGAGCGCGAGCTGCTGTCCGAGCTGCGCGAATATTCGCTCGTGATCGACACCAGCCATCTGAAGGCCTCGCACCTGCGCACCGAGGTCAGGAAGCTGCTCGACCACGAGCCGTCCACGCTGACGCTGGTGTTCGAGTCCTTCGGCTTCAAGCGCGGCGTGCCGATGGATGCCGACTTCGTGTTCGACGTGCGCATGCTGCCCAATCCGCACTACGAGCCCGAGTTGCGACCGCTGACCGGACTCGATGCCCCGGTGGCCGACTTCCTCAGCGTCGAGCCCGAGGTGCAGGCGATGCAGGTCTACATCATCAACTTCATGGAGCGCTGGCTGCCATCGATGGTGCGGGACCACCGAAGCTATGTCACGGTGGCGATCGGCTGCACCGGCGGCCAGCACCGCTCGACCTATCTGGTCGAGGAACTCGCCAAGCATTTCTCGCAGCACTGGACGGTGCGCCGGCGCCACCGCGAGCTCGACGCGCTCAAGCACGTGGGGCATTGAGCCCCGCGCCGTTCCCATGACGGCGGATGATTCCGGCTCAGGCCGGCAGCAGGCGCTCGAGCAGGCCGCGCAAGGGCGCCGGCAGGCCGATCTCCAGCTCGGCGCGATGACGAACCCACAAGCCGGGCTGGGCCATGGCCTCGCCACTGGAAACGCGCATACCAGCCGACCATTCGACTTCGAGCGGGCGCAGCACCAGGTCGCGGTGCGTCAGTACATGGCGCAGCGTCTCGTGCTCCTGGCGCAATGCGGCCTCGCCGCCGAACGGCGCCAGCGCCTCGCTGCGCGAGCCATGGCTAGGCAGGCAATAGAGCCCGGCCCAGATGCCTTCCTGCGGCCGGCGCTCGAGCCAGACCGCGCCATCGCCTCGCCGCAGCAACAGCCACCACCACTCGACCGTGCTGCGCTTGAGCTTGCGCGTGCGAACCGGGAACTCGGCAGTCCGGCCCTGCTGGCTGGCCAGGCAGAGCTTCTGACCCGGACAGGCAGCGCAGTCGGGCCGGCTGCGCGAGCACAGGCTGGCGCCCAGGTCCATCAAACCTTGCGTCCAGGCGATCATCTCGTCATGCGTGGGCGAGGCAGGCAGCAGGTCCTGCGCCAGCGCCCACAGCTGGCGCTCCTGCGCTGGCACGGCCAGGTCGCCCTCGAAGGCCAGCAGGCGCGACAGCACCCGCTTGACGTTGCCGTCCAGGATCGAGATCCGCTCGCCGAAGCAGAAGGCCGCGATCGCCGCCGCGGTCGACTTGCCGATCCCTGGCAGCGTCTGCAACTGCTCGGCGCTGGACGGAAAGGCCCCGCCCCACTGCTCCACCACGGCCTGGGCGCAGCGGTGCAGGTTGCGCGCACGGCTGTAGTAGCCCAGGCCGCTCCAGAGCGCTAGCACGTCCTCCTGCGGCGCGGCCGCCAGCGAGCGCACATCGGGGAAGCGCTCCAGGAAGCGCGGGTAGTAGTCCAGCACGGTCGCGACCTGGGTCTGCTGCAGCATCACCTCGGACAGCCAGATCCGGTAGGGATCCCGCGTGCCCTGCCAGGGCAGGCCGCTGCGGCCATGGCGGCGCTGCCAGTCGACCAGCAAGGAAAAGAATGGCCCGTGCGCTGCGCCCGCAGGCGACGCCGAATCGAAGACAGCAGTCATGGAAGGAAGAAGGCGGGAATCAGAAAGTCTGGCACTGCGGACAGAAATAGGTGGAGCGCTGGCCCTGGCGCAGGCTCTGGATGGTAGTGCCACAGCTGCGGCAGGGCTGGCCGGCACGGTCGTAGACCATGGCCTCGAGCTGGAAATAGCCGGTCTTGCCGTCCGCGCTGGAGAAGTCGCGCAGCGTGCTGCCGCCCTGCTCGAGCGCGCGCGCCAGCACTGCCCTGACCGCGCCATGCAGTCGCTCGGCCCGCGCCCGGCTCAGCCGCGCGGCGCTCAAGGTCGGGCGGATGCCGGCCGCGAACAGCGCCTCGGACGCATAGATGTTGCCGACCCCGACCACGATGTCGCCCGCCAGCAGGACCTGCTTGATCGCGGCCCGGCGCTCTCGCAGCGCCCGCCAGAAGGCCAGCGGATCGAAGTCCTCGCCCAGCGGCTCGACCCCGAGATGCCCGAGGAGCTTGCGCGCGGCCGGATCGGCTTCGGATTCGGCCCAGACCACGGCACCGAAACGGCGTGGATCATGCAGCCGCAGCCGGCCCTGGCTGGTCGCGAGCTCGAAATGGTCATGTGCTCCGGCTGGCGGCAGCTCGGGGGCAAAGCTCAGGCTGCCCGACATTCCAAGATGCAGCAGCAGCAGGCCGCCATCGAGGTCGAGCAGCAGGTACTTGCCACGCCGGCGCACCCGCTGCACAACCAGACCCTGCAAGGCGGCGGGCTCGATGCCCAGCGGCCAGCGCAGCGGCTTGCCGAGCCGGACCGCCTCGATGCGGGCACCGGCAATGCGGTCGGCAAAGCTCAGTCGCGTGACCTCGACTTCAGGCAATTCAGGCATGGGGTAGAGACGGGTAAACAGGCCTTCCATTATCATGCGCCGATGGACAGCACTGCCCCTCCGCCCCCAAGCGCGACCCTATCCAACGCTGCTGCGGCCCTGCACGGGCCAAGGCGGCGTTACCCGCTGGCAGCGGCGCTGACACTCGCCCTCTGGTGCAGCACGGGGCTAGCCAACGGCAATGACCAGCCGCCGGCAACGGCAGCGACGAATTCCGAGCCGGCAGCCAGCCCGCCGGATTCGGGCATGCGGGGCGAGCTGTTCTACCAGTTGCTGGTGAGCGAGATGCAGGTGAACCAGGGCCAGCCAGGCACCGGCTTCTCGCTGCTGCTCGAGACTGCGCGCAAGCACAAGCGTCCCGAGCTGTTCCGTCGTGCAATCGAGATCGCGCTGCAGGCACGCTCGGGTGAGTCCGCCCTGCAGGCAGCAAGAACCTGGACCGAGATCCAGCCACGCTCGACCGAGGCGCAGCGCTTCGTGCTGCAGATCCTGCTCGCGCTCGACCGGCCTGCCGAGATGACGACCCCGCTGCGCTCGCTGCTGCGCCTGACGCCAGCCGAACAGCGGCAGGACCTGATCGTCGGGCTACCGCAGATGCTCACCCGTCTGGGTGACCGGGAAGCGGCTCTCAATGCCGCCAGGCCGATGCTGCTCGAGGCCAGCCGGCAAGCCCCGCTGGCGGCACCGGCCTGGACCAGTCTTGGGCGGCTGGAGCTGGCGGCAGGCCAGAAGCTGGCAGCAATCGAATCGGCCCGCAAGGGCCTGGCCGCAGACGGCAAGTCGGTCTTGCCAGCCTGGCTGGCGCTGCTGCTGCTCGAGCAGAAGCAGCCGGGCGCCGAAGCCCTGCTGCAGCGCTGGCTGGCCCAGGCCGGGGCTGCCGACTCGCCCCGGATAAGGCTTGAATACGCCCGCCTGCTGGCCGAGCAGCAGCGCCCCGCCGACGCCAGCCGCCAGCTCGCCATCCTGACCCGCGGGCAGCCGGAAGTTGCCGAACCCTGGCTGCTGCAAGGCCTGCTGGCCCTGCAGTCAGGCCAGCTTGACGAAGCCAGCAGCGCGCTGGAGCGCTACCTGAGCCTGCAACCGGCGAGCGGACGCGGCAGCAGCCAGGCCAGGCTCCTGCTGTCGGAAGCGGCCGAAAAGCAGGGCCGGCTCGACGCCGCGCTGGCCTGGCTGGAGCAGGTCGATGACGCCGAGGCCCAACCCGCGGTGCTCAAGCGCCGCACGCTGCTGATGGCGCGCCAGGGCCGGCTGCCAGAGGCGCGGGCCCTGCTGCGCCGGCTGCCGGGCGAATCCGACGCAGATGCCCGCCGCAAGCTGCTCACCGAAGCCCAGCTGCTGCGCGATCTGGCCGAATACCCGCAAGCACTCGAGATCTACGCCGAGGCAGCGCAACGCTTTCCCCAGGACGCCGACATCGCCTACGAGCGCGCCATGGTGGCCGAGAAAGCCGGCCGCCTGGACGAGATGGAACAGCTGCTGCGTGAACTGATCGCGCGCGCGCCGGACTACGGCCATGCCTACAACGCGCTCGGCTACTCACTGGCCGACCGCGGGCTCAAGCTGCAGGAGGCGCGCGGGTTGATCGAGCGCGCGCTGCAACTGCTGCCCGACGACCCCTTCGTGCAGGACAGCATGGGCTGGGTCGAGTTCAGGCTCGGCAACCTGGCCGAGTCCAGGCGCTGGCTGCAGGCAGCCTTCGAGCGCCGCCCCGACGCCGAGATCGCAGCTCACCTGGGCGAGGTGCTTTGGGAACTGGGCGAGCGCGATGCCGCCCGCCAGGTCTGGCAGCGCGGACAGCAACTGCAGCCCGGCAATGAAACCCTGCAACGCACCCTGGATCGGCTCCAGGCCCAGCCCTGACCATGGCCGCACTGAGAGCCGCCCTCAAGCGGGGCTTGGGCTGCTGTGCCATCGCGCTGCTGGCGGCGGGCTGCGCGACAGCCCCGCCGGCATCGCTGCCGGCCGCTGCGCACTGGAGCGGCCGGCTGTCGCTGCAGGTCGAAAGCGAGCCGCCGCAGGGCTTTCATGCCGGCTTCGAGCTGCACGGCAACGCCCAGGCCGGCGGCATCGAGCTGTTCAGCCCGCTGGGCTCGACACTGGCGAGCGCACGCTGGGATGCCGGTTCGGCGCTGCTGCAGCGTGGCGACCAGCTGCAGGCCTATCCCGACCTGGCCTCGCTGAGCGCAGCCCTGACTGGCACCGCGCTGCCGGTGGCCGAACTGTTCGAATGGCTGCAGGGTCGCGCCGTGCCGGCACCCGGCTGGGAACTCCAGCTGGAGCCGGAACAGGGCCGCCTGCGCGCCCGCCGCGCCGAACCGGCGCCCGCCGCGACGCTGCGCCTGCTGATCGACCAGCCGCAACCCTGAACCCGGGCCCCGCCACCAGGCCCCCGCCACCATATCAGCCGACATGTCCCTGCGCCAACTGCTCGACGTTCCCGCGCCAGCCAAGCTCAATACCTTCCTGCACATCACCGGCCGCCGGGCGGACGGCTACCACCTGCTGCAATCGGTCTTCATGCTGATCGACTGGTGCGACCGGCTGCACTTCGAGAAGCGCGCTGGCGGCGCGATCAGCCGCGAGGACCTTGGCGGCATCGGTAGCCAGCCCCTGCCGGAGAACGACCTGGTGGTGCGAGCCGCGCGCGCGCTGCAGCAGGCCACGGGCTGCGAATGGGGCGCTCATGTCGCGCTGGAGAAGAACATCCCGCAGGAAGCCGGCATGGGCGGCGGCTCAAGCGACGCCGCCTCATGCCTGCTGGCGCTCAACCAGCTCTGGGGGCTGGACCTGCCGCTGGCGCAGCTGATGCAGATCGGCCTCAAGCTGGGCGCCGACGTGCCCTTCTTCCTGGGCGGCGACAACGCCTGGGTCGAGGGCGTGGGCGAGCAGCTGAGCCCGATAGCACTGCCAGCGGCGGAGTTCATCGTGCTCAAGCCGCCGACCGGCGCCTCGACGCCGCAGATTTTTTCCAGCCCGGAGCTCAAACGCGACAGTTCTGCCTCTACAATGCAGGACTTCCTTGCAAGCGATTGTGTTTATGAATTTGGACACAACGACCTGCAACCTGTCGCAGCCAGCCTGTGCCCCGAGATAACAATCGGCATTGACTGGCTGAAACAGCAGAAAATATCTGCTAGAATGACGGGTTCAGGCAGCGCGATATTCGCACTGGCGAGTCAAGCGGTGGATCTTTCCACCCTGCCGAATGGCTGGATCGCAAGACGCTGCAAGAATTTGTTTGAGCATCCTCTCAAACAGTGGCGAAAGTAGGCTACAATCTCTTTCGTTGCTTGAGACAGCAACAAACAAGACTGCATTCGGTGTGTAGTATAATACTGCAAACCAGTGTAGGGGAGTCGCCAAGTTGGTCAAGGCATCGGATTTTGATTCCGACATGCGA
>CAZJQH010000073.1:0-10017 GCA_964547895.1 uncultured Chitinophaga sp. | reverse complement strand
TGAGCGGCGGCGAGAAGGCGCGCCTGGTGCTGTGCATGATCGTCTGGCAGCGCCCGAACCTGCTGCTGCTCGACGAGCCGACCAACCACCTCGACCTCGCGACCCGCGAGGCGCTGGCGATGGCGCTCAACGAGTTCGAGGGCACCGTCATGCTGGTCAGCCACGACCGCGCGCTGCTGCGCTCGGTCTGCGACGAGTTCTGGCTGGTGTCGCATGGCGGCATCGCGCCGTTTGATGGCGACCTCGACGACTACCAGCGCTACCTGCTCGAGGTCGCGAAGGAGAAGCGCGAGTCAGTGCAGGCCAAGGTCAGCGCCAGCAAGACGGAGGCGACTTCCGCAACCAGCACGGGCCAGGCCGCAGCTCCCGCCTTGAACCCATCCGAACAGCGCCGGCTGGAGGCGCAGCGGCGCCAGCAACTGGCCGGCAGGCTCAAGCCCTTCAAGTCGGAGCTCGCCAAGCTCGACCAGAAGATGGCCGCGCTGCAGGCCGAGGGCGCGGCACTGGAGGAAAAGCTGATGGTCGCACTGCCGCCAGCCGAGCTGGCCGAGGCAGGCCGGCGCCTGAAGGCGATAGCCGAGGAAACCGCCGCCGCCGAGGAGCGCTGGCTGGAGCTGTCCGAGCAGATCGAGGCGATCGAGGCCGAGACGACCTGATTCCGTCCACAACCCCTGCCAAACGCCCCGCGCCTGCCTACAGGCCGGGGCGTTATAGTTTCCTGCTGGGAGCAGACATGAACGCATCGACAGAACAGGCAACCAAGATACCGGCATCATCCGCATGGCGCAGGCGACTGCTGCGGGGGGTGCGGTTTTCCGCCTGGTCGGTCGCGGGACTGCTGGTGCTCTGGCTGCTGTCATGGGCCGCCCTGCCGCCGCTGCTGAAGTGGCAGCTGGAAAAGCAGGCCGGCGCGGCGCTCGGGCGCCAGGTCAGCGTGGAACAGGTCGACTTCAAGCCCTGGACGCTGGAACTCGAGTTGGTCGGCCTGCGGGTGGCGGATGCCCAGTCCCAGGGCGAGCAGTTCACGCTGGGCCGGCTCCATCTCGACCTCGAGCTGCAGTCGCTGCTGCGGCTGGCACCGGTGCTCGATGCGGTCGAGCTCGAGCAGCCCCATCTTCGGCTGCGCCATCTCGGAGAGGGCCGCTACGACGTCGACGACATCCTGCAGCGCCTGATCAAGCCCGATCAGCCGCCGTCCGAGCTGCCACGCTTTGCGCTGTTCCAGTTCAGCATGCAGGACGGTGCGATCGACTTTGCCGACGACGCGGTCGGACGCACGCAGCAGGTGCGCGAGCTCGCGCTCAAGCTGCCCTTCCTGAGCAGCCTGGAACAGCAGCGCGAGGAGGCGGCCGAACCCACGCTCAATTTCCAGCTCAACGGCAACGCAGTCGATGCCAGCGCGCTGCTGCGCCCGTTCGCGCAGGCGCGCCAGGGTACGGGACGGCTGCACGGCGAAGGGCTGGATCTGGCGCCCTGGCTGCCCTACTGGCCCGCAAGCCTGCCGGTGCGCCCCACGCGCGGCCTGCTCGACCTGGACCTGGCGCTGCGGCTGCCACCGGGCGCGCAAGCGCCGTTCGAAATCGAGGGCCGGCTCGCGCTGCGCGACGCCGGATTCGAGCTCAAGCCCGCAGGCCAGGGCAACGCGCTGCAGCTGGACTGGGACAGCCTGAGCTTCGAGGGCCAGGCCAGCCTGGCAGGCCTGGCGCCGACGATCAAGGGCAAGAAGCTCCAGCTTGACGGGCTGGCGCTGCGCGAGGGCCAGTCAGTGCCGTCGCGCCTGAACCGCCTGCTGCTGGAAGACTGGCAGCTGGCGCTGGCCGACCAGCGGCTGCAGGCGGCCAGACTGGAACTCGATCAGCCCGAGCTGCAGCTGCAGCGCGATGCACGCGCGCGCTGGAACGTCGAGCGCTGGCTGCCGGCGCCAGCCAGCACCAGGGCCGCGAGGCAGACCACCGGGAAATCCGCAACCGGACAGCCCGCGCCAGCCCGCGCATGGCAGCTGGAACTCGGCCAGTTCAAGCTGGGTGACGGCCGCCTGTCGCTGCTCGACGAGAGCACTGCGCGAGCGGTCAGGCTGCAGCTGGACCAGATCAGGCTGGGTGCCGGGCCCTTTAACTTCACGCCCGGCCAGCCGGTCCAGCTGCCGCTGGAGCTTGGCTTCAAGCTGGCGCGCGACAAGGCCGGCAGCGGCGGCACGCTGAGCTACCAGGGCGAGCTGACGCTGCCGGTCCCGGAATCCGCCGGCAAGCCGGTGCCGCTGGCGGCGCAGGGCAGCCTCGAGCTCGACGATCTGCCGCTGCACCTGCTCGAGCCCTATTTCGCCTCGGCACTCAACCTCGACCTGCTGCGCGCCGAACTCGGACTACGCGCCCAGCTCGCGCTGGCGCTGCCACCCCAGGGCCTGTCGCTGCAGCTGCGCGGCGACGGCGAAGTCGCCCGGCTGCGCGCCAGCACGCTGGATCCGGCCGAGCGCCTGCTGGACTGGAAGTCGCTCGGACTGCGCGGCCTGCAGCTAGAGCTCGAGCGCGGGACGCTCGCCAGGCTCAAGGTGGCCGAGACAGTGCTGAGCGACTACTACGCCCGGGTCGTGATCGACCCGCAGGGCCGCATCAACCTGCAGCAGCTGCTGCGCCAGCCCGGTGCGCCGGCAGGCCTGGGTACGGAAAAGGCGGGCCCGGCTGCCAGCGAACCGACACTGGCTGCCTCAGCCCCCTCAGCCCCCTCAGCCCCCTCAGCTCCCCAGACAGCGGCATCACCCAAGGCTTCGACCCAGCCCAGGCTGGAGTTCGGCCCGATCGCCTTCGTGCGCGGCCAGGTCGACTTCCAGGATCATTTCATCAAGCCCAACTACTCGGCCCACCTGAGCGAGCTGACCGGACGCCTCGGCGGCTTCTCGAACCGGCCGGCCCAGGACGGCAGCGCGCCCGGGCTCGCCAGCCTGAACCTGCGCGGCAAGGCCGAAGGCAGCGCATCGATCGAGATCGACGGCCAGCTCAATCCGCTGGCGCAGCCGCTCGCGCTCGACATCCGCGGCAAGGTCGACGACCTCGAGCTGCCGCCGCTGTCGCCCTACAGCGTCAAGTACGCGGGCCACGGCATCGAGCAGGGCAAGCTCGGCATGTCGGTGCGCTATCAGGTCGCGCCCGATGGCCAGCTGCAGGCCAGCAACCAGATCCTGCTCAAGCAGCTGCAGTTCAGCGATCGCGTCGAGGGCAGCGAGGCGCCGAACCTGCCAGTGCGCCTGGCGGTCTCGCTGCTGGCCGATTCGAACGGCGTGATCGACCTGAACCTGCCGATCAGCGGCTCGATCAACGACCCGCAGTTCCGCATCGGCCCGATCATCTGGCGCATGGTGCTGGGCCTGATCGGCAAGGCGATCACGGCGCCGTTCGCGCTGATCGCGCAGGCCTTTGGCGGCGCGGCCGACGACTTCAACCAGCTCGACTTCGCCCCGGGCAGCGCGACCCTCGATGAAGGCACGCTCAAGCGGCTGCAGCAGGTCGCGCAGGCGATGGAAAAGCGCGCCGACCTCAGGATCACGCTCGAGGGCCAGAGCGAGCTTGAGCGCGAGCGCAGCGCCTACCAGCAGGCCCAGCTGCAGCAGCGCCTGCTGGAGGAAAAGCACCGCCAGCTGGCGCGCAGCGGCAAGCCGGTCGACCAGGTCGAGGCGCCGACGCCGGCCGAGGCCGCCAGGCTGCTGAAAGAGGTCTACCGGCGCGCCGACATCCCCAAGCCGCGCAACCTGATCGGCCTGGCGCGCGAGCTGCCCGCTGCCGAGATGGAGAAGCTGCTGCTAGCGGCCACCCCGGTCGACGCCGACCGCATGCGCGAGCTGGCGCTGGCGCGCGCCTGGGCGGTACGCGACGAGCTGGTGCGGCTGGGCATCGGCAACGAACGGATCTACCTGCTCGCCCCTTCATCGCCCGAGGCAGGACAAGTCGAGAGCTGGCGCCCCTCGGTGATCCTCGGGCTCAGGCAGGATTGAAGGCCAGAACAGGGTCTGCGGCCAGTATTTACCCCAAGGGGTAGCAAAAGCGCAACACCAGGCGCAAGCCAGGCCCTAGAATGCGGGCATTCCAACTGACCTTTACCCAAGGAAAGACATGAACAAGCTCCTGGCCGCATTGCTCGTCAGCCTGGGCGCCACCAGCGCCATGGCACAAGGTGCCGACCTCAAGGTCGCGATCGACCCGACCTACCAACCCTTCACCTTCAAGACCGCAGACGGCAAGCCGACCGGCTTCGATGTCGACATCGCCAACGCGATCTGCGAGCAGATCAAGCGCAAGTGCGTCTTCGTCGAGCAGGTCTGGGACAGCATGATCCCCGGCCTGCAGGCCAAGAAATACGACGTCATCATCAGCTCGATGTCGATGACCGACGATCGCAAGAAAGTGATCGACTTCTCGGACAAGTACTACAACACCCCGAGCCGCGTCGTGGTCAAGTCCGACGTCAAGGTCGACGACGCGTTTGGCGGCCTCAAGGGCAAGAAGCTCGGCGTGCTCAAGGGCAGCACCCAGGAGAAGTTCGCGCTCGGCGAGCTCAAGTCCAAGGGCGCGACCATCGTGCCCTACGAGGCGCAGGACCAGGTCTACCTCGACATCAAGTCGGGCCGCCTCGACGGCACCGTAGCCGACTCGGTCGAGGTCGGCGCCGGCTTCCTGGCCAAGCCCGAGGGCAAGGGCTATGCCTTCGCCGGCCCCTCGCTCGACGATCCCAAGTACTTCAAGTACTTCGGCTCCGGCATGGGTGTGGCGATGCGCAAGGGCGACAAGCTCAAGGAGCCGATCAACGAGGCGATCAAGACCATCCGCGCCAACGGCACCTACAAGAAGCTCAACGACAAGTACTTCACCTTCGACGTCTACGGCAAGTAAGGCGGCCATGGGCATGTCCTTGGCATGTCCAGGCCTTGATCCATCCACAGGGCGGCAGCTCCCGAACGGGGTTGGCCGCCCGCTTACATTCTCATGACCGGTTATTTCCTGACCATTCTGGAAGGCGCGGCGGTGACGGTGGCGGTCTCGCTGGCCTCGCTGCTGCTGGCCGTCCTGCTCGGCCTGGCCGGCGCCAGCGCCAAGCTCTCCGGCCACAAGCCGCTGGTGGCCGCGGCCACGATCTACACCACGCTGGTGCGCGGCATCCCCGAGCTCGTGCTGATGCTGCTGATCTTCTACGGTGGCACCATCGGCCTCAACAGCCTGATGGAGGCGCTGGGCAGCGAACAGACGATCGACATCAACCCCTTCGCGGCCGGCGTGATCACGATCGGCTTCATCTACGGCGCCTACATGACCGAGACCTTCCGCGGCGCCATCCTGGCCGTGCCCAAGGGGCAGATGGAGGCCGCCTGGGCCTTTGGCATGGGCCGGCTGCGCACCTTCTGGCGCATCACGCTGCCGCAGATGATCCGCTACGCCCTGCCCGGCTTCACCAACAACTGGCTGGTGCTGATCAAGGCGACCGCGCTGGTCAGCCTGATCGGGCTGCAGGACATGACCTACCGCGCCAAGCAGGCCAGCGCCGCCACCCGCGAGCCCTTCACCTTCCTGCTGTTCGCCGCCGGCCTGTTCCTGCTCTACACCTGGGTCTCGCTCTGGGTGTTGCGCAAGGTCGAGGCGCGCTATAGCCTGGGCACGAAACGGGGGCAGCTGTGAACTGGGAAGTCATCCTCGACCCGGCGACGATCCAGCTCTACGCCGAGGGCCTGCTGGTCACGCTGCAGCTGCTGCTGGCGCTGCTGGCGATCGGCGCCGTGCTCGCGCTGCTGATGGCGCTGGCGCTGACCAGCCGCCAGGCCTGGCTGCGCGCCCTGGTGGGCGCCTACACCTTCTGCATCCGCGGCACGCCACTGCTGCTGCAGGTCTACCTGATCTACTACGGCCTGGCCCAGCTGGAATGGATCCAGCAGCGCTGGGACGAGATCTGGCCCTGGACCTATTTCAAGGAGCCCTTCTTCTGCGCGCTGCTGGCGTTCGCGCTCAACAACGCGGGCTATACCGCCGAGATGCTGGCGGGCGCCATCCGCGAGACGCCGCATGGCGAGATCGAGGCCGCACAGGCAATGGGCATGGGCCGCTGGGCCGTGCTGCGCCGCATCGTGCTGCCCAGCGCCATGCGCCGCACGCTGCCGGCCTACAGCAACGAGGTGGTCATGATGCTGCACAGCACCAGCCTGGCCAGCACGGTGCCGGCGCTGGTCGACGTGACCTCGGCGGCCGGACGGATCTACTCGGACTACTACCTGCCGTTCGAGGCCTATCTAGCGGCGGCTGCCATCTACCTCTGCGTGAGCTTCGCGCTGGTGGGACTGTTCAAGCTGGCCGAGGGCCGCTACCTGGCCTACCTGGCGCCGCGCAAGCACTGACATGAATCCTGGACACATGAACGCATCCGACTACAAGCTACAGGCCGAGGACATCCACAAGCGCTACGGCCAGCACGAGGTGCTCAAGGGCGTGTCGCTGCGCGCGCGCGCCGGCGACGTGATCAGCATCATCGGCAGCTCGGGCTCGGGCAAGAGCACCTTCCTGCGCTGCATCAACCTGCTGGAAAAGCCGCAGCAGGGCCGCATCATCGTCGCGGGCGAGGAGCTGCTGCTCAAGCCCGGCAAGCACAACGGCGAGCTGGAAGCCGTCGATCCGGCGCAGCTGCAGCGCCTGCGCACCCGGCTCGCGATGGTGTTCCAGAACTTCAACCTCTGGGCCCACATGACGGTGCTGCAGAACATCATCGAGGCGCCGGTCCATGTGCTCAAGGTGCCGAGGGAACAGGCGATCGCGACCGCGCGCAAGTACCTCGAGATCGTGGGCCTCAAGGGGGTCGAGGACCGCTACCCGGCGCACATGAGCGGCGGCCAGCAGCAGCGCGTGGCCATCGCGCGCGCGCTGGCGGTCGAGCCCGAGGTGATGCTGTTCGACGAGCCGACCAGCGCGCTCGATCCGGAACTGGTCAACGAGGTGCTGCGCGTCATGAAGCTGCTGGCACAGGAGCACCGCACCATGGTGGTGGTCACGCACGAGATGGGCTTTGCGCGCGAGGTCTCGAACCAGGTGATCTTCCTGCACCAGGGCCGGATCGAGGAACAGGGCGATCCGCGCCAGATCCTGGCCAAGCCGCAGAGCGAGCGGCTGGCGCAGTTCCTCTCGGGCAACCTCAAGTGAAGCTGAACTGAGCCTGGACAGCAGCGGCTGGCGGGATCTGTCCTATTTCACGCTGGCCGAGTCGCCGCGGCTATATCCGCGGTTGTCGCGCCAGGAAAGGCCGATCCGGTCGCCCGGCCGGGCACCCCGGAGCTCGAAGCGCAGGATGGGGTTCTTCGCCACCCAGGGCCCCCATTCGGCCGCGAAGACGGTCACGCCATTGTGCGTGGCCAGGACTTCCTCGATGAAGTGGGCGGTCACCAGCCTGCCCGCGCCGTCCTGGCGCTGACCGGATTCCATCTCGTGGCTGATCAGCGCCCGCACCACGACGCGGTCGCCGACTGGCTGGGTACGGATGCGGATCGGCTCGGGCAGGTAGGCCTCGGCTGGACCGGCTGGCGGACCTGCAGACCAGGCGCCGCAAGCGCCCTTGACGACCTGTATCTCCTGGCGGGTGAAACAGGCCTTGCCGTCGGCCATGATGGCCACCGCATGGACATCGGATGATTCGACCAGCTTGACCTGCAGGCTGAAGTCGGGCTCGGCTGCCTGGAACGGGCGGAACAGCGCCAGCAGCGGAGTGGGATTGTTTTGCGCCAGCAGCAGCAAGGTACTGACGCCGGAAAGCGAGGTGCTGATGCCCAATGGCACCGAGGCCCCGTTCTCGGCCACATCAGGGCCGCTCAGGCGCAGCAGCGGGCTCTCGACCAGCTCACGGGCACCCAGCGACGACAGCAGCTCAGGGAAACGCCTGGCATCGAAGGCCGCAGATGGCCTGGCCCTGGCCAAGACCGGCAACAGCCCCGTCAAGGCCAGCAGGCCGGTCGCGGTGACAGCACGCCGCCGCATGGATGGTCGGGTTGGCATCGCTAGCTCCTTTGATCCGTCGGGTGCATCAGGCCAGCGTGTCGGCCCAGATGCCACGCGCCCAGGCCAGCGCATGGCGGGCTTCGAGCGCGCTGGGCCGGTCCGACAGGCCGCCCGAACCCGGAACGGGCAGCATGGTGGCGCGAGCGGCGTCGTAACGATGGACGCTCGCCACGTGCATGGCCTGCTGCTCTTGCACGAAGCTGTAGCAGGTGTTGTGGTAGAGCGGCAGCGGGTTGACCTGCTCACCAGACAGCAGGGCCAGCACCGCCGCCGCGCAGGCCTTTCCGTGCTGGTTGGCCATCTGGGCCGATTTGGGCATGGCGGGCGCGGCCTGCAGCGCGTCGCCCAGCACATGGACCCGCTCGACGGCCCGGGACTCGAAGCTCAGGAAGTCGACCTGGCACCAGCGCTGCTGCGCACTCGCCAGACCGGCGTCGAACGCGATCTGGCCCGCGTGCATCGGCGGAATCAGGTTCAGCACATCGGCGCGCACATCCTCGTGGAAGTCGAGCTTGAGGGTCTGCCGCGCCAGGTCGACATCGACCACCCGGTGGCTGGGGCGGTATTCGACCAGGCCGGGATAGCGTTCGGCCCAGGCCTGCCGGAACAGCGCGCCCTTGGACGTCAGGTCGGGATTGGCGTCCAGCACCAGCACCTTGCTGCGCGGCTTGTGACGACGCAGGTACTCCGCCACCAGGCAGGCGCGCTCGTAGGGGCCGGGCGGACAGCGGTAGGGCGCGGGCGGGATGCTGATCGCGAACACGCCGCCATCGGGCATGGCCTGCAGCTGGCGGCGCAGCGCGACGGTCTGAACACCGGCCTTCCAGGCATGCGGCACCGCTTCCTGCGCGCCAGGCTGGCTCATGCCGGGAATTTCGCTGTAGTCGAAACCGACCCCGGGCGCGACGATCAGGCGGTCATAGGGCAGTTCGGCGCCACCCTCAAGCCTGACCCGGCGCCGTTCCGGGTCGATACGGGTCGCGCGTTCCCTGACCCAATGCACCCCATGGCGGCTGACCAGCTGGTCGTAGTCGAGCGTGATGTCAGTCGGTTCACGTGCGCCCGCGATCACCAGGTTGGACAATGGGCAGGAGACGAAATTCGGCTGTGGCTCGACCAGCGCCACTGAAACGCCTTGCTGTGACCACAGGCGCAGGTACTTCGCCGTCGTGGCGCCCGCGAAGCCGCCGCCGATCACGACGACCCTGGCCTGCCCCAGGCTGGCAGCCCGGGACCCTGGCGGCAGCAGGCCGGCGGCGGCGCCGAGCCCGGCTTGCAGCAAGCTGCGGCGCTGCATCATGGCGGCGGCAGGCGAGAGAAATGGTCGGCGATCGCCTGCAACTGCTCGTCGTCATAGCCGCGCGCGAGCTGCTGCATGACGGTGGCGGGCCGGCGGCCGGACTTGAAGTCGAGCAGGGCCGCGACCATGGACTCGCGCCCGGCCCCGGCCAGCGGTGGCAGGCCGGAATCGGCCCGCCCCTGGCTGGCGTGACAGCTGGTACAGGCCGCCGCCCAGCCCCTGACCTGCAGCGGATCGAAGGGCTGTGCCGCAGCCGAACCGGCGGCAGCCAGCATGGCGATCAGGGAGATTGACGAGCGCATGGCGGCCTCTGCTGATGCATCAAGGGACGAATGGCGAAAACAGGAAGCTGGATCATGCAGCCTGTCCGGTCAGTTGCAGGAAGGCGGCTTCCAGGTCGGCAGCGCCAGTGCGCGCCAGGCAGGCCGGGATGTCGCCATCGAACCGCACCTGGCCGCGATGCAGCACCAGCACCCGGTCGGCCTGCGCCACCTCGTCGACCAGGTGGGTGGTCCAGAGCGCCGCGACGCCATGCTGGCGGCACAGGTCGACGACGGCCTGGGTCAGCTGGCGGCGCGAGACCGGGTCAAGGCCGACGGTGGCCTCGTCCATCAGCAGCAGCCGGGGACGATGCAGCATGGCGCGCACGAGCTCGACCTTGCGCCGGTTGCCGCCCGAGAGCGCGCGCACCGGACGGCCCGC
>CAZJQH010000072.1:0-10147 GCA_964547895.1 uncultured Chitinophaga sp. | reverse complement strand
CGGTGTTGACGATGTCGACCGAGCCATCGGCCTTCTTGACCAGCCAGGTCCAGCCCGAACCGAAGTTGCCGACGGCCGACTTGACGAAGGCTTCCTTGAAGGCAGCGTAGCTGCCCCACTTGGCGTTGATGGCCGCGGCCAGCGCGCCGGTCGGCTCGCCGCCGCCGTTGGGCTTCATGCAGCTCCAGAAGAAGGTGTGGTTCCAGATCTGGGCCGCGTTGTTGTAGATGCCGCCGCTGGACTTCTTGACGATGGACTCGAGGTCCATGTTCTCGAACTCGGTGCCCTTCTGCAGGTTGTTCAGGTTGACCACATAGGCGTTGTGGTGCTTGCCGTGGTGGAACTCCAGGGTCTCCTTGGAGTAATGGGGCTCCAGGGCGTCGATCGCATAGGGCAGCGCGGGCAGGGTGTGTTCCATCAGTGTTCTTCCTTGGTTGGGTGGTTGAAACAAGCAATGATTGTAGGAAACAAACAAGGCCTTGCGCCAGCTACGGACAATGCGGCCATAATTGGCAAATATGTCAGGGATGCACAGGCCAGAAGGACCGGGCATCCGAGCTGAAGGAGGATGGAATTGCTCTCGATACTGCAAGCGGCCGACTGGCCGGTCTGGCCGCTGCTGGCCTGCTCGGTGCTGGGACTGGCGCTGACGCTGGAACGCTTCTACAGCCTGAGGACGGCGCGGGTGCAGCCGCCGCAGGTACTGGAGCAGGCCCTGCTGGCTGCCCGTGCTGGCCTGCCTACGCCCGAGGTGATCCGCCAGTTCGAGCAGCATTCGGTGCTGGGCACGGTGCTGGCCGCTGGCTGGCGCTCGCTGCAGGCCAAT
This sequence comes from uncultured Chitinophaga sp., assembly GCA_964547895.1. GTDB lineage: Bacteria > Pseudomonadota > Gammaproteobacteria > Burkholderiales > Burkholderiaceae_C > Malikia. The sequence goes on along the minus strand of CAZJQH010000072.1, from coordinate 9,321 downwards.
CCGGGCGCCGATGCGGCCGAACTGCGGGCCGCACTCGAGGCAGCCGGCCGGCTAGCTGCCAACCGGCTGCAGCACAACCTGACCGCGCTTGGCAGCATCGCCTCGGCGGCGCCGCTGCTGGGGCTGCTCGGCACCGTGATCGGCATGATCGAGATCTTCGGCTCCCAGGGCGGCACGACCGGCCTGACGCCGGGTGGCGGCGATCCGGCCCAGCTCGCGCGCGGCATCTCGATCGCGCTCTACAACACGGCCTTCGGCCTGCTGGTCGCGATTCCGGCGCTGGTCTGCTGGCGCCATCTGCGCGCTCGCGCCGAGGCCCATCTGCTGCAGCTCGAGATCGCGGCCGAGCGCTTTGCCCAGCAGCTGTGCGCCGGCCGCGACCGGGCTCAGTGTCCGCCTTCCAGGTAGGCGGCGCGCACCTCGGGGCTGGCCAGCAGCTCCTCGCCGCTGCCAGAGAGCACCACCTCGCCATGCTGCAGCACATAGCCGCGATGCGCGACGCGCAGCGCATGGTGGGCGTTCTGCTCGACCAGCAGGATGGTCATGCCGTGGTCGCGGTTGAGCTCGCGGATGATCTCGAACACCCGCCGGATGTAGAGCGGCGCCAGCCCGAGCGAAGGCTCGTCGAGCATCAGCAGGCGCGGGCGGCCCATCAGCGCGCGCGCGATCGCCAGCATCTGCTGCTCGCCACCCGACAAGGTGCCGGCGCGCTGCTGCAGGCGCTGCTCCAGGATCGGGAACATCGCGAACATGCGCTGCAGGTCGGCTTCGAAGTTGGCCGGGTCGGCGAAGGTCGCGCCGATCTGGATGTTCTCGAGCACCGTCATGCGCGGGAAGATGCGCCGGCCCTCGGGCACCAGCGCGATGCCGCGGCGCGCGACCTCGTGCGGACTCAGCCGCGTGATGTCCTCGCCCTCGAACACGATCTGGCCGGCGCTGGCGCGCGGCGCGCCGAACAGCGTCATCATCAGCGTCGACTTGCCGGCGCCGTTGGCGCCGATCAGCGTCACCACCTCGCCGGTGCCGATCTCGAGGTCCAGACCCTTCAGGGCATGGATATGGCCGTAATGGGTATGCACCCCCGACAGTTTCAGCAGGCTCATGCGGCCACCTCCTCGGAATCGTCCTCGCCCAGATAGGCCTTGATCACCTGCGGATCGTTCTGGACCTGCTGCGGCGTCCCCTCGGCGATCTTGCGGCCGTAGTTGAGCACCACGATGTGGTCCGACACCTTCATCACCACGCTCATGTCGTGCTCGATCAGCAGCACCGCGACGCCCTCCTCGCGCGAGAGCTGCAGCAGCAGCTGGTTGAGCTCGGCCGACTCGCGCGGATTGAGGCCGGCGGCCGGCTCGTCGAGGCACAGCAGCACCGGCTCGACGCAGAGCGCGCGCGCGATCTCGATGCGGCGCTGAGTGCCGTAGGGCAGCTCGCCGCTGGGCGTGTCGGCCAGCTTGAGCAGGCCCAGGCGGTCGAGCCAGTGGATCGCCTTCTCCAGCGCGGCGGTCTCGGCGCGGCGGTAGGACGGCAGGCCCAGCAGGCCGGCGAGCGAGAACACCGACGCCCCCTGCAGCATGTTGTGCTGGGCGACGATCAGGTTCTCCAGCACCGTCATCTTCGGGAACAGGCGGATGTTCTGGAAGGTACGCACCACCTGGGCGTCGCGCGCCACCCGATGGCTGGGCAGCGACTCGAGCCGCATCTCGCCGGCGACCGGATGCTGCAGCCGCACGCTGCCCTCGGTCGGCTTGTAGAAGCCGGTGATGCAGTTGAACAGCGTGGTCTTGCCAGCGCCGTTGGGGCCGATGATCGAGGTCACCTGCTGCGCCGGCGCGGCAAAGGACAGGTCGCCGATGGCGGTCAGGCCGCCAAAGCGCATGGTCAGGTTGTCGACTTGCAGGATGTGGCTCATGCGGCCTCCCGTTTCGGCTGGAGCTGGCTGGACTGGGGCGCCTTGAGCGTGGGCTCGCGGTGGGACAGCAGGCCGCCCGGCTTCCAGACCATGATCAGGATCATCGCGGCGCCGAAGATCAGCATGCGGTACTCGGCGAAGTCGCGGCCGATCTCGGGGATCAGCACCAGCACCAGCGAAGCCAGCACCACGCCGAGCTGGCTGCCCATGCCGCCCAGCACCACGATGGCCAGGATGATGGCCGACTCCGAGAACACGAAGGACTCGGGCGAGATGAAGCCCTGGCGCGCGGCGAAGAAGACGCCGGCGAAGCCACCCAGCATGGCGCCAAGCGCGAAGGCCGACAGCTTGACGTTGGTCACGTTCATGCCGAGCGCCTTGCAGGCGATCTCGTCCTCGCGCATCGCTTCCCAGGCGCGGCCGATCGGCAGCTTGCGCATGCGGCTGACGAACAGGTTGGTCAGCAGCGCCAGCGCCAGGATCAGGAAGTAGAGGAAGACCACGCGGTGCTCGGGCACGTAGTCGAGCCCGAAGAAGCTCGCGAAGGTGGCCGGACCGTCGTCGCTGGGCGCCTTGAACGGCAGGCCGAAGAAGGTCGGGCGCGGGATCGACGAGATGCCGTTGGGGCCGCCCGAGAAATCGGTCCAGTTGACCAGGATGATGCGGATGATCTCGCCAAAGCCCAGCGTCACGATCGCCAGGTAGTCGCCGCGCAGGCGCAGCGTCGGCCAGCCCAGCAGGATGCCGAAGGTGGCCGCGGCCAGGCCGGCGACCGGCAGCGCCTCCCAGAAGCCCCAGCCGAACTGGGTCGACAGCAGCGCGTAGCTGTAGGCGCCGACCGCGTAGAAGGCGACATAGCCCAGGTCGAGCAGGCCGGCCAGGCCGACCACCACGTTCAGGCCCCAGCCCAGCATGATGTAGATCAGCACCGTGGTGGCGGTATCGATCACATAGCGGTTGTCGCCCCAGACCAGCGGCAGCGCCAGCGACAGGCCCAGCAGGCCCCAGCCCAGCGCCTTGAGCAAGCCGGAGGCGTGGCCGCGGGTCGGAGCCGCCTGGCCCGAACGCACCTTGGCCCGCTGGCGCGCGCGCAGCCGGTCGCCCAGCGCGACGAACAGCAGCCGGCCGAGAAATGCAATCAGCACGAACAGGCCCAGCGCGGCCCAGCGGGTCTGGACCTCGAGCGCGCCGCCGCTGTCGACGGTGGTCAGCCCTATCATCGGGATGCCGAGCACCAGCGCGACGAAGGCCACGCCGCCGGCATCCTTGAAGCGGCCGGACCAGTCCGGCACATGCGAGAGTTGGATGGTGGCGGTCATCAGACTTTCTCCACTTCGGGGCGGCCCAGCAGGCCGCTGGGACGGAACATCAGGACCAGGATCAGGATCGCGAAGGTCGCGACGTCCTTGTATTCAGGCGACAGGTAGGCGGCCCAGAAGGCTTCCAGCAGGCCGATGATCAGCCCGCCCAGCATGGCGCCCGGCAGCGAGCCGATGCCGCCGAGCACGGCGGCGGTGAAGGCCTTGATCCCGGCGACGAAGCCGATGTAGAAGTCGACCACGCCGTAGTAGACCGTCACCAGCACGCCTGCCACCGCGGCCAGTGCCGCGCCGATCATGAAGGTCAGCGAGATGGTGCGGTCGACGTTGATGCCCAGCAGCGCCGTCATGGTGCGATCCTGCTCGCAGGCGCGCTGCTGGCGACCGAAGGAGGTGCGCGTGATCAGGTAGGTGAAGCCCAGCATCAGCGCGACCGTCGCGAAGATGATCAGCATCTGGCTGTACGAGAACGAGACCGTCACGCCGTCGAGCGTGAACAGGTCGACGCCGCCGGTCAGCAGCGGCGGGATCGGCTTGACGCGCGCGCCCTGGGTCACCTGCACCATGTTCTGCAGGAAGATCGACATGCCGATGGCGGAAATGAGAGGCGCCAGCCGAGGCGCGCCGCGCAGCGGGCGGTAGGCGATGCGCTCGACGCTCCAGCCATAGGCCGAGGTCAGCACGATGGCGACGATCAGCACGATCAGCAGCGCCAGCGGGATCGAGGTCACGCCCAGCGCGGCCAGCAGCGTGAAGCTGGTCACCGCGATGAAGGCCGACACCATGTAGATGTCGCCATGGGCGAAGTTGATCATGCCGATGATGCCGTACACCATGGTGTAGCCGATGGCGATCAGGCCGTAGACCGAGCCAAGGGCCAGTCCATTGATGAGTTGTTGCAAGGCGTGGGCAAGCATATCCCGGGTCCTCCGAATTCGAGGCCATGAAACCCGGGACGGGAATAACCCTGTACCCGGCGCCCCGCCGGCTGCAGGAGCTGGCGGGGCGGTTGTGGTTCAGATCAGGCGGCGCAGCTGGCGCCGCGGCCGATCACTTGACGTAGTCGTACTTGCCGTCCTTCCACTGGTAGACGACGAAGGCCGGCGCCTTGCTGTTGCCCTTGGCGTCGAAGGACATCTTGCCCAGCACGGTGTCGAACTCGCTGCTGCGCATGGCCTTCTCGAGCTCGTTGTACTTGACGCTGTTGGCCTTCTTGGCCGCCTGCTCGAACAGCTGGAAGGCAGCGTAGGCGTACAGCACATAGCCTTCGGGCTCGACCTTGGCGTCGCGGAACTTCTTGACGATCGGGGCGGCGGCCGGGTTCTTGCGCGCGTCGGGCCCGAAGGTGAACAGCACGTTGTCGGCGGCCTTGCCGGCGGCGGTCACCAGCTCGGTGTTGGACATGGTGTCGCCGCCCAGCACGGTCAGCTTGAGCTTGGCCTGCTCGGCCTGGCGCAGGATCAGCGCGACTTCGGTGTGGTAGCCACCGTAGGCCAGCACCTCGACCCCGGCAGCCTTGAGCTTGGCCACCAGGCCCGAGTAGTCCTTCTCGCCGGCGGTGATCGACTCGCGCAGCACCGGCTTGGCGCCCTTGCTGTCCATGGCCTTGGCGATCTCGTCGGCCAGGCCCTTGCCGTAGGCGCTCTTGTCATCGACCACGGCAATCTTCTTGCCCTTGAACTTGTCGGCGAGGTAGCCACCCGCGACCTGGCCTTGCTGGTCGTCACGGCCGGCGATCGCGAACACGTTCTTCAGGCCGCGATCGGTCACCTTGGGGTTGGTCGAGACGGTGGCCATCAGGATGTTGGATTCCAGATAGACCTCGGAGGCCGGGATGGTGGACGAGGAGCACCAGTGGCCGTGCATGAAGGCGATCTTCTTGTTGACCATCTGGTTGGCGACGGCGACCGCCTGCTTGGGATCGCAGGCGTCGTCACCGACCTCGAGCTTGAGCTTCTCGCCCAGCACGCCGCCACGGGCGTTGATGTCGGCGATCGCCATCTCGGCGCCCTTCCTGATCTGGTCGCCAGCCGAGGCGTACTGGCCCGACATCGGACCCGCGATGGCGACCAGGGTGTCGGCCAGGGCCGAGCCCGACAGTGCGGCAAATGCCGCGGATGCGATCAACGCTTTCTTCATGACTTGTCTCCTTGGAACGGATCAGACGGGGTTGTCACGCCCTTCGGCGCGGTGTTCGGAGAGGTATCTCAGGAGCGAGGCACCGCCGTCGAGCACATGGGCTCGCGTCAGGGCTGCCGCCCTCTCCGCATCCCGGGCAGCGAACGCGTCCAGGATCTCCTGGTGTTCGCGCTGGGTCTTCGGCAATTCGGGGGTCACCGACAGGAGGGCGCGCACATAGCGCTCGACCTTGTCGTAGAGGGATCGGATCTCGGCCATCAGCACCGGACGGCGGGCATCGAGGTAGAGCGCGGAATGCAGCCGCCAGTTGGCCTCGCCCCAGCGCGCCGGGTTGCGCTCGCTGCCGAAGGCCTCGAGCGCCAGCCTGGCCTGCTGCAGATGGGCCTCGCTGATGTGCGGCGCGGACAGCTCGGCGGCGCGCGCCTCGAGCATGGCGCGGATCTCGACATATTCCCAGATCTCGTCGGGCGACATCGAGGCCACCACCGCACCCTTGTGGCGCATGAAGCTGACCAGCCCCTCGGCCTCCAGGCGCTTGAGGGCCTCGCGCACCGGGATCTTGCTGACGTGGAAGCGCTCGGCGAGCTCGTCCTGCTTGAGCAGCATGCCGCTGGCGAGCTGGCCCGAGACGATTGCCTCGCGCAGCGTCTCGGCCACGAAGTCCGAGGTTGACTGCCGGGCCGCCTTGGGCAGGGACAGGCGCAGCAAGGACGAGTCATCGCTGGCAGGAAGCAAGGGGCTGTTGAGGTCCACGGGAGTGCAAGGTTGGCAGGAAGCGGTTCAGGAGGCTGGTGCGTATATTGTCTACTCGTATAACGTATACGAAATCAGTGATTACCCTGGTTCAGGCGGTTCTGGCGGCGCCGGAGCCAGACAATGCAGCAGCGAATAAACTTGGTCAAGCCAATCACCACGACACACCATGAACTTCAGAAAGTCCAGCTTCGGCCAGGGCAGCCCGGATCCCGAGATCAACCTGATCCCCTTCATCGACGTGCTGCTGGTAGTGCTGATCTTCCTGATGCTGACCACGACCTACAGCCGCTACACCGAACTGCAGGTCGTGCTGCCGGTGGCACAGGCCGAGTCGCTGCAGCAGCGACCGCATGAGCTGGTGGTGACGGTGGACGCGCAAGGCCGCTATGCGCTTGACCGCCAGCTGCTGGCCGGCACCGAGGCGCAGGACCTGAAGCAGGCGCTCGGCGAGGCCCTGCGCCAGAACGAGAACGGCAGCGAGACGGTGCTGGTCATCAGCGCCGACCAGGCAGCCAGCCACCAGGCCGTCATCCGCGTGATGGAGGCGGCACGCCGCAGCGGACTCGAACGCATCGTCTTCGCCACCCGCCAGCCGCAGGGAGGACGCTGATGTCGTCCCGCCTGCTGGCAGCCTGGCAGAGGCGCGGGCCGCTCGCTGCCCTGCTCTGGCCAGTCTCGCGCGTCTATGCCGCGCTGCTGGGACTGCGCCGCCTGGCCTATCGGATCGGACTGGCGCGCAGCGAGCGACTGCCGGTACCGGTGCTGGTGGTGGGCAACGTGGTGGTGGGCGGTGCCGGCAAGACGCCGACCGTGATCGCGCTGCTGCGTCATCTGCGCACGCGGGGCTGGACCCCGGGCGTGATCTCGCGCGGCTACGGCCGCCAGGGCGACAGCTGCCTGGAGGTGACTGCCGCGAGCAGCAGCAGCGAAGCCGGCGACGAGCCGCTGCTGATCGCGCGCGCGAGCGGCGCGCCGATGGTGGTCGGGCGCCGCCGCGCCGAGGCTGGCCGGCTGCTGCTGACGCGCCACCCCGAGGTAGACATCGTGGTCTGCGACGACGGCATGCAGCACTGGGCGCTGGCGCGCGACCTGACCGTGGTGGTGTTCGACGAGCGCGGCAGCGGCAACGGCTGGCTGCTGCCGGCCGGGATGCTGCGCGAGCCCTGGCCGGCGCTTCCCTGGGGTGGTGGTGACAGCTTGGACGAGCTGCTGGTGCTGCGCACCGCGCGCAAGGGCATGGCCTTGCCGCCGTTGCGCCCCGCCATGGCGGGCGGCGCCATCCACATGGCCCGGCGCGAGCTCTCCAGCCACGCGATCGCAGCCGACGGCAGCCAGCAGGCGCTGAGCCAGTTCGCACGGCAGCCCGGCGGCCTGGCCGCGCTGGCCGGCATCGCGCAGCCGCAGCGCTTCTTCGAGATGCTGGCGGCGCGCGGACTGTCGCTGCAGCAGGCGCTCGAACTGCCCGACCATGCCGACGGGCCGACCATGCTCGCTGCAATGCTGGCGGCAGCGCAGGCCGCGCAGCGCCCCGGACTGGTCTGGCTGTGCACCGAGAAGGATGCCGTCAAGCTGTGGCCGCTGCTGCAGTCGCATCCAGGCATCGAGCTCTGGGCGGTGCCGCTCGAGCAGACGCCCGAGCCTTCCTTCTGGGATGAACTCGACCAGGCCCTGAAAAGGCTGCGGGAGCGACTATCATCCCGGCATGGACGCCAAACTCCTTGAACTGCTGGTCTGCCCCGTCACCAAGGGCCCCCTGATCTACCTGCGCGAATCGCAGGAACTGGTCTCGCGCAGCGCGCGCCTGGCCTATCCGGTGCGCGACGGCATCCCGATCCTGCTCGAGAACGAGGCGCGCGAGATCAGCGACGAAGAACTCGAGCGCCTGCCGCGCAGCGAGAGCCCCGCCGAATGAGCGCGACCGAAGCCACGGCACCCTTCCATGTGCTGATTCCGGCCCGGCTGGCTTCAAGCCGGCTGCGCAACAAGCCGCTGGCAGACATCGGCGGCCAGCCGATGATCGTGCGCGTGGCCGAGCGCGTGCGGCTTAGCCGCGCGGTCTCCTGCGTGGTCGCGACCGATGACGGCCAGATCCTGGCCGCCTGCCGCGCCGCCGGCGTCGACGCGGTGCTCACGCGCGCCGACCACCCGAGCGGCAGCGACCGGCTGGCCGAGGCCTGCGCCCTGCTCGGACTGCCGGACGACGCCATCGTCGTCAACGTGCAGGGCGACGAGCCGCTGATGGACCCGGCCTTGATCGAGGCGGTCGCCGCCGAGCTGCAGCGCCGCCCCGACTGCGTCATGAGCACCGCTGCACACGCGATCGAGCATGCGGCCGAGTTCGCCAACCCCAACGTGGTCAAGGTGGTGCTCGATCGCCGCGGCACCGCGCAGTACTTCAGCCGGGCGCCTATTCCGTGGTGGCGCGACGGCATGGGCGAGGCCTGGAGCGAAGGCATCGTGGAACTGCCGCAAAGCCCGCTGCCGCTGCGCCATGTCGGCATCTACGGCTACCGGGTCGGCTTCCTGAAGGCCTTCCCCGGCCTGGAGCCGGCGCCGACCGAACAGTGCGAGTCGCTCGAGCAACTGCGCGTGCTCTGGCATGGCGAGCGCATCGCGGTGCATGTCACGCCCCACGCCCCCGGACCCGGCGTCGATACCCAGGCAGACCTCGAGCGGGTACGCGAGATCTTCGCGGACCGCGCCGGCCTGTGAAACTGCTCCAGCCTGGCCTGCGCCCAGGGCATGGGCGTCAGCTTGACGACATGATGCCCGTGCTATCCTAGGCCGTTTGCCCAGGAGGGGCAGGCCGCGGCTAGCCGCGCGCATCGCAGCAATTTGAAACACCAAGGACAAGGAAACCCATGCGACTGATCCTGTTGGGCGCCCCCGGCGCTGGCAAAGGCACCCAGGCCAACTTCATCTGCCAGAAGTACGGCATTCCCCAGATCTCGACCGGCGACATGCTGCGCGCCGCGGTCAAGGCCGGCACCCCGCTGGGCCTGGAAGCCAAGAAGGTGATGGACGCCGGCGGCCTGGTCAGCGACGAGCTGATCATCAACCTGGTCAAGGACCGCATCGCCCAGGCCGACTGCGCCCAGGGCTTCCTGTTCGATGGCTTCCCGCGCACCATTCCGCAGGCCGACGCGATGAAGGCTGCCGGCGTCAAGCTCGACTATGTGCTCGAGATCGACGTGC
>CAZJQH010000071.1:0-10160 GCA_964547895.1 uncultured Chitinophaga sp. | reverse complement strand
TGGTCGCCACGCCGGGCCGCCTGCTCGACCACATCGAGGCCAAGAACTGCGTGCTGAACCAGGTCGAGTACGTGGTGCTCGACGAGGCCGACCGCATGCTCGACATCGGCTTCCTGCCCGACCTGCAGCGCATCCTGAGCTACCTGCCCAAGCAGCGCACCACGCTCCTGTTCAGTGCCACCTTCTCGCCCGAGATCAAGCGCCTGGCCGGCAGCTACCTGCAGGACCCGGTCACGATCGAGGTCGCGCGCTCCAACGCCACCGCCTCGACCATCGAGCAGCATTTCTACCGCGTCGACGAGGACGACAAGCGCCAGGCCTTGAAGCAGCTGCTGCGCGAGAAGGGCATCAAGCAGGCCTTCGTCTTCCTCAACAGCAAGCTGGGTTGCGCCCGCATGGCGCGCGCGCTCGAGCGCGACGGGCTCAATGCCGCGGCGCTGCACGGCGACAAGAGCCAGGACGAGCGGCTCAAGGCGCTCGACGCCTTCAAGAAGGGCGAGGTCGAGCTGCTGATCTGCACCGACGTGGCCGCGCGCGGCCTCGACATCAAGGACGTGCCGGCGGTGTTCAACCTCGACATCCCGTTCAACGCCGAGGACTATGTGCACCGCATCGGTCGCACCGGCCGCGCAGGCGCCTCGGGCATCGCGATTTCCTTCGTCTCGGCCAAGGACGCCAGGCTGCTGGCCGATGTCGAGAAGCTGATCGGCAAGAAGGCCGATGTCGAGCCGATCGAGCTCGAGGGCGACCGGCGCCGCTTTGGCGGTAGCCCGGGCCGCCAGAACGACGGCCAGCGCGTCTGGCATGATCCGCAGGCGCGCTCCGAACTGCGCGGCGAGCGTCCCCAGCGCCAGATTCGCGCACCGCGCGCGTCGGCAGATCCCTTCTTCGACCGACCCTACGAGCCCAAGCTGGCACCGGACGCCCGGCCTGAATGGGAGGGCAAGGTGCAGCCCGCTGCGGCGCGCGGCAACTCGCCCTACATCAAGAGCAGGAAGAAGGTAGCGGCCCTGTTCATGGCGCCCGCGCCCGCTCCGGTGCCGGAGTCGGCTGAATCCGGCAGCCAGCCAGCTGCCTGACCCTGAGGGTACCCGTGGCCGCTGGCGTCCTCAGATGCCAGGCTGGCGCGTCTGCGGGCAGTTGACCTGCACGATCTCGGCCACCCGAGCCGGGCCCTGGGCCTGCGGTTCCAGCCGGGCTGCGCTCAGGCAGCCGCCCCACAGGCAGCCGGTATCGAGCGCGAGCAGCTTGTCGCGCTGCAGCAGGCCCAGCGTCGACCAGTGGCCAAAGGCGATCGGCGTAGCCGCACTGCGCCGCCCCGGCACGTCGAACCAGGGCATATAACCGGCCGGCGCCGATGCCGCGCCATCCTTGCTGGCGAATTCCATCTGGCCGTCGGCGCTGCAGAAGCGCAGCCGCGTCATCGCGTTGGCGATGATGCGCCAGCGGTCATCGCCGCCCAGGTCCTCGCTCCAGCGGTCGGGCTGGTTGCCGTACATCCGCTGCAGCCAGTCCGAGCCTTCGGTGCCCGACAGCATGGCCGAGAAGTCCTGCGCCAGCGCGAGCGCCTGCTGCGCGTCCCATTGCGGCAGCAGGCCGGCATGGACCAGCAGCCAGCCTTGCACCGAGAGCGCGAGCGGGCGCGTGCGTACCCAGTGCAGCAGGTCGGCGCGATCCGGCGCAGCCAGGATACCGTCGAGCGTGTCGCTGCGGTGCGCCTTGCGCGCGCCCTCGGCGACAGCCAGCAGGTGCAGGTCATGGTTGCCCAGCAGGCATTGGGCTGAAGCGCCGTAGTCCATCAGCTGGCGCAGCACTGCCAGCGAGTTCGGGCCCCGGTTGACCAGGTCACCCAGCAGGTAGAGCGTGTCGCGGCTGGGCGAGAAGTCCAGTTGCTGTAGCAGGCGCTGCAGCGGTTCGTCGCAACCCTGCAGGTCACCAATCATGTAAAGTGCCATTCCAGAATTATGGACTTTCTGCTGATCGCCTTCCTCACCCTGCTCAACGGCGCCTTTGCCATGTCCGAGATGTCGCTCGCCGCCAGCCGCAAGGCGCGGCTGGCCGCGCTGGCCGACAGCGGCGACAAGGGAGCGCGCACGGCACTCGAGCTGATGGACAACCCGACCGAGTTCCTGTCCTCGGTGCAGGTCGGCATCACCTCGATCGGCATGCTCAACGGCATCGTCGGCGAAGCCGCCTTCAGCGGCGCGCTGGCGGCATGGCTGATGCCGCTGGGCCTGCCTCAGGCCACGGCGGAGATCGTCGCGACCGCGATCGTCGTGATCGTCATCACCTTCGTGACCATCGTGTTCGGCGAACTGGTGCCTAAGCGCATCGGCCAGATGCACCCCGAGGCCGTGGCTCGCTGGGTCTCGCGCCCGATGGCCGGCGTGGCCAAGGCCGCCAAGCCCTTCGTGATGCTGCTGTCGGCCACTACCGGCGCCGTGCTCAAGCTGCTGCGCTTCGAGAACACCTCCGCGCAGCTGGTGACCGAGGAAGAGATCAAGGCCAGCCTGGCCGAGGGCGTTGGCGCCGGCATCATCGAGGAGCACGAGCACCAGATGGTGCGCAACGTCTTCCAGCTCGATGACCGCCAGCTCGGCAGCATCATGGTCCCTCGCTCCGATATCGTCTGGATCGACCATGCCGACAGCTTCGAGCAGGCCTTGGCCAAGGCCTGGCAGGGCGCCCATTCCTGGTACCCGGTCTGCCGCGGCAGTCTCGATGAGGTGATCGGCGTGATCCATCTGCCACGCCTGCTGGCGCTGCACGACCAGGGCGGCTGGGAGAACTGGCTGCGCAGCACGGTGGCGCCGGTATTCGTGCCCGAGACGCTCAGTGGCATGGAGTTGCTCGAGCAGTTCAGGTCGCGTGCCACCCGCATGGTGTTCGTGGTCGACGAATACGGCGTGGTGCAGGGCCTGCTGACGCCGCTCGACATGCTGGAGGCCATCACCGGCGAGCTCTCGCCCGAGGTGCCGCACGAGGCCTGGGCGACGCCGCGCGAGGACGGCAGCTGGCTGGTGGACGGCGCCATGCCGGCCCATGAGCTCAAGGCCAGGCTGGACATCGATGAGCTGCCCGACGAGGACAAGGAGCGCTACAACACCGTCGCCGGCCTGATGCAGGCCGTCTCGGGCGAGCTGCTTGGCGTTGGCCAGTCGGTCGAGATCGCGGGCTGGCGCTTCGAGGTGCTCCAGGTCGAGGGCCGCCGCATCGAGCAGGTGCTGCTGCGGCGCCTGCCCGCGACATTCCAGGCCTGACGCGCCAGAGCTGTCCTTTTCTTGTGGCAGGATGGCAAGGATGAAGATCTTGAGTCCTGACCTCGCACCCATAGCTCCCAGCCCTGTCGACCTGCTGCCAGCCGACGATGCGCTTCGCGCCGAGCTGCACAACGAGGTCCATGCCCGTCCTCAGGCGCATATCCGGCTGCCGGCACTGGTGACCTATGTCGCGGTGCTCAACCGTGGCGTCAGTCGCGAGCAGGAATGCGAGCATTTGCGCCGGCTGCCCGATCAGCAGGAGCTCGAGCAGCAGGCGCTGCAGGGCAACTTCCTGCGCCTGCGCCTGGGCGGCTACACCGTCAAGTGGGAGCGCCATTCCGAGTTCACCCGCTACTCCATCGTCCAGCCGCTGCCCGAGGCTGCCGGCCTGGGGGCCGCGCAACCGGCGCTGTCGGACTGGCTGGCGACGCCGCCTGGCTGGCTGGCCGCCATTCCGGGCCAGACTATCGTGGCGCTGCAGCTGGTCATGCTCGAGCATGAACTGGCCGACAGCCAGCGCGTGATGCAGCTGACCGCCGACTGGTTCGGGCCGCGCACTACCCTGGTCGCCGCGGAAGTGGGGCAGGGCTATGCCTGGACCGTCACCGACTTCAGGCTGCAGGCGGACGGCTTCGAACGCCTGCTGGTGCTGTTCCGCCCCGGTGGCGGCAGCCAGACGCGCGCCGGCCGTGTCTCGGGCCGCCTGGTCGAGTTCGAGACCTATCGCATGATGGCGCTGCGCGGCCTGCCGGTGGCCAAGTCGCTCGCACCCATGCTGGCCGCGGTCGAGGCCGAGCTGGCCGACCTGACCGCGCAGCTCGACTCGCGCGCCGAGACCGAGCAGCATCTGCTCGATCGCCTGATCGCGCTGGCGGCCCGCGTCGAGCGTGCCACCGCCGAGCATGGCTACCGTTTCTCGGCCACCCGTGCCTACGCCGATCTGGTCGAGCAGCGCATCGCCGAGCTGCGCGAGCAGACCATCGCCGGCCACCAGACCCTGGGCGAGTTCATGCGGCGCCGGGTCTCGCCCGCGATCGCCACCGTGGCCTCGGCCGAGCGCCGGCTGGCCTCGCTGTCCGAGCGTGTCGCGCGCGCCAGCGCCTTGCTGCGCACGCGGGTCGACATCGCGACCGAAGGCCAGAACCAGCAGCTGCTGGAAAAGCTCACCCGTGGCCAGGAACTGCAGCTCAGGCTGCAGTCAACGGTCGAGGGGCTGTCGATCGCGGCGATCTCCTACTATGTGGTGAGCCTGCTGCTCTATGGCGCCAAGGCGCTCAAGGGCCTTGGCCTGCCGGTTCAGCCTGAGCTGGTCGCGGGCGCGCTGGTCCCGGTCGTGATCTGGGGTGTCTGGCGCACGACGCGGCGCATCCACGAGAAGCTGCACGCCGGCCATTGAGTCCGGCAGGGCCGGCCAGGGAGCCGGTCTGACGAGAGAGCAGGGCGGGGCGGGCCCGCCGCCTCCAGTCCGCCCAGGCCGGATCAGCTCAGCAGCGCCTGGGCGAACTCGCTCGCGCTGAAGGTCTGCAGGTCCTCGAGCTTCTCGCCCACGCCGATGAAGTAGACCGGCACCTCGCGGCCGGCTTCCTTCGCCCACATCGCGATCGCGGCCAGCACGCCGCCCTTGGCGGTGCCGTCGAGCTTGGTCACGATCAGGCCGCTCAGCTGCAGAGCCGCATCGAAGGCCTTGACCTGGGCCAGCGCGTTCTGACCCGTGTTGCCGTCGATCACCAGCAGCACCTCGTGCGGCGCGCTGGCGTCGGCCTTCTGCACCACGCGCTTGATCTTCCTGAGCTCTTCCATCAGGTGCAGCTGGGTCGGCAGCCGGCCGGCGGTGTCGACGATCACCACGTCGCGACCGCGCGCGCGACCAGCCTGTACCGCGTCGAAGCTGACCGCGGCCGGGTCGCCGCCTTCCTGGCTGACGATCTCGACCAGGTTGCGGTCGGCCCAGACATGGAGCTGCTCGCGCGCGGCGGCGCGGAAGGTATCGGCGGCGGCCAGCAGCACGCTGGCGCCCTCGTTGGCGAGGTGCTTGGTCAGCTTGCCGATGGTGGTGGTCTTGCCGGCGCCGTTGACGCCGGCGACCATGATGACGGTCGGGCCTTCCTGGCTGCCGATCGCCAGCGGCTTTTCCAGCGGCTGCAGCAGCTCGGTGATGGCCTCTGCCAGCAAGGCCTTGACCTGGGCCGGATCGGTTGCCTTGGCCGCCTTGACGCGGCGCTTGAGATCATCGAGCAGGAACTGCGTGCCCTGGGTGCCGGCGTCCGCCAGCAGCAGCGCGGTCTCGAGCTCCTCGTAGAGCTCGTCGTCGATCCTGGTGCCGGTGAAGACGGTCGTGATGCTGGAGCCGGTCTTGCGCAGGCCCTGCTTGAGGCGTTCCAGCCAGCCCTGGCGGCCGGAGTCGGCCTGCGGCTTGTCGGTCGGCTGCTGCTGCGCAGCAGGGGCGTTGCCGGACCCGGCTGGCGCGGCTGCCACCGGGGCCGCCGGGGCGGGTGCCGCCTCGGGCTTGGCGGAAGAGAATTTTTTCTTGAGGAAGCTGAACATGGCGGGTGTTTCTAGAATCCATGCATTCTATGAAACCTGCATCTCAACGTCCCAACAAGGCTCCGGCAGCGCCGGGTTTCGTCCGCATCATTGGCGGGCTCTGGAAGCGCAGCAAGCTCGCGGTGCCGGCCCGGCCGGGCCTGCGTCCGACGCCCGACCGGGTGCGCGAGACGCTGTTCAACTGGCTGGGGCAAGACCTGAACGGCCTGCGCTGCCTCGACGCCTTCGCGGGCAGCGGCGCGCTCGGCTTCGAGGCAGCCTCGCGCGGGGCCGCCCAGGTGCTGCTGTGCGAGCTCGATCCGGGTCTGGCAGCAGGCCTGCGCGCCAACGCCGAGCGTCTCAAGGCAAGCCAGATCAGGGTCCAGCGTTGCGATGCGATTACGGCCCTGCAAGGGGCGTCGCACGCGGCCTGGGACGTGGTGTTCCTCGATCCTCCCTTCGGCGAGGACGGCAACGAGGCCTTGTTCCAGCAGGCGCTGGCCGCCGCCGTGCCGCTGCTGGCGCCGCAGGGCTGCATCTACCTGGAGGCACCGCGCCCCTGGTCCGAGGAGGAACTGCAGGCCCTGGGCCTGCGCTGCAGCCGCCATGGCAAGGCCGGCATGGTGCATTACCACCTGCTCGAGCGCGCCGCCCAGGCCTGATTCCTGCCACGGTCACGCCGCCGCCAGGGCTTTTGCGCTGGCTCAACTCGCACCTGGCCGGAAGTCGGATAATCCCGGCCATGACGACATCCACTTCCCGTGACGCCGAGCGCCGCCGTATTGCGGTCTACAGCGGCACTTTCGATCCGGTCACGCTCGGCCACGAGGACGTGATCCGGCGCTCCGCGGGCCTGTTCGACGAGCTGATCGTCGCGGTCGCGGTTGCGCATCACAAGAAGACGCTGTTCACGCTCGAGCAGCGCATTGCCCAGGTGGCGGCGGTCTTTGCCGATCTGCCGGCGGTCCGCGCGCTGCCCTTCGAGGGCCTGATGGTGGACTTCTGCCGCGAGCAGGGCGCCTGCGCCATCGTGCGCGGCATCCGCAACGTGGCCGACTTCGACTACGAGGCCCAGATGGCAGCCATGAACCAGAAGATGGCGCCCGAGGTCGAGACGGTCTTCTTGTTGCCGCAGCCGCAGCTGCAGTGCATCTCGAGCACGCTGGTGCGCGAGATCGCCAAGCTCGGCGGCGATGTGTCGCAGATGGTCAGCCCGCTGGTGGCCGAGCAGCTGCGCGTGGCCACCATGGCCGCTTGAACCCAGGAGTCCGCCATGGCACTGATGATTACCGACGAGTGCATCAATTGCGACGTCTGCGAGCCCGAATGCCCGAACCAGGCGATCTCGATGGGGCTTGACTACTACGTGATCGACCCGAACAAGTGCACCGAATGCGTCGGCCATTTCGGCGAGCCGCAGTGCGTGCAGGTCTGTCCGGTCGAGTGCATCCCAATCAACCCGGAGCATGTCGAGACGCGTGAGCAGCTGCAGGCCAAGTACGAGCACCTGATCAAGGTTTCCGCCGCTTCCTGATTCTGCTCCAGGCTGATTGCAGGCAGCTGCTGGGCTGAGGTAGGTCTGGGGTGGGAGGGAGCCGCCGGCCTCATGGTGTCCGCTGCGCGGCCACAAATCGGCCGTCAGCTCCCGCCCGCCCCAGACCATTGATCTGTCGCGGTTCGCTAGGCATTGCCGCTTGTTTGACGTTCGCCTGACGCTTTCCGCCTGGTGGGAGGGTGTGCTCATGGCCGATTTCTGGCTGCGCAGCAGACAGTATGAGGACATGGGCATACCCTCCCAACAGGCAGTCAATCAGGAGCTTGCGCTTATTCGGCGGACGGTTCAGCTGGGGCCTTCGGCGGCTTGGGTGGCTTGGGGCGCGGCGGCTTGCTGGTGTGGATGGCGGAGGTCGCCTTCTCCATGCGGCCGGCCAGCAGGTCAGGCAGGGCGCGCACGGCGCGCTGGATCGACTGCTCGAGCGCGTCGCGCTGGTCGGGCGCCGGTTTCTTCAGCACCCAGTTCGCCACCTCGGACTTCACGCCCGGATGGCCGATGCCGATGCGCAGCCGCCAGTAGTCGCTGCTGCCGAGCTGGGCGTGGATGTCGCGCAGGCCGTTGTGGCCGGCATGGCCGCCGCCCTTCTTCAGCTTGAGCTCGCCGGGATCGAGATCGAGCTCGTCGTGCGCGACCAGGATCTCCTCGGGCGCTATCTTGAAGAAGCGCGCCAGCGCCGCCACCGACTGGCCGGATCGGTTCATGAAGGTCATCGGCTCGAGCAGCCAGATCGGCCGGCCCTCGAAATTGCCGCGACCGGCGACGCCGAAGTAGCTGCGTTCCGGGTTCAGGTTGACCTTGAGCTCGCGCGCAACCGCCTCCAGCCACCAGAAACCGGCGTTGTGGCGCGTGTCTTCGTATTCCGGGCCCGGGTTGCCCAGGCCGACCAGCAGTTTGAACATGGCAGCAGCTTGACGCCCGACAGGCGCCCCTTTCAATCATGGATGTGAAAAAGGCCCGCCGAAGCGAGCCTTTTGCCTGAAAAGCAGAAGAGCGAAGAATTACTTCTTCTTCTTGCCCTTCTTGTCGCCAGCGGCGGCGACCACCGGAGCGGCGATGACCTCTTCCTTCGGCTCGACCATGGTGGCGATGCCCGGGTTCGGCTTGCCATGGACGATGACCTTGACGCCAGCCGGCAGGACCAGGTCGTTGGTGTGGATGGTCTGGCCCTTGACGGCCTGGCCCAGGTCGACGGTGATGAACTGCGGGATGGCGGTGGCCAGGCAGTCGATCATCACTTCGGTCAGGGCGTGGTTGACCAGGCACTTGTCCTGCTTGACAGCCGGCGATTCCTCGGCATTGACGAAGTGCAGCGGCACCTTCTTGCGCACGCGGGTGTTCTCGTCGACGCGCTGGAAGTCAACGTGCAGCACCAGCGGCTTGAAGGGGTGGTACTGCACGTTGCGCAGCACGACCTTCTCGGTGTTGCCGTTCAGTTCCATGTCCAGCAGGGCGGAGTGGAAGGACTCCTTCTGCAGGGCGAACCACAGGCTGTTGTGATCGAGTTCGATGACGGTCGGCTCGACGGTGCCGCCGAAGACGATGCCGGGGGTACGGCCGGTGTTACGCAGGCGGCGGCTCGCACCCGTGCCCTGCTTGGCGCGCTCAAAAGCGGTGAATTGCATGATATCTACCTTAAATGGGGGCCATCCGCGACCAGCGGCCCCAAACATAAAAAGCGTCCGCTACTGCAGACGCTGCTTTTTGACGCCGGATCAGAGAGATTCGGCGAACAAATCCATCACCGAGTCACCGTTGGCGATGCGCTGGATGACTTCTGCCATCAGCGGCGCCACCGAGACCTGGCGGATCTTGGTACAGGCCTGTGCGGCCGGGCTCAAGGGAATGGTGTTGGTCACGACCACTTCGTCCAGCGCGTTGCCCTTGGCGATGCGCTCGATGGCCGGACCCGAGAAGACCGGGTGGGTGCAGTAGGCGTAGACGCTCTTGGCGCCGCGCTCCTTGAGCACCTCGGCGGCCTTGACCAGCGTGCCTGCTGTGTCGATCATGTCGTCCATGATCACGCAATTACGGCCCTCGATGTCGCCGATCACGTGCATCACTTCGGACACGTTGGCCTTCGGGCGACGCTTGTCGATGATGGCCATGTCGCAGCCGAGCTGCTTGGCCAGAGCACGGGCACGCACCACGCCACCGACGTCGGGCGAGACCACCAGCAGGTCTTCGTAGTTCTTGGCGCGCAGGTCACCCAGCAGCACCGGCGAGGCGTAGACGTTGTCGACCGGAATGTCGAAGAAGCCCTGGATCTGGTCAGCGTGCAGGTCCATGGTCATGACGCGATGGACGCCGACGGCCTGCAGCATGTTGGCCACCACCTTGGCCGTGATCGGCACCCGGCTCGAGCGCGGGCGGCGATCCTGGCGGGCGTAGCCGAAGTAGGGTATGACGACCGAGATGCGCTCGGCCGAAGCGCGCTTGAGCGCGTCGACCATGATGATGAGCTCCATCAGGTTGTCATTGGTCGGGGCGCAGGTCGATTGCACCACGAAGACTTCGCGGGCGCGCACGTTCTGGTTGATCTCGACCGTGACTTCGCCGTCGGAGAAACGGCCTACGCTGGCGGAGCCCAGCTCGGTGCCGAGCTGCTTGGCGATTTCTGCAGCCAGCGCCGGGTTGGCGTTGCCCGTGAAAATCATGAAATCCGGCGATTGCACTGGCGTGTTGATTTGCATGGAGAACCCGGCGAAAAGTGGTCTTCAGAAACACAACGCGGCCCCTAGAGGCCGCTTTGTGAGTTTGCTAACAATGAATTTGGCAGGGGAGGAAGGACTCGAACCCTCGCATGTCGGAATCAAAATCCGATG
>CAZJQH010000070.1:0-10170 GCA_964547895.1 uncultured Chitinophaga sp. | reverse complement strand
GACGCGCGGTCTACTTCAGCCGCTCGCGCAACAAGCTCTGGTTCAAGGGCGAGGAGTCCGGCCATGTGCAGACCGTGCACGACATCCGGCTCGACTGCGACAATGACGTGGTGCTGCTCAAGGTCACCCAGCTGGGCCACGAGCCCGGCATCGCCTGCCACACCGGCCGTCACAGCTGCTTCTACCAGCGCCACGAGAATGGCGAATGGAAGAGCATCGACCCGGTGCTGAAAGACCCCGAAAGCATCTACAAATGACGACATCCACCGACACCCTCGACCGCCTGGCCGCGGTGATCGAATCGCGCAAGCCCGCCAACGGCGGCGATCCCGAGAAGAGCTATGTCGCGCGCCTGCTGCACAAGGGCCCCGACGCCTTCCTGAAAAAGGTCGCCGAGGAGGCCGGCGAGGCCGTCATGGCCGCCAAGGACCTGCAGCACGGCCAGGGCGAGGCCAAGGCGCTGGTCGGCGAGGTCGCCGACCTCTGGTTTCACAGCATGATCGCGCTGGCGCATTTCGGCCTGAGCCCGGCCGACGTGGTGGCCGAGCTCGCGCGCCGCGAGGGCCTGAGCGGCCTGGAAGAGAAGGCGCTGCGCAAGGCCGTCGCGCGCGAGCAGGGCGAGCAAGCCTGAGCAGGAGCAAGACATGGACGACCAGCAGGACGCACGGCTGCGCAGCCTCAACACCATCGGGCTGGTCAGCTATGTGCTGCACCTGATCGTCGCTGTCGGCGCCCTGATCCCGGGTGGCCAATGGGGGCCGACGCTGCTGCTCGTCGCGCTGGTGCTTGACTTCGTCAAGCGCGACGATGCGCGTGGAACTTGGCACGAGAGCCATTTCCGCTGGCGCATCCAGACGGTGGCCTGGGTGCTGCTGGCCTACCTGCTGACGGCGCCGCTCTGGTTCTTCCTCATCTTCCCGGGCTGGCTGGCGTGGACCGCCGTGTCGGCCTGGTTCCTGTACCGCATCATCAAGGGGATGGCGCGCTTCAACGCCAGCCGTCCCATGGAGTTCCCAGCATGAACGCATCCCCCGACTGCATCTTCTGCAAGATCGTTGCCGGCCAGATCCCGAGCCGCAAGGTCTACGAGGACGATGACATCTTCGCTTTCCACGACATCAACCCCTGGGCGCCGGTGCATTTTCTCGTCATCCCCAAGCTGCACATTCCCTCGATGGCGCAGATCTCGGCCGAGCACGAGCGCCTGCTGGGCCGCATGATGACGCTGGCGCCCAGGCTTGCGCTCGAGCAGGGCTGCAATCCCTATCCGGCCGGAGGCTTCCGCATCATCGCCAACACCGGTGACGAGGGCGGCCAGGAAGTGCACCATCTGCATCTGCACGTGATCGGCGGCCCGCGTCCCTGGAAACGTGGCTGAACGATGACATCTGGGTGTCACTCCGTTTGCGCATAATGGAGTGCAGGGGTTTCGTGAACCAAAAGCGAAATTCTGGATCAAAATGATTATCGGGGGCGTGGCCTCCATTCTGGAGTTTGCATTATGGGTAGTTTTTCCATCTGGCACTGGCTGATCGTCCTGCTGATCGTCGTCATGGTGTTCGGCACCAAGAAGCTCAAGAACATCGGCTCCGACCTGGGTGGTGCGGTCAAGGGCTTCAAGGACGGCATGAAGGACGGCGGCGCCAGCCCCGATGAAAACAAGCCGGCCGCGCAGGTCGAGCAGGGCCAGTCGGCGCAAAAGACCACCATCGACGTCGAAGCCAAGACCAAGAGCTGAGCCTGAGGCGCTGAATCCCGCATGATCGACCTCGGTATCTCCAAGCTCGCGCTGATCGGCGCCGTGGCGCTGGTCGTCATCGGCCCGGAAAAGCTGCCGCGCGTCGCGCGCATGGTCGGCACCCTGCTCGGCAAGGCACAACGCTACGTCGCCGATGTCAAGGCCGAGGTCAACCGATCGATGGAGCTCGACGAGCTCCGGAAGATGAAGGACGGCGTGACCAGCGCCGCGCACGAGGTCGAATCCTCGCTGCGCGACGTCGGTGGCGAGCTCGAGAGCAGCCTGGGTGACCCCAGCGAGTCGTCATACGAGCCGCTGGCCAGCGAGCCCGTCTACCCTGTCTATCGCCGTCCGAAGAAGAACTTCCGGCTCAGGCAGAAGGCCGTGCCGCAGTGGTACAAGTCGCGCCAGGGCGTGCGCAGCAAGGTGCAGTCGGGCGCCGCGCGGGTGGCGCGCTTTCGCCCCAAGTCCCGCTTCCAGTGAGCCACTGATCCCCTCATGTCAGACAAGCAAGAACAGGCCGACGAACTCGCCGGCACCGAGCAGCCCTTCGTCCAGCACCTGATGGAGCTGCGCGACCGGCTGCTCTACTGCCTCTACGGCATCGGCGCAGCCATGGCACTGCTGGCGATCTGGCCTGGCCCCTCGGGCCTGATCGACCTGATCGCGGTGCCGATCCGCGCCCACATGCCGCCCGACGTCAAGCTGATCGCGGTTGGCGTCTTCACGCCCTTCTTCGTGCCCCTCAAGGTGCTGATGATGGCCGGCCTGCTGCTGGCGCTGCCCTGGGTGCTGTACCAGATCTGGGCCTTCGTCGCGCCCGGCCTCTACAGCCACGAGAAGAAGTTCGCGCTGCCGCTGATCATCTTCGGCAGCCTGCTGGCCTATGTCGGCATCGCCTTCGTGCAGTTCTTCGTGCTCGACAAGATGTTCGGCTTCATCCAGAACTTCACGCCCGAGAGCGTGAACGCGACGCCCGACATCGCGTCCTACGTCGAGTCCATCCTGTCGCTCTACCTGGCCTTCGGCCTGGCCTTCCAGGTGCCGATCGTCGTCATGCTGCTGGTGCGCTTCGAGATCGTCACGATCGAGAAGCTCAAGGCCTTCCGCGGCTACTTCATCGTGGTGGCCTTCGTCGTCGCAGCCATCGTGACCCCGCCCGACGTGATCTCGCAGCTCGCGCTCGCGGTGCCGATGTGCGTGCTCTACGAGATCGGCATCCTGGGCTCGCGCTGGTTCTCCCGCGTCAGCCGCGCCCCGGAGGACGAGTCCGACCCGGCCAAGGCCGACTGACGCAAGGCCGGCCGTCCTGCCGGCGCTTGATCGCTCAGCGCTGTCGCGGCGCAGTCTTGCGCTGTTCCGGCACCACCTGCAACTGCTGCTGGGTGCTTCGCCTGACCACCTCGAGCCCGGCCGCCTGTCCTGGTGGCAGCGCCGCCACGGCGGCCAGCAGGTCGGCCACATTGCGCACCGGCTTGCCGCCGACGCCGGTGATCACATCACCGGGGCGCACGCCGGCGCGCGCGGCCGGGCCGTTCTGCAGCACGCCGGTGATCATCACGCCGGTGCGCAGCTCGGTATCGAAGTAGGCTGCCAGCTCGGGCGTGAGCTCCTGTGGCTCGACGCCGATCCAGCCACGCGTGACCTTGCCGTCGCGCAGGATGGCCTCCATCACGCCGCGTGCCAGCGAGACCGGGATCGCGAAGCCGATGCCCATCGAGCCGCCCGAGCGCGAATAGATCGCGGTGTTGATGCCGACCAGCCGCCCCTGCGCGTCGACCAGGGCGCCTCCCGAGTTGCCGGGGTTGATCGCTGCGTCGGTCTGGATGAAGTTCTCGAAGGTGTTGATGCCGAGCTGGTTGCGTCCCAGCGCGCTGACGATGCCGCTGGTCACGGTCTGGCCGACGCCAAACGGGTTGCCGATCGCCAGCACCACGTCCCCGACCGCGATCTGTTCCGAGTCGCCGAGCGTGATGACCGGCAGCTTGTCGAGGGCTATCTTGAGCACAGCGAGGTCGGTCTCCGGGTCGGTGCCGATCACCTTGGCCGCCGCCTTGCGGCCGTCGCTGAGCTGGACCTCGATCTCGTCGGCATCCTCGATCACGTGGTGGTTGGTCAGCAGGTAGCCGGCCGGACTCACGATCACGCCCGAGCCGAGGCCGGTCTGCGGCTGCGGCGCGGCCTGCTCGCCATAGAAGAAGCGGAACCAGGGGTCGTCGGCATAGGGGTTGCGTGCCGGCGCCTTGCTGGTGCTGATGCTGACCACGGCAGGGGCTGCCGCCTGGGCCGCGCCGCGGTAGCCGCTGGCAGCAGCTGCGGCAGCCGGCGAAGCCGATTCCAGCACCGGGATGACGGCGTTGCCTGCGGACCCGTCGTCGAGCCATTGCGGCCTGAGCGTCCCGATCACGAACCAGGCCGCCAGCAGCAGGGTGACGGACTGTGAGAAGAGCAGCCAGTAACGTTTCATGTTGGAAAAGAGGGAGGTGATTGACCTGGATCAATGAGGGTAAACCCCGCTTGGACTGAAATAACCCTAAATCTTCAAGGTTATTCAACGGAGTCAGCATGAAAGCAATTGTGGACCTTTTCTCGACCGACTATGGCCTGATGAGCATTGCGGTGATCCTGTTCGTGATCTTCATGTCGATCTGGTTCTCGCGCTTCTTCAAGCGCAAGATGGACGAGGCGGCACAGGAGCAAAAGCGCCTGGCGGCGCAGCAGCGCAGCAGATCCTGAGCCGGGCGCTGCGGCGCAGGCGGCGCGGCTGTCACAATCGGGCCTGAGTCCAGTACCCGCCGATCATGAACCCACCCCAAGCCGCCATCCATTCCCCCGCGCCGGATGAAATGTCCGGCAACTCCTGTTCCCTGGGTGATCTCGTCGCTGCCTGCGACCGCCTGCTGCAGCCGGCCCTGTTCAAGGACTATGGCCCCAACGGCCTGCAGGTCGAGGGCCGCGGCCGGGTGCGCAGGATAGTCAGTGGCGTCACCGCCAGCCGCGCCCTGATCGAGGCCGCCATCCAGGCCGAGGCCGACGCCATCCTGGTGCACCACGGGTTGTTCTGGCGCGGCCAGGACGGCACCGTGACGGGATGGATGAAGCAGCGCCTGGCGCTGCTGCTGCAGCACGACATCAGCCTGCTGGCCTACCACCTGCCGCTCGACGCCCATGCCGAGCTTGGCAACAACGCCCAGCTTGGGCTCAAGCTCGGCTTCAGGCCGCCCGAGGGCAGCTGGGGCCGCTTCGGCGAGCAACAGCTCGGCTTCCTGGGCGAGGTCGAGTCCTGCAGCGGCGCAGAGCTGGCGCAGCATGTCGGGCAGGCGCTCGGCCGCCAGCCATTGTTGATCGATCCCGGCGCCAGGCCAATCCGCCGCGTCGCCTGGTGCAGCGGCGGCGCCCAGGGCTATTTCGAGGCGGCGATCGCCGCCGGCGCCGATGCCTTCCTGACCGGCGAGATTTCCGAGCCGCAGGCGCACCTGGCGCGCGAATGCGGCGTCGCCTTCCTGGCCTGCGGCCATCACGCGACCGAGCGCTACGGTGCGCCCGCTCTCGGTGCTCGCGTGGCGGTCGAGCTCGGCCTGCAGCATCAGTTCATCGAGATCGACAACCCCGCATGACCCATTCCCACCCACTGCCGATCGCCATCACCATGGGCGACCCGGCCGGCATCGGCCCCGAGATCGTGGCCCAGGCCTTCCGCCAGCAGCCGTCATGGTCGCAGCGCTGCTTTGCGGTCGGTGACCTCGCGACGCTGCGCCGCGCCGCCGAGATCACCGGCGGCCTGCTGCCGCTGGCGGTGATCGATTCGCCCGCCGACGTGGCCAGCCTGCCGCCGCGCTGCCTGCCGGTGCTGCCGGCGGTGCAGCTGGAGTCCGTGATCGAATGGGGCCGGGTGGACGCGCGCGCCGGCCGCGCCGCCGCCGACTGCATCGCCTGGGCGGCGCGCGCCGCGCTGCGTGGCGAGGTCGCTGCCGTCGTGACCGCGCCGATCCACAAGGAGGCGCTGGCAGCGGCCGGCATCGACCACCCCGGCCACACCGAATACCTGCAGGCGCTCGCCGCCGAGCACCTCGGCTGCGGCATAGAGCAGGTGCCGGTGCGCATGATGCTGTCGAACGACGAGCTGCGTACCGTGCTGGTCAGCATCCATGTCTCGCTGCGCGACGCACTCGCGGCCGTCACGACCGCCAATGTGCTGCAGACGCTGCGCATCACCGCGACCCATCTGGCGCACCAGCTCGGCCACAAGCCGCGCATCGCGGTCGCGGGCGTCAACCCGCACGCGGGCGAGGGTGGCCTGTTCGGCCGCGAGGAGATCGAGCAGATCGCGCCGGCTGTTCTGCAGGCACGCGCCGAGGGGCTCGACGTCAGCGGCCCGCATGCGCCCGACACCGTGTTCATGCGCGCCCGTACCGGCGAGTTCGACGTCGTGATCGCGATGTACCACGACCAGGGCCTGATCCCGGTCAAGTACCTGGGCCTCGAGCATGGCGTCAACAGCACGCTGGGCTTGCCCTTCGTGCGCACCAGCCCTGACCATGGCACCGCCTTCGACCTCGCCGGCAGCGGCCGGGCCGACCCGTCCAGCCTGATCGCGGCGGTGCGCGCCGCGATGGGCTCCTAGTCCTTCTTCAGGCTGTCGCGGATCTCGCGCAGCAGCAGCACGTCCTCGGGCGTGGGCGGCGGCGCTGCGGGCGCGGGTGCCGGCTCGGCGCGCTTGAGGCGGTTGATCTGCTTGATCATCAGGAAGATCGCGAAGGCCAGGATCAGGAAGTTCAGCGCCACGGTGATGAAGTTGCCGTAGGCGAATACCGGCACGCCGGCCTTCTTGAGCTCGGCCAGGGTCATCGCGGTCCCGGCGGGCACCTCGCCGAGGACGAGGAAGAAGTTGGAGAAATCCATGTTCCCGACCAGCTTGCCGACCAGCGGCATGATCAGGTCCTCGACCATCGAGGCCACGATCTTGCCGAAGGCGCCACCGATGATGACGCCGACCGCCAGGTCGATCACATTGCCCTTGATGGCAAATTCCCGGAATTCCTTCATCATGCTCATGTGCTACCTCCCTTTGTGGTATTCACCAAGTTGTTGACCTATGGTAGCGGGTTTTGCTTCGGAGTGGGAGTGCGCTCCGGTACAATGCCATGTTGACCAGAGCTGGCTTTCGGCCATCTCCCTTGTCCTTCCCAGTCATTGAAAGATCCCCATGAGCGAAGCATCCGTCGACAACGGCCGCCGCACCTGGCTCATCGCTACGGCCGTCACGGGCGGCGCGGGAGCAGCTGCCGTCGCCATTCCCTTTGTGAGCAGTTTCCAGCCTTCCGAGCGCGCCAAGGCTGCCGGCGCTGCAGTCGAGGTTGACATCTCCGCCATCCAGCCCGGCCAGAAGGTCGTGGTCGAATGGCGCGGCAAGCCCGTGTGGATCATGAAGCGCACGCCCGAGCAGCTCGCCACCCTCGAGAAGCTCGACGCCGAGATGGCCGACCCCGAGTCCCAGCGCACCGCCTACCCGACGCCCGAGTACGCCAAGAACCGTCACCGCTCGATCAAGCCCGAGATCTTCGTCGGCGTCGGCATCTGCACCCACCTGGGCTGCTCGCCGTCCGACAAGTTCCAGACCGGCGCCCAGCCGTCGCTGCCCGACAACTGGATGGGCGGCTACCTGTGCCCCTGCCACGGCTCGACCTTCGACCTGGCTGGCCGCGTGTTCAAGAACAAGCCGGCCCCGGACAACCTCGAAGTGCCGCCGCACATGTACCTGTCCGACACCGTGCTGCTGATCGGTGAAGACAAGAAGGCCTGATTCGAACCAAACAGAGGAACATCATGGCAGCTGAATTCAAGGAACTTCCGGCCGACGCCCCTGCGGGCGCCAAGGTCGCCAACTGGTTCGAGAACCGCTTTCCCTCGGCGTTTGCTGGCTACAAGCAGCATCTGTCCGAGTATTACGCGCCCAAGAACTTCAACTTCTGGTATTTCTTCGGCTCGCTGGCTCTGCTGGTGCTGGTGATCCAGATCGTGACCGGCATCTTCCTGGTCATGAACTACAAGCCGGACGCCAACCTGGCCTTCGCTTCCGTCGAATACATCATGCGCGACGTGCCAGGTGGCTGGCTGATCCGCTACATGCACTCGACCGGCGCCTCGGCCTTCTTCGTCGTGGTCTATCTGCACATGTACCGTGGCCTGATCTACGGTTCCTACCGCAAGCCGCGCGAGCTGGTCTGGATCTTCGGCTGCGCCATCTTCCTGGCGCTGATGGCCGAAGCCTTCATGGGCTACCTGCTGCCCTGGGGCCAGATGTCCTTCTGGGGCGCCCAGGTGATCGTGAACCTGTTCGCCGCCGTGCCCTTCATCGGTCCCGACCTGGCGCTGCTGATCCGTGGCGACTTCGTCGTCGGTGACGCCACCCTGAACCGCTTCTTCAGCTTCCACGTGATCGCCGTGCCGCTGGTCCTGCTGGGCCTGGTGGTCGCGCATATCCTGGCGCTGCATGACGTTGGCTCCAACAACCCCGACGGCATCGAGATCAAGGGCCCGAACGCCCCCAAGGACGCCAATGGCAAGCCGCTCGACGGCATTCCCTTCCACCCCTACTACTCGGTGCATGACCTGCTGGGCATCGGCGTGTTCCTGATGGCCTTCACGGCGATCATCTTCTTCGCGCCCGAGTTCGGCGGCTACTTCCTCGAGTACAACAACTTCATCCCGGCCGATCCGTTCAAGACCCCGCCGCACATCGCGCCGGTCTGGTACTTCACGCCGTTCTACTCGATCCTGCGCGCCATCACCACCGAGATGGTCTACGTGCTGATCGCCTGCGCCGTCATCGCCGCCTTCCTGGGCCTGACCAAGTCCAAGCTCGGCGCCAGCGGCAAGCTGGCCGTCGTGGTGGCCACCGCCGTCGTGATCGGCCTGTTGCTGTCGATCGACGCCAAGTTCTGGGGCGTGGTTGGCATGGGTGGTGCCGTCGTGATCATGTTCTTCCTGCCCTGGCTGGACAAGTGCTCGGTCAACTCGATCCGCTACCGTCCGAGCTGGCACAAGCTGGTCTACGCGGTGTTCGTGATCAACTTCCTGATCCTGGGCTACCTGGGCGTGCAGCCGCCGTCCCCGGTCGGCGAGCGCGTCTCGCAGGTCGGCACCCTGATCTACTTCGGCTTCTTCCTGCTGATGCCGTGGTGGAGCAGCCTGGGCCAGACCAAGCCGGTCCCGTCCCGCGTGAACTTCAAGCCGCACTGAGCCCAACCGACTACAGGAGTTACAAGATGAAAAAGTGGATCGTGGGCTGCATGATGGCCCTGGGCCTGGCTGGCAGCGCGCTGGCCGCCGGCGCCAGCTTCCAGCTGGACAAGGCGCCCGACCTGAGCAAGAAGAGCGAGAAGGAATACCAGGCTGCGCTGCAGAACGGTGCCAAGCTGTTCGTCAACTACTGCCTGAACTGCCACTCGGCCGCCTTCATGCGCTTCAACCGCCTGAAGGACATCGGTCTCGACGAGAAGCAGATCAAGGACAACCTGCTGTTCACCACCGACAAGGTCGGCGAGGTGATGAAATCGGCGATCAACCCGCGCCAGGCCAAGGAGTGGTTCGGTGCCAACCCGCCCGACCTGACCGTGATCGCACGCGCCAAGGCCAGCCACTCGGGCACTGGTGCCGACTACCTCTACACCTATCTGCGCACCTACTACCGCGACGAGACCAAGGCCACTGGCTGGAACAACCTGGCCTTCCCGAGCGTTGGCATGCCGCATGTGCTGTACGAACTGCAGGGTGATCGCAAGCCGGTGCTCGACGAGCATGGCGCGCCGGTGCGCGACGAGAAGCAGCAGATCAAGTGGGAAGTTATCAAGCCCGGCAAGCTGAGTACCGAGGAATACGACAAGGCCGTCGGCGACCTGGTGGCCTACATGCAGTGGATGGCCGAGCCGGTGCAGCACCAGCGCCAGCAGATCGGCGTCTGGGTGCTGCTGTTCCTGGGCCTGTTCACCTTTGTCGCATGGCGCCTGAACAAGGTGTTCTGGAAAGACATCAAGTAACGACCGTCCGGCCCGCGTGCCGGGCTGGATAGACCGCAGTGGCAGGCCGCACCCGGCTGCCACTGTTTTTTGCTTTCTGATTGAGGAATCCCGTCATGATGGTTCTCTACTCGGGCACGACCTGCCCTTATTCCCACCGTTGCCGTTTCGTGCTGTTCGAGAAGGGCATGGACTTCGAGATCCGTGACGTCGACCTGTACAACAAGCCGGAAGACATCGCGGTCATGAACCCCTATGGCCAGGTACCGATCCTGGTCGAGCGCGACCTGATCCTGTACGAGTCGAACATCATCAACGAGTACATCGACGAGCGCTTCCCGCATCCGCAGCTGATGCCGGGCGACCCGGTCGACCGCGCGCGCGTGCGCCTGTTCCTGCTCAACTTCGAGAAGG
>CAZJQH010000069.1:0-10266 GCA_964547895.1 uncultured Chitinophaga sp. | reverse complement strand
GCCTGCGCGTCAACCCGGACGTCGACGCCAAGACCCACCCCTACATCTCGACCGGCCTGAAAGGCAACAAGTTCGGTATCGCGCACACTGATGCGCTGGCGGCCTACCGCCATGCCGCCGCCCTGCCGGGCCTGAAGGTCACTGGCATCGACTGCCATATTGGGTCGCAGATCACCGAGACCTCGCCCTACCTCGACGCGATGGACCGGGTGCTGGACCTGGTCGACCAGATCGAGGCCGCCGGCATCACGCTCGAGCATATCGACTTCGGCGGCGGCCTGGGTATCAACTACCGCGGCGAGACCCCGCCGGCGGCCGACGCACTCTGGCAGCTGCTGCTGGCCAAGCTCGATGCGCGCGGCTACGGCCAGCGCAAGCTGGTGATCGAGCCGGGCCGCTCGCTGGTCGGTAACGCCGGCATCTGCCTGACCGAAACGGTGTTCCTGAAACCGGGCGAGCAGAAGAACTTCCTGATCGTCGATGCGGCGATGAACGACCTGCCCCGCCCCGCCATGTACGAGGCCTACCACGCCATCGTGCCGGTGCAGCCGCGCGAGGGCGAGGCCCAGACCTGGGACGTGGTCGGCCCGGTGTGCGAGAGCGGCGACTGGCTGGGCCGCGAGCGCGAACTAGCGGTGCAGCCAGGCGACCTGCTGGCGGTCTGCTCGGCCGGCGCCTATTGCATGAGCATGTCGAGCAACTACAACACGCGCGGCCGCGCGGCCGAGGTGCTGGTCGATGGCGAGCAGGCAAGGCTGGTGCGGGCGCGCGAATCGATCGACGATCAGCTGCGGCTCGAGAGCCTCTGAGCAGGCTGACGGCACCTTGCCTGAATGAGCACCAGGGTCAAATAGAAGCCCAGGGCGATCACTTCCAGCAATCGGCAGCCGTCACGCCCGCTCCGCTCGCCCCCTTGATGCCAGTGCTGCTCAAGCTGAGGTCGCCACAACGATCGGCGGCGATCGGGCTGGCGATCAAGGTGTAGGAACTGGCTGACGCTGTTTCACCCAGGCTGAGGCGGTAGCGTGGGGCATCGGGCGGTACTTGCTGCAAACGGGCAGGCAAGTCGGGATAGGCCAGTGGCGAGCCGGTGGCATAGCCGTCGTTGGCCGCGTAGTAGCGCTCCATGAATTGCTGCGCCTCGAGCAAGGCCGAGGTTGCGGTCGCCCGGTAGCCCCGGCGCAGGTATTCGGCATAGCTGGGCCAGGCAATCGCGGTCAGGATGCCGACAATGGCGACAGCCACCATCAGTTCCAGCAAGGTCACGCCTTGGCAAGGGCTGCGTTTCATGATCGGCTGCCTCAGGGGATGGGCGGGTTGATGATGCGACGCCAGACGCGGTCCTTGATCGTGAGGTTGGTGTTCTGGATGTTCGCGCCCATCTGGCTGCCGGTGTTCTGGATCGAGATATAGGTGTTGCAGAGTCCCTTGTTGCACACGGGCGTGCCCAGCACGATGACGTCACGGCCATCGGAGCCGGTCATGTAGCCGGAGGCGACCGTGTCGGACGAGTTGAAGAGCCCGTCGCCGTTGACATCGAACATCGGATAGGAAGCGTCCAGGCCATCTTCGGCCGGGAACAGGAAGTTGATGCCGGACCCCACGCCTGCCTCGCAGGGATTGAGCCCACGGGCAGGCGAGATCGCACTCAGCATCACGTTCTTGCGCAGGACCACCTGGGGCGGATAGATCACGCGCAGGCCGGCCATCATGCCCAGGTCGACGACCCAGCCGCGATCGTTCCCAGCCCAGTCGGGGGCTGTCCCGGTGAGCTGGTAGAAGGTGGCGCCGTTGCTGCCTGGGACCGCGACGACGCTGCGGGTCTTCAGGCTGGCGCGCAGCAAGGGACGCATGACGCTGTCTTCTGGCTTGTCCCAGATGCCGTAGAGCGACTGCAGATCGGCGCTCTCGGCATCGATCTCGGTGTAGAGGCGCCCGGTGCCGAACACCACCAGATTGCCACCCCGGGAATGCTTGAAGACCGCTGGCGGGACCGTGATCGGTTGCGCGATGCCGGCGGCATTGCGTGCCTCGAACAAGGCCGAACTGCCGGACTTGACGAAACCGCTGGCCGCCGTCGCCGAGTAATCCAGCTTCCACAGCCTGCCCTTGAGATCGCCAGCGTAGAGCGCCGTGATGACCCCTGTACTGTCGCGCACCAGGCCGACGCCGCCGAGGCCGTTGGAGCCCGATGCATCGACCTCCAGGGTCTGGACGGCGCGCGTCTGCAGGTCGACGACGAACAAGACCGCCTTGCCATCGGTGCTGTAGGCTCCGTTGCCGAAGATGGCGACCCACTTGCCGTTGGGCAGCACGCCGGCCTCGATCGGGGCCGTCACATGGCCAAGGTCGGGATAGCTGGCAGCATCGATCTCCCAGCGCACCGTGTCTGCACCCAGGCTGGGCGAATGGGTCACGTCCAGCGCGAACACCGCCCGGCCGCCGGCGCCCAGCGAGCCCAGCAGGTAGTTGCGCCAACTCGGGGTGCTGTCACCCGGCGCGTTGACAAAGACGTCGGTCTCGGCCAGCGAGCCATCAACGAAAAACTGGTGGAAGTTGCCGCTGGAGCCGTAGTCTTTGCTGGCGAGCTTCCTGAGATTGGGCAGCACCGCGCGCGGGACATAGGCAAAGATCTCCTTTCCATCGTCTTTAGTGGCCGCTGCCGAGGGCTTGCTGTCTTGAAAGGCGTGCAACATGCCGTCGTTGCTGCCGACAAACAGCACGGGATCGCGAGCCGCCTTGCGGACCAGGAAGGCGCTGTAGTCCGCACGGGCGCTGGCGTCTGGCAGGCTGGTATAAGCCAGGTTGACCGAGTCGCGCACCACCACCGGGTTGCCGTTGACGAAGTCGCCCAGCTTGCCGGCACGGGCCCGGTAGAGCGAGTCCTTGCCTTCATGGGTGACATCACCGCGCAAGTAGTCCACGAACTGCTTCAATGTTCCCGCATAGGTCCCCGTTTCTCTCAGCCTAGCCTCGTTGTCGCTGCCCATGCCGCCCGAGCCCGACTTGAAGGGCTGCGAGCTCATGCCATCCCAGGTCCAGATGGAGCGACTGGCGTGACCCGGCACCTTGGACGAGGCGCTCCAGGCCAGGGCGCCAGCCTGCCCGACCCGGTCAAGGCTGTAGGCCAGGATATCCCCGCTCCAGTCGACGCTTCTGTAAAGCGGCACGTACTTGCGGTTGCCAGACTGCAGGACGGTGGAAGCAACCGACACACCGGCCTCGCGCAACTCGCGCCGCTGGGTCCAGCCCAGGATTTCCTGCACGGCCTGGGTGAGTTCCTCTGGTCGCTTGACGCTGTAATAGTCACCACGGCTGTTGACTGCGGCATGCCACAGGTCATCGACTGCCGTGGGTGTCAGCCTCGTTGGAGCTGGCCAGCCCTTGCGGCCTGCTACCAGGTCCGCCCAGTCATCGGAACGGCTGAGCGTGCCCTCTACGCCCATGCCGACAATGAAGTTGTTCATGTGCTGCCAGAAAGCCGGGTCATCGCTGGAGGCGCCCACCCGGTTCTCGAGGTCGGGACGCAGGTCGGTGGCCCAGTAATACATGGCGGCGTCTGCCATGGTCATCCGGATATCGTCCTTGTACGGACTGACCGGCACATACTGGTAAGTGGACGAAGGCCCGGTCACCTGGGGGAAGAAGTTGCCACCGTCGTAGTTCTTGCCCGCGTCGTAGCCGTCCTTCTTGACGCTGAAACTTTCGTTGGAGTGTTCTTCGGAGTAGTAACCATCCGTGACCATCAGGTTGTAGGAGCGCCGACAGGTCTTGTGGGGGGCCGAGCTGCGTGCGGCCGGGTCGTCCGACCAGGGACCGCCGGCATCCGATCGACGGAAATACTCGCCCACCTCGATCAGGGCCGAAATCAGCGGCGTCTTGAGCTCGAGACCCCAGCTGGCATTGTTGCCGGGGAAGCTGCGCAGCCAGGAAATGAAGCGACCGCGCACGCTGTCGTCGCTGCTGCCACCGAAGCTGC
This sequence comes from uncultured Chitinophaga sp., assembly GCA_964547895.1. Taxonomy (GTDB): domain Bacteria; phylum Pseudomonadota; class Gammaproteobacteria; order Burkholderiales; family Burkholderiaceae_C; genus Malikia. Next base: position 6,287 of record CAZJQH010000069.1, on the reverse strand, counting down.
GCACGCCCGAGTCGAGTATCGGGGTCGTGACGCCGTCGATCGTCTTGCCAGAATCCTGATGGATGCGCCCCCAGCCCAGCCTGACCTTGTCGTCCTCCAGGTCCTTGAAGGCCTCGGGGAGCGCGCCCTGCACCATCAGCAGGCGCGAGCGGTAATAGGTGAACCAGTTGGCGAAGTTCTGCTGCTCCTCTTCAAGGGTGCAATGGTTGTCGTTGGCGCAGTCGGTACGATCCGTGTACCTAGGGAAGTTGCCGAGGGTCCTCTGCTCAGTCCAGTCGGCGGGACTCGAGGCCGACTTCGACACCCCCGTCTTCCTCGAATTGATGTCGACGAAGCTGTAGTTCTGGAAGTTGTTGGGGTCGAGGAAGTTACCGGCGGCATCCTTGTTGAGCCGGTAATAGATCATCGGGTAGTAGTCCTCGCTGGCGTTGCCGGAACTGCCAGGGTGGTGATACCACCTGATGTTCTTGGAACTGGCCAGGCTCAGGCTCTTGCCATTGCCCAGTACCAGGGTCGTGGAAGATTCTGGGAAATTGACCGGAGAGGTGACCAGGTTCGCCACAGCGGCTTTCGTATCGCTGGACCAGGCTGGATGGGGCGGCAGGAAAGGCGCTGCGCCGGGCGGGGAAGCCGGCATGCGGCTCTTGTCCGCCTTGATCCAGGGGTAGTAGCGGCGCTCCGGGTTGTAGTACAGGCTGTTGACGTCCGGGGAGCGCATCTGCATCTGGAACAGCATCGTGCCGTTGTTTGTGCCGCGATAGGGGTTGGCAGGCACTATGCCCTGGAACAGATTGCTTTCGCGGGGCCAGGGATCGTTGGGATGCATCCAGTAGTAACGATCCTGTGGCAGGGTCACGGTATAGACCGTGCCACCGCTGCCCTTGATCTTGAAGGTGGAATCCGGCGCGTGCTGCGCCGACATGGAGGCCGAGTCGTCCAGCATCAGCACCAGGTTGGGGCTGACACCACCACCGTCACGGTTGGTCAGCGGCTTCTGCGAGGGCTGGGCCCAGACCCAGGCGGCGGCGCACAGCAAAGCGGGCAGCAGGGCTGCAGCGACTGGCCTTCGGGAGTTCTTTCGGCGCGACATGCATTCCCCTTGTGTTCGGCTCTCTAGATGGACAGGATGGACTGCAGCCAGACCACCGATCCCTGCTTGGTCTTGCCATCTGCGTGGGCGGCATAGTCCGGGCTGAAGCCACGCGCGGTGATGACGTACAGCAGGTTACCGCTGACGGTCTTGCTCTCGACCACGCATTCGGGCCGGCGACCCGGCTGCACCGAGCTGTCGCTGGACTGCACGAAGTTCTCTGGCACCACGGTTCTCGATTCAGCCACCCCGCCGCTGCCGGTCCAGGTCACGGCCAACTCCCCGGCATAGCCCACCACACCGGAGGTGTCGACGATGTCGCGCAGGGTCAGCACCCGATCGACGGTCTCCTTGGTGAGTTCGCCCTCGCAGAAGCGCAGTGCCAGCTCGGCATATTGCTGCGCAAGGTTGCTCATGCGGATGTTGTTGGTGAGCTTTTCGCCCGAAACGGCCCCCTTCAGGGAGGCCACCGAGACCAGCCCCACGATCACCATCAGCAGCAGGACGATGATGAGCGAACCGCCGCGCTGGCGCTGACTCACAGTGAGGGGCAAGGCCTTGGCTTTCATTTCTGTTCAAAGCGCCATTCTGTTGCGCAGGGTGATGGTGGTGGCATAGGCACGCCGCAGGTGGCGGTCGGACGCAGTTTGCTGCTGCGAGGAGCAGTCGCGATAGCTCAGCATGCCGGCGCCGCTCAGCACAGGCTCGTTGCTGCGCATCAGCAGGCAGATCCTGACGCTGACGACCAGGTTCCAGTCAGCGACGCCGGAGGCATCGACGTAACGAACTACCGGGCCAGGCTTGGCGTCGACCCAGTCAGCAGCCACGCCGTAGAGGATGCTCATTTCGGAGACGTTGTCGACCAGGGGCTGCCCGCCTTGCGAGGTAGCGCTAGCAGCGTCATAGCCAGCACAGTAGAGTTCGAAGCGGCCGCTGCCGGCGACCTTTTCCTTCAGGTAATAGCGGTTGTCAGCCACCGGCAGAGCACCATCGATCCCGTTGCCCAGGCAGTCTGACGGCTTGGCAGCAGAAGTCGGCACCGTATTGGTGAGGTCGGCCTGATAGGTCAGCCGCAGGGCCGGCTTGCCAGATGCCGCCGAGCAGACCGGATTAGCTACCGTCGCGGAGGCGAAGCCCTGCTCGCAGCCAAAGACAGGCGGGTTCGTCACCGGCAGGATGAGCTTGCCGGTACTGCTGTCAACCCCGGTCGGCATCGAGTAGCCCGCCATCAGCAGATCACGCGTCAGGATGTCGAAGGCCAGCTGGGCGTTCTCGTTGAGTTCGGCATAGGCCGCCTGTTCGCGGCCAGCCTGACTGCTACCCAGATAGCTCACCAGCACGGCGGCGATGACGACCATGCCGATGGCGAGCGCGACCATGACCTCGACCAGGGAAAAGCCGGCGGACCGTCTGGGCGGCTGAAGCTGCTTCATAGCTTGATCCGGAAGTAGAGGCAGCGGATGCTGGCCTGGTCCTGCTCGCTGCCCTTGGTCAGACCGGAAGGGCATTCATTCACGCGGGATGTCGAATCGGCCAGGGCTGGTTCGCGCCAGGCCACCCAGACATCCATGGCCCCGGCACCCACATCCCTTTGCAGGAAGGCTGATCCCTGGGGCAGCTGGCTGCGCACCCACAGCCGCCACTGGGCCAGGTCCAGCGCGGCAATCTGGGCCGACGAACAGGTCGCCGCAGCCGTGTTGCACAGCACTGCGGGCAAGCTGGCTTCTGCGGCCTGGGCAGCAAAGTCGAGCGTGAAGTCGTAGGCCCCCGCATAGAAGCCGGACGGCAGCAGCGGATCGCCCTTGTTGGCCCGGATGCGTTCGCCAATGTCGACCGCCAGCTGGCTGGCCGTGGCGCGGTACTGGGACAGCTTGGCATAGCGTACCGAGGCAGCGTTGACGGCCGCCAGCGCCAGCAATCCCACGGAAGCGATCACGATCGAGACGGCAACTTCGATCAGCGAGGCTCCGGCGATCTTTCGCCTGGCCTTCAGCCTGGATGCGCGGGCTGGCTTCAGCATGCCGTCGCCTCCCTGGCCTGCAGGCTGGCGCGGCCGTTGTTCGAGACGCAGATCAGGCGCTTGGCCGCCTCGGCTCCGGCACCCTTGGGCACCACCCAGAAAGTCTGGGTCGCCAACTTGGCCCAGCCGGTGGCCTCGAAAGTGAAACGCTCCTTCGTCTCCCCCGAAGCCGGCGCAATCGAGGCAATATTCTTGAATGCCCCCTGCACCCGGATGATCTCGTCACCAGGGGTGAACGTCCCGCTTGGGCTGGAGGGGTGGTAAACCATCCAACCATCCTTCCACAGGCCTGTGCCACCACAGGAGGTGCCAGTGGAAGAAGCACAGAGGCCGACGCGGGCCGAGCGCTTGATGGCTTCGGAGCGCGCCAGCCTGAAGTCCTCCAGCAATGACTGTGACGCCGCCTTCACGCTCTGGCTGTCCACGAAGGCGCCGAAGCTCGGAATCGCGACGGCAGAGAGCACGGCCACGACGGCAACCGTCACCATCAACTCGACCAGCGTCAGCCCTGTTTCAGATGTTCTCATCATTCCATTACCGCGAGCATCCAGACCCGCAAGCCCCACCTTGTGGCATGATTTTGATACTTATCGTGCCACATAGCCCATGAATACCTACCAGCATAAAATCCCAAGGAGATAAATGCATCATTTCAATAACTGCATGGTAGAAGCTCGGTGCCGACAGTGCAAGGTCCCGGGAGTCCTGGGAGATTGATGCATGAAACCGCTTGACCCGCCTTTGGCACTCAGACTGGTGCCTGTGCCATCTTCAAGCAAGGGCCAGCCGATGCGCGTCGGGGGCGTGAGCATGCCGGGCTACCGCGCAGGCATGAAGGAGCCATCCCTGATCATCGAGCTCAGCATCGAACTGCCCGACAGTGCGGATCTCGATCGCATCGACTCCGGCCTGCAGCGCTGCTTCGATCTACCGGCAACCGACTGGTCCGGAAAGCCAGGAGCCCAGCCGAGCAGTGATTCCGTTGCCGCGCATGCCTTGCTGGCACGCGCGCTCGCGCTCTATCCCTTGCTGGCGCAGGCTTGCAGGATCCCCTGCTTCGAGGCAGGGCGCATGCTGCGGCTGCGCCGGCTGGCGGATCGACCGGGCCACTGGGGCGCCAGGCTGCTGCTGCCAGCCCTCCAGCAAATGCCGACCCGGCTGTTCAGGCAAGTCGCAGAGCGCAGCGTCGTGGTGGTATGCCAGCTGGCCACCCTGGAGGCTTCGGACGAGGCCAAGGAAGCCCTGCTGCAGGAACTGGACCGCAGCCTGGTGCAGCCGCTGCGGCGCGTGATCCCGGGAGGCGCCTCGACGGTGCCGCAATGCGAGGCCGTGCGCGAGCTCGACATTCCCTTGCGCCACCTGGGCCGGGGCATCTACCAGCTGGGCTGGGGCAGCGCACGCCGCTGGCTGGATCGCAGCGCCAGCGACCGGGATTCGGCGCTCGGCATCCGGCTGTGCGATGACAAGCATGCCACGGCAGGCATGCTCAGGGAGGCGGGACTGCCGGCGGCCGAGCATCTGCGCGTCGCCAGCCTGGCGCACGCCCGCACTGCTGCCGCGGCACTGGGCTGGCCACTGGTGATCAAGCCTTCGGGACGCGAGCGCGGCGAAGGCGTGAGCATCAACATCAACAGCGAGACAGATCTGGAACGGGCCTATGGCCAGGCCCGGCGGTACGGGGCCGGGGTACTGGTCGAACGGCAAGCCGCAGGAGTCTGCCATCGACTCCTCGTCGCTGGCGGCCAGTTGATCTATGCCCTCAAGCGCCTGCCGCAGCATGTGACTGGAGACGGGTTGCACAGCGTGCGCGAGCTGGTCGGGATCGAGAACTGCAAGCTGCGCGCAGCACCGCCCTGGGTGCGGCGCAAGCTGCTGCCGCTGGACGAGCTGGCCATGGCAGAGTTGCAGCCGCTGGGCCTGGGTTTCGATGACGTGCCGGCCAGGGGCCAGTATGTGGGACTGCGTCTGATCGAGTCCGGGGAATGGGGGGGCATCAGCGAGGACGTCAGCGACCGGGTCCATCCCGACAATGCGGCCGCAGCGATTGCCGCCGCCAGCGTCATGGGCCTGGAGGTGGCGGGGGTGGACATGATCTGCGAGGACATCGCGCAGCCCTGGCACGAGAGCGGCGCGATCATCAACGAGGTCAACTTCGCACCGCTGTTCGCCCGCAACCCGCAGACGCTGGGCCGGCGCGCGGGCTTCATACAAAGGCTGCTGCCAGGAGACGGCCGCATTCCGGTCTGTGCCGTCCTTGGCTCAGGCGACCTGCTGGCGCAGGCCAGGCTAGTGCAGGCCGAATGGGTGAACCGGGGCCTGCGCTGCTACCTCACCGGTTCGCACGCCACGGAGAGCCCTGACGGCAGACCGCTTGCCTTGCTTGATGCGGGACTGTTCGCCCGCAGCCACGCACTGCTGGCGCGCGCCGAAGTCGGCGCAATCGTGCTGGTACTGGACTCGCCCGAATTCCTGAGAACAGGCTTGCCGGTCGACCGGATCGACCGGATCGAGTGGCTGGGTCAGGCCCAGGATGCCGACACCCAGTCATTGCTGGCCTTGCTGCGGCAGTACTGCCCTGCTCCGGATCACCCTGGAACATGCCTGCGGGACTGCTGACTCAGAAATGGCGCTGCAGGTCCATGCCGGCATAGAGCTGCGCGACCTGGGCCGCGTAGCCGTTGAACGGCAAGGTCGGGCGCCGCTTGGCGAACAGGCCGCCCGGATCGCCCAGGCGGCGCTCGCTCGCCTGGCTCCAGCGCGGATGCGGCACATCGGGGTTGACGTTGGAGTAGAAGCCGTACTCGCGCGGCGCGGCCAGGTTCCAGGATGTCCTGGGTTGCTGCTCGACCAGACGGATCTTGACGATGGACTTGGCGCTCTTGAAACCATACTTCCAGGGCACGACCAGGCGCAGCGGCGCGCCGTTCTGGTTGGGCAGCACTTCACCGTAGAGGCCGAAGGCCAGCAGAGTCAGCGGGTGCATGGCCTCGTCGAGCCGCAAGGCCTCGACATAGGGCCAGTCGAGCACATTCGAGCGCAGGCCCGGCATGGTGGCAGGGTCGGCCTGAGAGACGAACTCGACATATTTCGCGCTGCCCAGCGGCTCGACCTGCCGGAGCAGTTCGGCCAGCGAGTAGCCGACCCAGGGAATCACCATCGACCAGCCCTCGACGCAGC
>CAZJQH010000068.1:0-10335 GCA_964547895.1 uncultured Chitinophaga sp. | reverse complement strand
GCAGACGCGGCGACGATCCCCTGCCCGAAATCGCCGCCGGCTGGCGCGTCTTCACCGCGGCGCTGGCCAAACGCGGCGTCACCATGCCTTGCGGCTTGTGATCCGGCGGGGCAGAATGACTGGACACCCCCTCAAGGAGACGCTCCATGGAACCCCATGTCCCGCAAAAAGCCCCCTACGCCGTCGAGGTCGAGGCGGGCAAGAGCTATTTCTGGTGCTCCTGCGGCCAGAGCAGCAAGCAGCCATTCTGCGACGGTTCGCACAAGGGTAGCGGCTTCAGCCCGGTGAAGTGGGAAGCGCCTGAGAACAAGACGGTCTATTTCTGCGGCTGCAAGCATAGCGCCAACAAGCCGCTGTGCGACGGCAAGCACAAGCAGCTCTGACCAGAAACGGCAGGGATGGAAGGGGAGTCGCTGGCCGATTTGTGGCCGCGCAGCGGACACCATGAGGCCGGCGGCTCCCCTGCCGTCCCGGCCCCACCCAAGGAGCCAGCCTTACTTCCCGATCAGGAACACCGCCGGCAGGTCCAGCGGCAGTTCAGGGGCGCGCTTCTTCCAGTCGGAGATGAGCGCGCTGGCCACCTTCTGCTGCGGCAGCGTCATGCCGCAGGCCACGGCCAGCCTTGTCGTGGGCTTGAGCGTCTGAACCAGTCCCTGCAGCAGCGCCGCGTTGCGGTAAGGCGTCTCGATGCAGAGCTGGGTCTGGCCGGTCTTGAGCGCCAGCGCCTCGAGCTCGCGGATGCGCTGGGCGCGGCCGGCGGGGTCGGCCGGCAGGTAGCCGACGAAGGCAAAATTCTGGCCGTTGAGCCCGCTGGCGGCCAAGGCGAGCATCAGCGAGATCGGCCCGACCAGTGGCACCACCTCGATCCCCAGCGCGTGCGCGGCGCGCACCACCGAGCTGCCCGGATCGGCGATCGCCGGCATGCCGGCCTCGCTGACCAGGCCGATGTCCTGACCCTGCAGCGCGGCCGCCAGTAGCGGCTTGGCGTCGAAGCCTCCGCCGGCGTCGTGGTCGCCCTTCTTGTGCACCTGGCGCGGCAGCTCGGTGATCTGTTGCTCCTGCAGCGCTGCGGCCAGCGGTTGCTGCGCGCCAACACGCTTGAGGAAGGCGCGGGTGCTCTTGGCGTTCTCTGTGATCCAGTGCGTCAAGCCAGCGGCGATTTCGACCGTCTGGGCCGGCAGCGCAGCGCCGAGCCCGGCGTCGACCTCGCAGCCGAAGTCCAGCGGCGTCGGCACCAGGTAGAGGCACCCCAGTTTCTGCGGCGCGCTCATGGGATCTGCAGCCCGGCCTGGCGCAGCAGGCGGGCGGTGTGGATCAGGGGCAGGCCGATCAGCGCGGTCGGGTCGTCGTTGTCGATGCGCTCCAGCAGCGCGATGCCCAGGCCCTCGCTCTTGGCGCTGCCGGCGCAGTCGTAGGGTTCCTCGGCGCGCAGGTAGCGCTCGATGGTGGCGTCGTCGAGCTCGCGGAACACGACCTCGACCACGGCGAGCTCGCTGGCCTCGAAGCCGCTCTGCTGGCAGACCACCGCCAGCGCGGTCTGGAACTTGACGGTCTTGCCGCTCATGCGGCGCAGCTGGGCCACGGCGCGCTCGTGGTTGCCAGGCTTGCCGAGCGGCTCGCCGTCGAGGTCGGCAACCTGGTCGCTGCCGATCACGATCGCGTCGGGGCGCTGGGCGGCGACGGCGCGTGCCTTGGCCAGCGCCAGGCGCTGCGCCAGCGCGGCCGGGGCTTCGCCGGGCAGCGGGGTCTCGTCGACATGCGGGCCGATCACGTCGAAGGGCAGGCGCAGGCGCTGCAGCAGTTCGCGCCGGTAGCGCGAAGTCGATCCCAGCACCAGCGCGCGGCCGGGGGGCGTGAGGTTTTCTTGCGTCATGGGTGCTATTGTCAGGATTGCGCAGGCCTTTATCGGAGATGATCAACGACCTGAAGCGTTGTTTTTACCCGACACTGGAGCCCGCATGGCCAGTCCGGGGTTATGTCCTCTGGTCAAAATAACTGTCTTGGAGCGGGATGGTGTCGCGTACTGGCAGTCAGGGCCGGCGCTCGGTCCCGCCAATACCTGATTCCCCCATGCAAGACCCCACACAGGATAGCGCTGCTGGCGCCAGCTCGGCCGAGCCGACTCCCGCTTCTGGCGCCGGCGCCAACTGGGAGCGCCAGACACTGGAGCGCCTGGCCTTTGCCGCACTCGAGGAACAGCGCGCCGCGCGGCGCTGGAAGGTCAGGCTGCGCCTGCTCTGGCTGGCCTTCCTGTTTGCCCTGCTGTGGCTGGTCTATCGCGAGATGCCGGACGCCCAGGCCCCCAGCACGCCGCACACGGCCATGATCGAGATCCGTGGCGAGATCGCGCATGACACCGAGGCCAGCGCCCAGTTCATCCTCGGCTCGCTGCGTTCGGCCTTCGAGGATGAGGGCGCCCAGGCGGTGGTGCTGCTGATCAACTCGCCCGGCGGCAGCCCGGTGCAGGCCGGCATCATCAACGACGAGATCCATCGCCTGCGCAAGCTGCACGACAAGCCGGTCTACGCGGTGGTCGAGGAGACCTGCGCCTCGGCGGCTTATTACATCGCGGCGGCGGCCGACCAGATCTTCGTCGACAAGGCCAGCATCGTCGGCAGCATCGGCGTGCTGATGGATGGCTTCGGCTTCAACCGGCTGATGGACAAGGTCGGCATCGATCGACGCCTGCTGACCGCGGGCGAGAACAAGGGTTTCCTCGACCCGTTCAGTCCGCAGAACGCGACCCACCGCGCCTACGCGCAGCAGATGCTCGACGAGATCCATGCCCAGTTCATCGCCATCGTGCGCGAGGGGCGCGGTGACCGGCTGAAGGAAACGCCCGAGCTGTTCAGCGGCCTGGCCTGGAGCGGCCAGCAGGCGGTCGCGCTTGGCCTGGCGGACGATTTCGGCAGCCTGGACCAGGTGGCACGCGAGGTCGTCAAGGCCGAGGAAATCATCGACTACACCCAGCACGAGAACGTGGCCTCGCGCCTGGCCAAGCGCTTTGGCGCCGGCGTCGGCGAGAGCGCCATGCTGCTGCTGCAGCGCGCCACTCCGTCGCTGCGCTGAGGGTAGAGCGATGGATCAGTTGCTGGTGGTAGGCGGCGGCATGGCCGGTCTGAGCGCGGCGCTGGTCGCGCAGCGCGCCGGGATCCAGGTCACGCTGCTGGAGCAGGCGGACCAGTTTTCCGAGGTGGGAGCCGGCATCCAGCTCGGGCCCAACGCGGTGCGCGTGCTGCACGACTGGGGGCTGGAGGCCGAGCTGCGCGCGGTCGCGGCCTTCCCCGAGGCGCTGAGGGTGCGCGACGCCCGCTCGGGCGCCGTGCTGGGCCGGCTCACGCTGGGCGCGGCAATGCAACAGCGCTACGGCCAGCCCTACGCCACCATCCACCGCGCCGACCTGCACCGCATCCTGCTGGAGCAGATCCAGTGCCAGGTCGACTGCCGGCTGCGGCAGCGCGTGCAGGGCTTCGAGCAGGATGCCGCCGGCATCAGTCTGCGGACCGAGGACGGTGCGCAATACCGGGCCGATGCGCTGCTGGGCTGCGACGGCCTCTGGAGCCGGGTGCGCGCCCAGCTGCTGGCCGATGGCAAGCCGGTCTTCGGCGGCGACCTGGCCTACCGCGGCCTGGTGCGCATGAGCGAGTTGCCGCCCGAGCTGCGCCGCAACGAGGTCACGGCCTGGCTGGCGCCAGGCCTGCACGCGGTGCACTACCCGGTCTGTGCCGGCGAGTGGATGAACGTGGTCGTGGTGGTCGAGGGCGAGATCCCGCCCGATCCCGAGAGCTGGGACCATGCGGCGCAGGCCTCGCAGCTGCGTGCTGCGCTCGGGGGCGTGCAGCGCGACTTCGACCGTCTGCTGGACGCGGTGCCGTCCTGGCGGCTCTGGCCGCTCAATGCCCGGCTGCCGATGTGCGGCCCGCACCAGCATGCGCAGGGCAGGGTGGCCTTGCTGGGCGATGCGGCGCATCCGACCCGGCCCTACCTGGCCCAGGGCGCGGCGATGGCGCTGGAAGACGCCTGGACGCTCGGGCGCCTGCTGGAGCAGCCGCGCTGGCGTGCCGCTGGCCGGATCGACTGGCCAAGCCTGCTGCAGGCGCTGGCGCAGACGCGCTGGCGCCGCAATGGCTGGATCCAGGAGAGATCGCGCCGCAACGGTCTGATCTTCCATGCGCGCGGCCCGCTGCGCTGGGGGCGCGATCTGGCCATGGGGCTGCTGGGCGAGCGCCTGATCGACGTGCCCGAGCTCTATCGTGGGCCGCCCCAGCCGGCCTGATCTGGGGTATCGTGCAGGCATGCCCAGAGCGTGTCATCAGCCCGCCATGAAACCAGCCGAACCTGCCTCTCCCGCCAGCGACGCCACTGCAGCCGAGCAGCCCTCCCAGCTGCGCCTGCGCAGGGTCGCGATCGACACCTACCGCGAGAACGTCGCCTACCTGAACCGTGACTGCGCGGTCTATCGCGCCGAGGGCTTCCAGGCCCTGTCCAAGGTCGAGATCAAGGCCAACGGCCGCCGCATCCTGGCCACGCTCAACGTCACCAGCGATCCGCGCATCGTGCAGTGCCACGAGGTCGGGCTGTCGCAGGATGCCTTCGACCAGCTCGGCTGCGAAAAAGGCCATCCGGCGGTGATCTCGCAGGCCGAGCCGCCGGCTTCGATCTCGGCGCTGCACCGCAAGATCGACGGCGAGCGGCTCGGGCGCGAGGACTTCCATGCCATCGTGCGCGACATCGCCGAGCATCGCTATTCCAAGATCGAGCTGTCTGCCTTCGTGGTCGCGACCAACCGCGGCGAGCTCGATCGCGAGGAGGTATATTTCCTGACCGAAGCCATGATCGCCAGCGGCCACCGGATCGACTGGCACGAGCGCCTGGTGGTCGACAAGCATTGCATCGGGGGCATTCCGGGCAACCGGACCTCGATGCTGGTGGTGCCGATCGTGGCGGCGCACGGCCTGGTCTGTCCCAAGACCAGTTCGCGCGCCATCACCTCGCCGGCCGGCACCGCCGACACGATGGAGGTGCTGGCCGACGTCGAGCTTCCGCTGGCGCAGTTGCAGGACATCGTGCGCGACCATCGCGCCTGCCTCGCCTGGGGCGGCACGGCTGACCTGTCGCCGGCCGACGACGTGCTGATCTCGGTCGAGCGTCCGCTCTCGCTCGATTCGCCCGGCCAGATGGTCGCATCCATCCTGTCCAAGAAGATCGCCGCCGGCTCGACCCATCTGGTGCTCGACATCCCGATCGGGCCGACCGCCAAGGTGCGCTCGATGCCGGACGCGCAGCGCCTGCGCAAGCTGTTCGAGTATGTCGCGGGCCGGCTCGGGCTCTCGATCGATGTCGTCATCACCGACGGCCGCCAGCCGATCGGCAGCGGCATCGGGCCGGTGCTGGAGGCGCGCGACGTGATGCGGGTGCTCGAGAACCATCCGCTTGCGCCGCAGGACCTGCGCCAGAAGACGCTGCGACTGGCCGGGCGCCTGCTCGAGTGCGATCCCGACATCCGTGGCGGCGACGGCTTCGCGATCGCGCGCGACATCCTGGATTCGGGCCGCGCGCTCGAGAAGATGCGCGCCATCATCGAGGCCCAGGGCGCGCACCCGTTCGAGCACGAGCGCCCCGAGCTCGGCGCGCTGAACTTCGAGGTGCGCGCCACCCAGGCTGGCGTGGTCACAGGGATCGACAACCTGCAGATCGCACGCATCGCACGGCTGGCCGGCGCGCCCAAGGTGCGGGCCGCGGGCGTCGACCTCGCGCGCAAGCTGGGCGATCCGGTGCAGGCGGGCGATCTGCTCTATCGCGTCCATGCCTGCTTCCAGACCGATCTCGATTTTGCGCGCCAGGCCAGCGAGCGCTCTAGCGGCTACCAGCTTGGCGCGCCGGGCGAATTGCCCCATGTCTTCGTGGAATTCTGATGCTGCTGTATTTCGATGACGAGGCCGCCATGGCCGCCCGCCTGTCTGCCGAGGCTGGCTTGACTCCGGTGGCGATCGAGCGCCACCGCTTCCCCGACGGCGAGCTCAAGCTCAGGCTGCCGCCGCAATTGCCCGAGCGCATCGTGCTGCTGCGCGGCCTGCAGCAGCCCAACGAGAAACTGGTCGAGCTGCTGCTGGTCGCGCAGGCCGCGCGCGAGCTTGGCGCGCGCCACCTCACCCTGGTCGCGCCCTATCTGGCCTACATGCGGCAGGACATGGCCTTTAGGCCCGGCGAGGTGGTCAGCCAGCGCGTCGTCGGCGGCTTCCTGGCCGGCCTGTTCGATGCCGTGATCACGGTCGATCCGCACCTGCACCGGATCGCGACGCTGGGCGAGGCGATTCCGGTTGCCGATCCGGTCGTCATCAGCGGGGCGCCGGCGCTGGCCGACTGGATCGCGCGCGAGCGCCCGGGCGCGCTGCTGCTCGGGCCGGACGAGGAGGCGGCGCAGTGGGTCGCGCAGGCAGCCGCGCGCATCAGCCATGACAGCGCGGTCTGCCGCAAGGTGCGCCACGGCGACCGGGCGGTCGAGATCGCGCTGCCCGAGGTCGAGCTGCAAGGCCGGCAAGTCGTGATCCTGGACGACATGGCCAGCACCGGCCACACGGTCGCCCAGGCCGCGCGCCTGCTGCTGGCGGCGGGAGCGGCCTCGGTCGATGTCGCGGTGACCCATGCGCTGTTCGCGGAGGGCGCCGAGCAGGCGCTGCACGAGGCCGGCGTCGGTGCGGTCTGGAGCACCGACTGCATCCCGCACCCGAGCAATGTGGTGGCGATGGCGCCGCTGCTGGCGCAGGCGCTGCTGGAACTCGCCGCTCGCTGACCAGTCCTGACAGGGGGCTGCGGCCACCTAGCGCCCAGCCTGCTGTGCCAGCCAGCCCATGGCTGCGGCCGTGCCCAGCAGCACCAGCAGGTGAAAGCCGGCCCAGAGCTTGAAGCTCAGCGCGATCCGGCCTGGCTCCAGGTCCGAGATCAGGTACAGCCTGCCATCGCCAGCTGCCCCGACGCGATGCAGCTCCGGCGCGGCAGCGGCTTCGGCCTGCTGCTGGCGCAGCTCGCGCCTGGCCTGGGCGCGCGCCAGTTCCCATTCCTGCAGGTCGATCGCGCGGTTGCCGTCGAGGTCGAAGCGCTTGAGCAGGCCGGGCTGGTCGGCCTTCCAGTGCTCCAGCAGTTCGCGCAGGCGCTGCGATTCGCTCACGCCGCCATCCGTCAGGCTGCCCAGGGTCCGGAAATCGCCCAGCACATAGATCGGGTCCTGCGGCAGCAGGGTCCAGAGCGTGTAGCGGTGCTCACCCTGCTGCGTGACCTCGCGCCGCTGTACCAGCATCTCGGCCCCTTCCGGGTCGACCAGGCAGTGGCCGCTGCCGTCGTCGAGCAGGAAGCTGGCCTGGCTCTGCTCGATCGATTCCTGCTTCCATTTGCCGTTCGATTGCTGCTTTTCGGTTTGCAGCCGCCACCAGAGCACTGGCAGCCCGTTGAGCGGTGACAGCACCGGTGTGCCGGTCAGCGCCAGGCCGCGCCCGCGCAGCTCGGCATAGCCCTGGGCGGCAGATGCGATGCGTGCGGTCGGCGTGTCATCGACCAGCCGGGCATGGCGCAGCGAGCGCCAGAGGCCGAACAGCGCCGTGCCCAGCAGCAGCGCCGGCGGCAGCCAGAATGGCTTGTCCAGGTCGGGGTCCAGCCACCAGACCAGCAGCGCCAGCTGCAGCCCGGGCAGGCCCAGAACGAGGCGGTCGCGCAGCAGGCCTCGCAACATGGCGCGCTGGCCTCAGCTGCGGAACAGGGCTTTCAGGTCGACATCGGCGGTCTGCTCGGCGGAGAACTCCAGCAGCGGCCTGGCAGTGAAGCCGAACCCGCGTGCCAGCAGCAGGTCGGGGAACTGCTCGATTCGCGTGTTGTTCAGGTTGACCGCCTCGTTGTAGAGCTCGCGCCGGTCGGCGATCGCGTTTTCCAGCGCGCTGATGCGCGCCTGCAGCTGCACGAACTGCTCGTTGGCGCGCAGCTCGGGGTAGGCCTCGGCGACTGCGAAGATCTGGCCCAGGCCGGCGCGCAGCATCCCTTCGGCAGCGCCCAGCGCTGGCAGGTCCTGCCGCTCGCGCGCCGCCGCGACGCTGGCGCGGGCCTCAGTCACGCGCGCCAGCGTGGCGGCCTCGAACTGCTGGTACTGGCGGCAGGTCTCGACCAGCTTGGGCAGTTCCTCGTGGCGCTGGCGCAGCAGCACGTCGATGTTGGACCAGGCGCGCGCCACCCCATGCTTGAGCCCGACCAGCCCGTTGTAGGCGACGATGGCATAGATCACGAGCGCGGCCAGCAGGCCGAGGACGATGGCGGACGCGATATTCATGCAACTCCTCCCTGGTTTCGAGCACATGACCATCATAGGAGCGGGCAGGCCCGCTGCCTAGCGACTCGCTGGCCAGGGCCGCAGGACTGCGCGCACCGGGCTGGCCTCGCAGTCGACCAGCTTGAGCGGCAGCGCGATCAGCTCGTATTCGCCCTCCGGCACCGCGTCGAGCAGCAGGTTCTCGAGCACACGCAGGCCGCGCCGGCGCAGCGCCTGGTGGCTTTCCAGCAGCACGCTGTCAGCCGGGTCGACGCTGGCGCTGTCGATGCCGACCAGGCGCACGCCGAGGTCGGCCAGGCGCTCGACCAGTTCCGGCTCAAGGCCGATCAGCTGCGGGTCCCATTGCCTGGGTTGCTGGCGGCAGGTGCGCAGCAGGATGCGCGGTGGCACGGCCTGGCCTGCTGGCAGGGCGTGCGCGATGTCGCGCCATTGCACCCGCGGTCCGAGCTCGATCGCATGGATCACGCGGCAGTGGCCGATGAAGGGCTCCAGGTCCATCTCGCCCGCGCTCGGTCCGGCGGCGTCGTAGTGCAGCGGGGCATCGGCATGGGCGCCGACATGGGGGCTGAGCGTGATCGCGCTGAGGTTGACCGCGCAGTCGGGCCCGATCCGGCTCTGCCAGTCGCGTCGGTAAGGCGCATCGCCCGGATAGACCGGGCTGAACGGACCGACGGATGGCGAGATGTCGATCAGGTCGCTCATGTCGGCGCGGGCGGCTTGCGGACCTCAGGCCTCGATCGCCGGCAGGCCGTGGCGCGAGCGGGCCCGGTTGCAGGCATCGCTGCCTTCCTCGAACTCGCGGCAGGGCGAGGGTCGCCACTCGTATATGCCACAGCCGATCTTTTCGCCGAGCTTGCCCGACAGCGCGGCGCAGCGCGGCGGCGAGTGGTCGGTGCCGCGCATGCGGCAGGTGCTGCCGTTGACCTCGACCGCCAGCCCGGACGGCACCGAGCCGCCCTCGGTATCGAGTTCGAAGACCGAGAAGTCGACGCGAAAACTGGCGCAGCAGGCGCCGCAGCTCTGGCAATAGCTCATGGGGTGGGCAGTTCAGGGGCGCGGTAGACCAGCACCTTGAGCGCGCGCTCCGGCGCGATGTCGGCAAACGCCGCCGGATTCGGCAGCCGCTGCTCGAACAACAGTTCGGGCGCAGCCTCACGCATCAGGTCCTGCAGGAAGTCCGGACCGATCTCGGGCGCGTTGAGGCACAGCAGGGAACGGCCGCCCGGCACCAGCAGCTCTGGCAGGCGCCGCATCAGCTTGACATAGTCCTTGCTGGCGACGAAGCTGCCCTTCTGGTAGCTCGGCGGGTCGATGATGACCAGGCCGTAAGGGCCGGCGCGGTTGACCTTGCCCCAGGTCTTGAACAGGTCATGGGCCAGGAAGCTCGCCCGCCCCTGCAGGCTGTTGAGCGCGTGGTTCTGCTGGCCAATGCCGATCGCGCCCTGGCTCATGTCCAGGTTGACCACCTGGCGCGCGCCGCCCTGCAGCGCCGCCACCGAGAAGGCGCAGGTGTAGGCGAACAGGTTGAGCACCTTGAGGCCGGGGTGGGCGGCGGCGTACTGGCGCACCCAGGCCCGGCCCTCGGCCATGTCGAGGAACAGGCCGTGGTTCTGCCCGCGCAGCAGGTGCACCAGGTAGCGCGCGCCCTGTTCGGTCACGACATGGGGCTCGGGCACGCTGCCGGCCATCAGGCGGGTCTCGGTGCGGCCCTCGAAGCGGCACTGGTAGACCCAGTTGAGCGGCTGGTCCGGCGCGATCTGGCTCCAGCGCGCGGCCAGCGCTGTCTGGACCCGGGCCAGTTCGTCCTCGGACAGCGGCTGGAAGCTGGTCAGCAGCCAGGCCGGCGGGTAGGCGTCGAGCGCGAGGTGCTCGCAGCCCGGGTAGAGGCCGCCGCGGCCGTGGAAGATTCGTTGGGCGTCAGTCGGCCATTCGGCGCGCGCGATCGCGTCGAGCAGGGCTTGCATCGACCGCGTTCAGGCCAGGCGGCCCAGCAGCAGGTACTCCATCAGCGCCTTCTGCAC
>CAZJQH010000067.1:7212-10541 GCA_964547895.1 uncultured Chitinophaga sp. | reverse complement strand
ACCGAACTGGCCAACCAGATGCTGGCGCTGGCCAAGGTCGAGCAGCTGCGCCAGCAGGACGATGTTCCGGTCAGCGACTGGGCGCAGACGGTGCGCACGGTGGCGCTCGATCTGTCGGCGCTGATCGCCGACAAGGCGCTCGACTTCGAGCTCGAGGCCGACGAGGCCCTGGTGCGGGCGCATGAATGGTCGCTGCGCGAGCTCACGCGCAACCTGCTGCACAACGCGGTGCGGCACAGCCCGGTGGGCGGCCGGCTGGTGATCCGGCTCAGGCGAGATGGCGAGCAGGCGACGCTGCGGATCAGCGACGACGGCCCAGGCATCTCGGAGCCGCAGCGCACCCGCCTGTTCCAGGCCTTTGCGACCGACGCGACCACGCGCGGATCGGGGTCGGGACTGGGACTGGCGATCTGCAGCGGCCTGGTCGAGACGCTGCAGGGCCGCATCGCCCTCGACAACCGGATCCGGCACGGCCGGATCGCCGGGCTCGATGCGCGGGTGGAATTGCCGCTGGCCGCTCGCGGCTGAATCCGGGCTGCGCGACAATCAGGCATCGCATCACGACCGAACTTCATGGCAACGCCCTCACCTTCCGCTGAAAAAGTCCGTCTCGACAAATGGCTCTGGGCCGCGCGCTTCTACAAGACGCGCAGCCTGGCGGCCGACGAGATCGACAAGGGCCGGATCAAGGTCAATGGCCAGGTGGCCAAGGCCTCGCGCGAGCCCCGGGTGGGCGACGAGATCGAGCTGCGCGCCGGTTATGACCACAAGACCGTGGTTGTCAAGGCCTTGAGCGCGGTGCGCGGACCGGCACCGCAGGCCGCCCTGCTCTACGAGGAGACCGCCGCCTCGCTGCTGGCGCGCGCTCATGCCGCCGAGCAGCGGCGCATCGCCCCCGAACCTTCGCAAAGCCTGGCCCAGGGCCGCCCGACCAAGCGCGACCGGCGCCAACTGCAGGGCCTGCGCGGCCGCGACGCCACGCCCGACTGGAACGATCGCTGGAGCGCGTCAATCGACGAGTGAGCCCGCGCTGACGGTGCGCAGGACGGCGCGCTCGTCGCCGAGCACGATGAAGGCGAACAGCAGCTCGTCGAGGCTGGCGGCCTGAGCGGTGCGGCGCGCCAGCAGCGGCGTGGCCTGCGGATCGAGCACGACGAAGTCGGCCTCGGCGCCGGGCAGCAGGTTGCCGACCACGCCTTCGAGCCCGAGCGCGCGCGCGGCGCCCGCCGTGTGCAGCCACCAGAGCCGGACCGGCGCCAGGCTGACCCCGACCTTGGCCGGCCCGCCACCCGTGAACGACGCGCGGCCGGCCTCGTAGGCCGCCAGCATGGTGCGCAAGGGCGATAAGCTGGTGCCGCCGCCGACATCGCTCGCCAGGCCGTGACGGAATCCTGCCCGCTGCGCGCGCTCGAAATCGAAGCAGCCGCTGCCCAGGAAGAAGTTGCTGGTCGGACAGACCGCTGCCGCCGTGCCGGTTTCCTTTAGCAGCGCACGATCGGCTTCATCGAGGTGCAGGCAATGCGCGTAGACCGCGCGCTCGCGCAGCAGGCCGAAGCGCTGATAGACCGACAGGTAGCTGCGGTCATCCGGATAGAGCTCGCGCGCCCAGCGGATCTCGTCGAGGTTCTCGGCCACATGGGACTGGATCCAGACATCGGGATGGCGCGCTGCCAGTTCGCCCGCGCCGCGCAACTGCGCATCCGAACAGCTCGGTGCAAAGCGCGGCGTGATCGCGTAGCCGAGCCGCCCGACGCCGTGCCAACGCGCGATCAGCGCCTCGCTGTCGAGCAGGCTCTGTTCGGTCGCATCGCGCACGCCATCCGGACAGTGCCGATCCTGCAGGCATTTGCCGGCGATCAGGCGCAGGCCGCGCGGCTGCGCCGCCTGCATCAGCGCGTCGACCGATTGCGGATGCGAGGTGCAGAAGGTCAGCGCGGTCGTGACGCCGTGGCGCTGCAGCTCGTCGAGGAAGAATTCCGCCACGCCAGAGGCATGGTCAGGGTCGGAAAAGCGCGCCTCCTGCGGGAAAGTGTAGCGCTCGAGCCAGGGCAGCAGGCCGTCGGCGGGCGATCCAATCACGTCGGTCTGCGGATAGTGCACATGCAGGTCGACGAAGCCGGGCGCGATCAGCTTGCCCGGCAGGTGCTCGACTTCCAACCCGGGATGCTGACGGATCAGCTCGTGAAACGACCCGATCGCGTGCACGGTGCGAGCCGAACCAGGACCGGCAGCACCGGGAGCCGTGACCAGCAGGCCGTCAGATTCGTAGCGCGGCTGGCCAGAATCGGAGTCGAAGGACAGGATGGCGGTGCGATAGGCTTTCATGGCTGCCAGCATAGCGCCTCGGCCGGAACCACGGCTGGCACAGAAACGCCTGAATAACCTGCTTTCAGTGCGTGAATCTGGCCAAGGCAGAGGGTGGGGTGGAGCCGGGAGCCGATTTCTGGCCGCGCAGCGGACAGCATGAGGCGAGCGGCTTCACCCCAGCCTCTGCCCACAGCAAAAACTCAGCGGCCCTGGACAGCCGCCGTCAGCGCCTTGGTGTTGTGACGCATCATGCCGAGATAGCTGGAAGCATCACCCGAAGGCGCCAGCGAATCCGAATACAGCCCGGCGCTCGAGGCCTTGAGCCCGGTCTCGCGCGCGATCTGCTCGATCAGGCGCGGGTCGGCGATGCTCTCGACGAACAGCGCCCTGGCCTTTTCCTGCCGGATCTGCCGGATCAGGCGCGCCACGCCCTGGGCCGAAGCCTCGGAATCGGTGCTGACGCCCTGCGGGGCCAGGAAGCGCACGCCATAGGCGCTCGCGTAATAGCCGAAGGCGTCATGCGAACTGATCACCAGGCGCTGCGGCGCCGGGATGCCGGCCCAGGCCTGGCGGATCTCCTGGTCCAGCGCCTTGAGCTGCTGGCCATAGGCCTCGGCGTTGCGGCGATAGCTGTCGCAGCCCGCCGCATCGGCCGCACAGAGCCCCTTGGCGATGTTGGCGACATAGGTCTGCACGCGCCCGACATCCTGCCAGGCATGGGGGTCGGATGCCGCATGGCCGTGACCATGACCGTCGTGGTCGGCGGCCGACTTGATCGGCTTGACGCCCTCGCTCGCGACCACATGCCGGCCCTTGAAACCGGCCGACTTGAGCAGCCGGGCCATCCAGCCGTCGAAGCCCATGCCGTTGGAGAACACGACTTGCGCCTGCCCGACCTGGCGGGCCTGCGCCGGCTTGGGACTGTAGACATGGGCGTCGCTGCCCGGACCGACCAGCACCTCGACCTCGACCCGCTCGCCGCCGACCTGGCGCACCAGGTCGCCCAGGATGCTGAAGCTGGC
>CAZJQH010000067.1:0-7112 GCA_964547895.1 uncultured Chitinophaga sp. | reverse complement strand
GCTGCCCAGGACACCCTGGCGCCCCAGCAGCAGCGAGGCCAGGTAGAGCAGGCCGAGCACCATCACGATCACCGGACTGGTCGGCCAGTCGGCGTGGAAGGAGACCAGCAGCCCGATCGCGCAGGCCAGCAGCGCCAGCGCACTCGCCAGCGCCAGCAGCGGGCCGATCGAACGGGTCCAGAAGCGCGCGGCGGCAGCGGGCAGCACCATCAGGCCGACCGACATCAGCGTGCCGAGGGCATGGAAACCCGCGACCAGGTTGATCACGAGCAGCGCCAGGAAGCCGTAATGGCTGACCGGGCTCCAGCGGCTGACCGAGCGCAGGAAGGCCGGATCCAGGCATTCGAGCACCAGCGGCCGGTACAGCACCGCCAGGCCCAGCAAGGTCAGGCCCGCGATGCCGACCAGCAGCCACAGCGCCGGGTCATCCAGCGCCAGCACGGTGCCGAACAGCACATGCAGCAGGTCGACGTTGTTGCCGCGCGTCGAGACGATCAGCACGCCCAGCGCCAGCGAGATCAGGTAGAAGGCCGCCATGCTGGCATCCTCGCGCAGCACCGTGGCGCGCGAGACCAGGCCCGACGCCACCGCGACCACCAGGCCCGCGATGATGCCGCCGACCGTCATGGCGCCGAGCGAGAGGCCGGCGAACAGGTAGCCGATCGCGGCACCCGGCAGGATGGCGTGAGCCATCGCGTCGCCGGTCATGCTCATGCGGCGCAGCATCAGGAACACGCCCATCGGCGCGGCGCTGACCGACAGCGCCAGGCAGCCCGCCAGCGCGCGGCGCATGAAGCCGAATTCGGCAAAGGGGCCGACCAGCAGCGACCAGAGGTCGAATCGGAGCAGGAAATCCGCCAGCCCAGCGCTCATCGCCAGCCCCCGGCGGCTTCGTCAGCCTGGCAGACCGGAGCCAGCTCGTCGAAGGCCTCGTGCATCGACTGGGCGCGCTGCCAGTTGGCCTCTCCCAGGACCTCGGCGGTGCCGCCCCAGGCCACCAGTTCGCGCGCGATCATCATCGTCTGCGGAAAATGCTCGCGCACCTGCGGCAGGTCGTGCAGCACGGCGACCACCGTCTTGCCGGCGTCGTGCCAGCGGTGCAGCAGCACCAGCAGGTCGGCGGTGGTGCGCGCATCGACGGCAGCAAAGGGCTCGTCGAGCAGCACCACAGGCGCGTCCTGCAGCATCAGGCGCGCGAACAGCGCGCGCTGGAACTGGCCGCCCGAGAGCGTGTCGAGCGCGCGCTTCTCGAAGCCGACCAGGCCGACCTGGGCCAGCGCCTCGCGGCAGCGCTGAAGCTGCGCGGCGCTGAAGCGCCCCAGCGCGCCGACCTCGTGCCAGAGCCCCATCGCGACCATGTCCTGCACGCTGACCGGAAAGCTGCGGTCCATCGCCGACTGCTGTGGCAGGTAGGCGATGCGCTGGCCGCGCAGGCCGTCGAGCGATCCCTGCAGCGGGCGCAGCTGGCCGGCCAGGGCCTTGATCAGGGTCGACTTGCCGGCGCCGTTGGGGCCGACGATGGCGACCAGGGCGCCCGGCTCGATGGTGAGCGAAACATGGTGGACCGCCGGATGCCGGTCATAGCCCAGTGTGAGGTTGCGCAGCGTGATCGCCGCGGGTGTTGCGCTCATGTCAGCCTTGTGTGGAGGTGGCCCAGAGCATGGCGGCAAGCAGCAAGATCGCCAGCAGCAGGACGCCCAGCAGCCGCTGCGCCGCCGAATGCAGCAGCCAGGACGGCCGTGGCCCGGACGCCAGCGCTGCTTTGCGGCCGCCGTGATCATGGTCATGACCGTGCGGATGATGATGGTCGTGCTTGTCGGGTTCAGCCATGGTCAACCGATCATCATAACCCGCAGCAGCGCAGCGCGCACGGCCAGGCTCACCAGCTCAGGCGGCAACGGTCGCCGCTAGCCTGGCGCTCGACCATCACCGCGCACAGCTGCGGGAAAGCCGGCTCGAGGTCGGCACGGATGAAGGCGCACAGGTTCTCGAGCGTGGCCGGTCCCAGGCCAGCCACCTCGTCGAGGAAGCGGTGGTCGAGCCGGTCGCGCAGGCGCTCGATCTCACGCCGCAGATAGGCCAGGTCGACCAGCATGCCGCTGACCGGGTCGGGGTTGCCCAGCAGCGTGACCTCGGCATGGTAGGTGTGGCCGTGGATGCGGCGGCTGCCCTCGGCGTCGATGCTGCGCTCGAGCGTGTGGGCGGCCTCGAAGTAGAAGCGCTGCGACAGTTCGCAGCGCGCCGGACGCGGTTGGCAGACAGCGCTCATCAGCGGATCTCCAGGATCTTGTGCGTCTGCAGCGACAGCCGCCACTGCGGGTGCGCCTGGCAATAGGCAATGCAGGCCTGGATATTGGCCGCCTGCGCCGGGCTGTCCATCGGCTGCAGCAGAAAATGCTCGAAGTCGAGCCGGCCCAGCTGGTCCGGATCGAGACCGGGCTGCGGCCAGACCAGCTTGAGCTCCTGGCCCTGGGTCTGCAGCAACGGCGCGCCGGCCTTGGGGCTGACGCAGAGCCAGTCGATGCCAGCCGGCGCGGCGATCGAGCCATTGGTCTCGACCGCAATCTCGAAGCCCTGCGCGTGCAGCGCGTCGATCAGCGCGGCGTCGACCTGCAGCAGCGGCTCGCCGCCGGTCAGAACGACATAGCGATGCCCCTGCCCCTGCGGCCACTGCCCGGCGATGCGTGCGGCCAGATCGGCCGCGTCGGCGAACTTGCCGCCCAGCGTGCCGTCGGTGCCGACGAAGTCGGTGTCGCAGAAGCGGCAGATGGCGCTGGCGCGGTCCTGCTCGCGGCCGCTCCAGAGGTTGCAGCCGGCAAAGCGGCAGAACACCGCCGGGCGGCCGGCACGCAAGCCTTCGCCCTGCAGGGTGTAGAAGATTTCCTTGACCGAGTACGTCATGCCAGGCTTTCGGCTTGGCAAGCCAGGAAGGTCAGAGGGCTGGAGGAGCTTGCCGACGCGGCAAGCAGGATGCGGGCGCAAGGGCGCGCCTGCGAGGTTTTGAACATGGTGTTCCTCTACATGGCCCCGGCCTGAAAACGACCGAGCCCGCCGGGGCAGCGGGCTCGAGGCTTTGATTTTAACGCAGCGCGGGACTCATGCGCTGGCGCAAGTGCGCCGCTTCAGTCATGCTCGCGCAGGCCCTCGAAGAAGTCCTTGAGTTGATGCTCCCAGGCCTTCTTCTGCGCCGCGTCAGCGAAGCTGGCCTCGAAGCTGTTGAACGCGAGCTGGTAGGCCTGCTTAGGACCCAGGTCGAGCGCCTCGAACAGCTGGACATAGTTGTCGTTGACATAGCCGCCGAAATAGGCCGGGTCGTCCGAGTTGACGGTCGCGCACAGGCCGGCATCGAGCAGGCTTTTCAGGTTGTGCTGCGCCAGCGTCGGGAACACGCACAGCTTGATGTTGGACAGCGGGCAGACCGTCAGCGGAATGCGCTCGTCGGCCAGGCGCTGCATCAGCGCGGGGTCGCGCACCGCCTGCACGCCATGGTCGATGCGCTCGGCCTTGAGCAGGTCGAGCGCTTCGCGGATGTACTCGGGCGGTCCCTCCTCGCCCGCGTGCGCCACCACATGCAGGCCGAGCTCGCGGCAGCGGGCGAAGACGCGCTCGAACTTGGCCGGCGGGTGGCCCAGCTCGCTCGAATCGAGCCCGACGCCGATGAAGTAATGCCGGAACGGCAACGCGGCCTCCAGCGTCTTGAAGGCGTCTTCCTCGCTCAGGTGGCGCAGGAAGCACAGGATCAGCCTGCTGCTGAGGCCGAACTCCTGGTGCGCGCGCTGGCAGGCATGGTGCAGGCCCTTGATCACGGTCTCGAAGGGCACGCCGCGCGCGGTATGCGTCTGCGGATCGAAGAAGATCTCGGCATGCACCACGTTGTCGGCCGCCGCCTTCTCGAGATAGGCCCAGGCCATGTCGAAGAAGTCCTGCTCGTGCAGCAGCACGCTGGCGCCCGCGTAGTAGATGTCGAGGAAGCTCTGCAGGTCCTGGAAGTCGTAGGC
Source organism: uncultured Chitinophaga sp. (assembly GCA_964547895.1). Classification (GTDB taxonomy): domain Bacteria; phylum Pseudomonadota; class Gammaproteobacteria; order Burkholderiales; family Burkholderiaceae_C; genus Malikia. The sequence continues at coordinate 3,114 of CAZJQH010000067.1, read as the reverse complement.
GGCGCGCAAGGCCTCGACGCTCTCGTAGGGCAGCTTGACGTGGTTGCGCTGCGCCAGCCTGAAGATCAGCTCGGGCTCGAGCGAACCCTCGATATGGATATGCAATTCCGCCTTGGGCATGCGGCGCAGCACGCTGGGCAGGCGCTGCGGTGCGATATGCGGGACCTTGAACATGTCTGGAATCCTCCTGGTAGCCAGCAGATGGCGAACTGGCTTCAGCGTAGCAGAAAGCAAGGGCCTTGCACCATGGCAACCGCGGGCGAAGACCGACTGGCCAGGTTGTGCGGCCCTTGCGCCGGCTCAGGCCAGCAGGGTGTGTGCCACGCCGACATAGAGCGGGATGCCCAGCAGGATGTTGAGCGGAAAGGTCACGCCGAGCGACAGGCCGATGTAGAGCGCCGGCCGGGCCTCGGGGATGGCAAAGCGCAGCGCGGCCGGCACCGCGATGTAGGAGGCGCTGGCCGCCAGCACCATCAGCAGCGCGCCGTTGCCCGGCTCGATCTCCAGCAGCCAGGCCATGGCCAGCGCCAGGCTGGCGTGCAGCAGCGGCCCCAGTACGGCGTAGACCAGCAGCACCGGGGACGGACGACCGAGCTGGGCCAGCTGGCGCGCCGCCGTCAGGCCCATGTCGAGCAGGAAGAAGGCCAGCATGCCCTTGAACAGGTCGACCGAGAACGGCGCCAGCATCGCCTCGCCCTCGGCGCCGGTCAGCAGGCCGACCAGCATCGCGCCGAGCAGCAGCAGCTGGGCGCCATCGGTGAAGGACTCGTGCAGCAACTTGCCGAACGGCACCGAGGCCGGCCTGGGCTCGCCAGCCAGCGTCAGGACGCCGCTGCCGGCATCGATCATCGCGCCTGCCGGAGCGGGCTCGGCGTTCTGGCGCAGCCGGTTGGCGAACAGCACCGCCATGATGATGGCGGGCGACTCCATCAGCGCCATCGCCGCCGCCATGTGGCCGCCATAGGGCAGGCCGCGGCTCTCGAGGTACTGCAGCGTGGTGATGAAGGTCACCGCGCTGACCGAGCCATAGGTGGCGGCGATCGCCGCGGCGTCGAAGCCGCTGAGGAAGCGACGCATGAAGTGGTAGCCCAGCAGCGGCACGATCACCGCCAGCGCGACCGCGCAGCCCAGGGTGGTCAGGACCTCGGCATTCAGGCCCGACTTGGCCAGCGCAAAGCCGCCCTTGAGTCCGAGCGCCATCAACAGGTAGAGCGAGAGGAAGCGCGAGATCGCCGCCGGGATCTCAAGATTGGAGCGGACCAGCCCGGCAAAGACGCCGAAGACGAAGAACAGGATGGCCGGATCGAGGAAGTTTTGCATGTCACACCGTCTTTGATTGAAGCGGCGCGATGGTAGAGGCGATTACAGATAAATAAAAATCTTTTATTTTTATAAAATCAATAGAATTTCATCTATGAATGTAACTTTCCGCCAGTTGCGCCTGTTCCTGGCGCTGGCCGAGCACGGCAGCATCACGGCTGCCGCGCGGGCCTGCCATGTCACCCAGCCGACGGTGTCGATGCAGTTGCGCGAGCTGTCCGACTCGGTCGGGCTGCCGCTGTACGAGCAGATCGGCAAGAAGCTGTATCTGACCGCCGCTGGCGAGGCACTGGCCGAGACTGCGCGCGCCATGGTCGACGAATGGTCGGCCTTCGGCCAGCGCATCGACGCGATGAAGGGACTGGCGCGCGGCCGGGTCCGGCTGGCGGTGGTCAGCACCGCCAAGTACTTCGTGCCGCGCCTGCTCGGCAGCTTCTGCGCCAGCCACCCGGACGTCGACGTCGCGCTCGAGGTGCTCAACCGCGACGGCGTGGTGGCGCGGCTGCAGGACAACCGCGACGACCTCTACATCATGTCGATGCCACCCGAACACCTGGAGCTCGAGCGCCACGACTTCCTGCCCAATCCGCTGGTGCTGATCGCGCCCGAGGGGCATCCGCTGGCCGGCCGGCGCCAGATCCCGCTGGCCGAGCTGGGCCAGGAGCGCTTCATCCTGCGCGAGCGTGGCTCGGGCACCAGGCTGAGCTGCGACGCGCATTTCAGGCAGCAGGGCTTCCAGCCCCGGGTACGGCTGGAGCTCGGCAGCAACGAGGCGATCAAGCAGGCGGTTGCTGGCGGCATGGGCCTGGCGGTGATCTCGCGCCACGCGCTGGCCCAGCACCTGGCCGAGGACCAGCTGGTGCTGCTCGACGTCCAGGGTTTTCCGCTGCTGTCGCACTGGTGGACGCTGTACCCGCGCGGCAAGCGGCTATCGCCGCTGGCGCGGGTGCTGCTCGAGCATATCGAGCACACCGCCAGCGACTGGTACCGGCAGCGCCAGGCCAGCGCCTGAACCGGCCCGGCAGCTGCCCGCGACGCCCCCAAGGCCTGGTCAGGCCGGATCAGCGTGACGCGCGGGACGACGCTTGCGCTGCCACAGGCGGGCCAGGCTATGGGTGGCGCGTTGCAGCGCCTGGTTGAGCGCGCCCTGCGCATGTTCGGCCTTGGAGACGATGACCAGCTGGCCATGGCCTTCGGTGGTCAGCGTGATCTGGCATTGCTTGTCCACGCCACCCTTGGGACCGTTGATGTCGCGCAGGCTGATGCGAGCCTGCTGCACCTGGCCCTGCAGCCGTCGCAGCACCAGGCGCACCCGCTGCTCCACCTGCTGGCGCCAGGCCTGGGGCTCGCCGCTGCGCGAGGATTCGATCACGATGTTCATGCTCAAGCTCCTGAAGTGATGAGGAGCTTCCAGCTTAGGGCCGCAAACCTGCTTGAAAAAGCAGAAAATTTCTAATCAATAATCCCTTAAAAACTGAATAAAAGATGAAAAAGCCGCCCGGGCCAGGATGACGGCGCGGGCGGCTTGCAGGTCAGCAGGGGATCAGTTCGGCAGCTTGCCTTCGACGCCCTTGACGTAGAACTTGATGCCACCCAGGAAGGCGTCATCGGCCACGACGTCCTTGGCCAGCACTTCCTTGCCGGACTGGTCGAGGATCGGGCCCTTCCAGATCACGAAGCTGCCGTCCTTGAGACCAGCCTTGACGCTGTCGACCTTGGCCTTGAGCTCGGCCGGCACGTCGGCGGCGATCGAGACCAGGTCGATCGCGCCTTCCTTGACGCCCCACCAGGCCT
>CAZJQH010000066.1:0-10703 GCA_964547895.1 uncultured Chitinophaga sp. | reverse complement strand
AGCATTGCAGTACCCAGAACAGACGCGATGGCAAGTTTCTTGAACATGATGATTCTCCAGCGGTTCGGGTTAGTTTGGTTTCAGTCAACCCGTTTTCGACACTTTTATCCGGGAATACAGTGGCTGCCTGCTGCCGTGCCTTGCTGCCCCTGCTTCCCTCCCATTGGGTCGATTCCCACGCGTTGGCGGTTTTCTCTGACCTGTGGTCCAGTTTAGGCAGCTGGGGCCAACCATCCTAGGTCAGGCTGTCCCGAACAAAGTAGTACAAATGTCCCGCATTCTAGGCACCACTCATAGGACATTCGACCAGGTACAGGCCACTTGCGCCAGCCAGCCCGGTCGCCCGCGCCGGCACCCGGGCCATGTCGCCCGCTGCCGCGATAGACTAGGGTTTTTCCCGCCCCTGCCTGGGCGGTACCCCTACTCAGCACTGAAGCCATGAGCGAGACGACCGTCAGCACCCCCTACGGCACCCTGCCTGCCGCGTCCCCCCTGCCCCAGCGCAAGCCGGTCAGCCTGCCGCGCCTGCACGAGATGCGCGAGCGCGGCGAGAAGATCACCATGCTGACGGCCTATGACGCGACCTTTGCCGCCGCGGCTGACAGCGCCGGCGTCGAGACGCTGCTGGTCGGCGACTCGCTCGGCATGGTCTGCCAGGGCCTCTCCAGCACGGTCGGCGTCACGCTCGAGACCATGTGCTACCACACCGAATGCGTCACGCGCGGCCTGCGTCGCGTCCAGGGCACGGCCTGGGTGGTAGCCGACCTGCCGTTTGGCAGCTACCACGAATCCAGGGAACAGGCGATCCGCAGCGCCTCGGCGCTGATGCATGCCGGCGCCCACATGATCAAGCTCGAGGGCGGCGGCTGGACCACCGAGACGGTGGCCTTCCTGGTCGAGCGCGGCATTCCGGTCTGCGCCCACCTGGGCCTGACGCCGCAGACTGTGCATGCGCTGGGCGGCTACCGTGTCCAGGGCCGCAGCGAGAGCGACGCCCAGCGCCTCAAGCGCGATGCCCACGCGCTGCAGGACGCCGGCGCCGACATGCTGGTGCTCGAGATGGTGCCGGCCGCGCTCGCCGCCGAGCTCACCGGCGAGCTGCAGCGCTGCCACACCATCGGCATCGGCTCGGGCAATGGCACCGCCGGCCAGGTGCTGGTGATGCACGACATGCTCGGCATGGGCCTGGGCAAGACGCCCAAGTTCGTGCGCAACTTCATGGCCGGCAACGACAGCGTGCGCGCGGCCATGGCGGCCTACGTCGTCGCCGTCAAGGACGGCAGCTTCCCCGACAACCAGCTGCACGCCTGGTAAGGCGTCCAGCGCGTCTGCTCAGATCCCCCTATGCAAGTCATCCACACCATCGCCGAGCTGCGCCAGGCGCTCGCTCGCTTCGACTCGCCCGCCTTCGTGCCCACCATGGGCAATCTGCACGACGGCCATCTGTCACTGATCCGCCATGCCCGCACGCTGGGTGACGTGACGGTCGCCAGCATCTTCGTCAACCGGCTCCAGTTCCTGCCGCACGAGGACTTCGACAGCTATCCGCGCACGCTGGGAGCCGACTGCGCCAAGCTCGAGGCCAATGGCTGCGACATCGTGTTCGCGCCGTCGGAAAAGGAGCTCTACCCGCAGCCGCAGACCTTCAAGGTCCACGCGCCGGCGGCGCTCGGCGACATCCTGGAAGGCCATTTCCGCCCAGGCTTCTTCACCGGCGTCAGCACCGTGGTGATGAAGCTGTTCCAGATCGTCTTCAGTCAGGCCAAGGGCGAGCGCCACGCGGTGTTCGGCAAGAAGGACTACCAGCAGCTGATGGTGATCCGCCAGCTGGTGCAGCAGTTCGCGCTGCCCGTGACCGTGCACGGCGTCGACACCGAGCGCGCCGCCAGCGGCCTCGCTTTAAGCTCGCGCAACGGCTACCTGAGCGAGGCCGAGCGCGAGGAAGCGATGCAGCTGTCGCTGGCGCTCAAGACCCTGATCGCGGCCGTGCTGGGCGGCGAGCACAACCTGGCCGCGCTCGAGCAGCACGCGATGCAGGCGCTGGCCGCGCGCGGCTGGCAGCCCGACTACCTGACGGTGCGCCGCCGCGTCGACCTGCAGACGCCGCAGGGACACGAGTTCCAGCCTGGCGAGCTGGTCGCGCTCGGCGCGGCACGGCTCGGGGCAACGCGCCTGATCGACAACATCGAGTTCTGAGTAGCTTCAGGAGGACGCCAGAAGGACAAAGGCCTGCACGCAGCAGGCCTTTGTGGTTTTCAGATGATGGCGAAGAGCAAGCTCAGTGCATCTCGGCCACCGGGTCGCGCCCCATCAGCGCCGCGACCGCCTCGTCCGGCCTGAGCCGGCCCTCGAGCAGGTCGACCACCGCCGCGGTGATCGGCATCTCGATGCCGAGCAGGCGGGCGCGCTGGGCCACGGTGCGCGCACTGTAGACGCCCTCGGCGACATGGCCGAGCGAATCCACCGCCTGCTGCAGGGTGAGTCCCCTGGCCAGCAGCAAGCCGACCTGGCGGTTGCGGCTCAGGTCGCCGGTGGCGGTCAGCACCAGGTCGCCCAGGCCGCTCAGGCCCATGAAGGTCTCGGCCTTGGCACCCAGCGCCAGGCCGAGCCTGGCCATTTCGGCCAGGCCGCGCGTGACCAGCGCGGCGCGCGCATTCAGCCCAAGGTCCAGGCCGTCGCACAGGCCGGTGGCGATCGCCATCACGTTCTTGACCGCGCCGCCGACCTCGACCCCCACGATGTCGTCATTGGCGTAGACGCGCAGGCTGGGGCCGTGGAAGGCCTGCACCAGGCGCTCGCGCAGCAGGGCGCTGTCGCTGGCCGCAACCAGCGCGGTCGGCCGTCCGGCCGCGACTTCGGCGGCAAAGCTTGGGCCGCTGAGCACGCCGACCTGCAGGCCGGGGGCGAGCGCGGCTGCGATCTCGTGCCCGAGCAGACCCGGAGCTCCATCAGCGGCACGCTCGAAACCCTTGCAGAGCCAGACCACCGAAGCGCTGGACTCGCGCAACAGCAGTAGCATCTCGCGCAGCGCGGCCATCGGCGTCGCCACCACGACCAGGTCGTCGGCCGCGAGCAGGTCCGGCAGCTGCTGCAGCTCGGCAGTCAACACCTGCAGGCGCTGTGGGAAGGGCGCATCCGGCAGATAGCGCGCGTTTTCGCGCCGCTGCTGCATGTCGGCAGCCTGCTCGGGGTTGCGCGCCCACAGGCGCACCTGATGCGCGCCGCCATTGCCAGCGGCAGCGATCGCCAGCGCCGTTCCCCAGGCGCCGGCGCCCAGCACGGTAATCTTCATGCAGGCGACCTCGATCCTGTCAGCAATCAGGCGCCGGAGCCAGCCTCGGCAGCGGCTTCGGCGTGAGCCTGTGCCTGCTGCTGCTCGTACATGGCCTGGAAGTTGATCTCGGACAGGTGCACGGGCGGGAAGCCGGCGCGGGTGATCACGTCGGCGACGTTGCCGCGCAGGTAGGGGTAGACGATCTGCGGGCAGGCGATGCCCATGATCGGGCCCATCTGGTCTTCGGGCAGGTTGCGGATCTCGAAGATGCCGGCCTGCTTGACCTCGGCCAGGAACACGGTCTTGTCCTGGACCTTGGTCTGGACGGTGGCGGTCACGCTGACCTCGAAGATGCCGTCGGCGACCTGCTCGGCACCGACGCCGAGCTGGATGTCGACCGAGGGCTGCTCCTGCACCAGCAGGATGGCGGGCGAATTGGGCTGCTCCAGCGAAGCCTCCTTCATGTAGACGCGCTGGATCTGGAACACGGGAACCTGTTGCTCGGACATGTCTCTGCTTTCGTTTTCAAGTCAAAAAAAAGCCCGCTGGCGGCGCGTTGCCGCAGCGGGCCGGTCACATGCCATTATGTCAGCAAGGCGTGGCGCTTCCCCGGCCTCGCCCTGGGGCAGGATTCAGGCGTCGAGCAGGGGCTGCAGGCCGCCGCGCGCGTCGAGCGCATGCAGGTCGTCGCAGCCGCCGACATGGCGGCCGTCGATGAAGATCTGCGGCACGCTGGTGCGGCCGACCAGCTCGGCCATCGCGGCGCGCACCTCCGGCTTGCCGTCGACGCAGATTTCCTCCCAATCGCTCACGCCGCGCGCTTGCAGCAGCGCCTTGGCGCGGTGGCAGTAGGGGCAGTAGTCGCTGCTGTAGATCTTGACATGGGCCATGACTGTTCCTCCTCAGGCCTTCTCGACCGGCAGGTTGGCGACGCGCCAGGCACGCATGCCGCCCTCGAGCGAGGCGGCCTTCTCGTAGCCGAGCTTCTTGGCCAGCGCCACGGCGCGGTTCGAGCGCATGCCCGAGGCGCAGACCAGGATCAGCGGCAGCGCCTTGTTCTTGACCGCGCCCGGCAGCTCGGACTCAAGCTGGTCGAGCGGAATGTTGCGGGCGCCAACCACGTGGCCGGCCGAGAACTCGGCCTTGCTGCAGACGTCGATCACCACCGCCTTCTCGCGGTTGATCAGCTGCACCGCAGCCTCGGGCTTGAGCCCGCCGCCGAGGGAACCGCCGGCGATCCGGGGCCACAGCAGCATGCCGCCCGAAACCAGGGCGGCGAGAATCAGTAACCAGTTATCTATCAAGAACGTCACGATCAGCCTTTCGCTAGGGAGGCCGTATTCTAAAATGACGGCTTTATCCCCGTTCTGCAAACAGCCATGTACAAACTCGTCCTGATCCGCCACGGCGAATCCACCTGGAACCTGGAAAACCGCTTCACCGGCTGGACCGATGTGGACCTGACCCCCACCGGCGTGAGCCAGGCCATGTCGGCCGGCAAGCTGCTCAAAGCCGAAGGCTGGGACTTTGACCTGTGCTACACCTCGGTGCTCAAGCGCGCCATCCACACCCTCTGGTACACCCTGGACGAAATGGACCGCACCTGGCTGCCCGTGGTCAAGGACTACCGCCTCAACGAGCGCCACTACGGCGGCCTGCAGGGCCTGAACAAGGCCGACATGGCCAAGCAGTACGGCGACGAGCAGGTGCTGATCTGGCGCCGCAGCTACGACACCCCGCCGCCGGCGCTCGAAGCCGACGACCCGCGCGGCCAACGCCAGGACCGCCGCTACGCTGGCCTGGCGCCCGAGCAGATCCCGCTGACCGAATGCCTCAAGGACACCGTCGCGCGCGTCGTGCCCTACTGGGAGCAGACCATCGCCCCCAGCATCAAGTCGGGCCAGCGCGTGCTGATCGCCGCCCACGGCAACTCGATCCGCGCGCTGATCAAGCACCTCGACGGCATTTCGGACGCCGACATCGTCAACCTCAACATCCCCAACGGCATCCCGCTGGTGTACGAGTTCGACGACGAGATGAAGCCGCTGCGCCGCTACTACCTGGGCGACGCCGAGGCTGCCGCCGCTGCAGCTGCCGCGGTGGCCAGCCAGGGCAAGGCCTGATCCGATAGTGGATTTGACGCGCGCCGGGCTGCGTCCGGTGCGTGCACGCGTTATATTGCTCAGGCGGCACATGAGAGGCCGACAGAAGGATCGTCAGATGGGTCAGAAACTCAGGATCGCGGGATGGGTCGCGATCGGCGCAGTGGCCGGCGCCTTGACCACGGTACAGCTGCAGGCAGTCGCGCGCGGCTCGCTCGCGCCGCTGCCGCTGGAGGAGCTGCAGCAGTTCGCCGCCGTCTTCGGCATGGTCAAGAGCGACTATGTCGAGCCGGTCGACGAGAAGAAGCTCATCACCGATGCGATCTCGGGCATGGTCGCCAGCCTGGACCCGCACTCGCAGTATTTCGACAAGAAGTCGTTCAAGGAATTCCGCGAAGGCACTTCGGGCCGCTTCGTCGGCGTCGGCATCGAGATCACGATGGAGGACGGCCTGGTCAAGATCGTCTCGCCGATCGAGGGCTCGCCGGCCTACCGCGCCGGCCTCAAGACCAATGACCTGATCACCAAGATCGACGACACGCCGGTCAAGGGCCTGACCATCAACGACGCGGTCAAGCGCATGCGCGGCGAGCCCAACACCAAGGTGGTGCTGACGGTATTCCGCAAGGACGAGAACCGCAGCTTCCCGGTCACGATCACGCGCGAGGAGATCAAGACCCAGAGCGTCAAGGTCAAGCTGATCGAGCCCGGCTATGGCTGGGTGCGCGTATCGCAGTTCCAGGAGCGCACGGTCGAGGACTTCGCGCGCAAGGTGGAGGCACTCTACAAGGAGAATCCGGGCCTCAAGGGCCTGGTGCTGGACCTGCGCAACGACCCCGGCGGCCTGCTCGACGCCGCCGTCGCGATATCGGCCGCCTTCCTGCCCTCCGGTGTCACCGTGGTCACGACCAACGGCCAGCTGGAGGAAAGCAAGTCGATCTTCAAGGCCTCGCCCGAGTACTACCTGCGCCGAGGCAACGAGGACCCGATCCGCCGCCTGCATGAGTCCACCAAGGGCGCGCTGCGCAAGCTGCCGCTGGTGGTGCTGGTCAACGAAGGCTCGGCCTCGGCCAGCGAGATCGTCGCCGGCGCGCTGCAGGACCACAAGCGCGCCACCATCATGGGCAGCCAGACCTTCGGCAAGGGCTCGGTGCAGACGGTGCGCCCGCTCGGCCCCGACACCGGACTCAAGATCACGACCGCGCGCTACTACACGCCCAGCGGCCGCTCGATCCAGGCCAAGGGCATCGTGCCCGACGTCTGGGTCGACGAGACCGCCGAGGGCAACCTGTTCGCCGCGCTGCGCACCCGCGAGGCCGACCTCGAGAAGCACCTGGGCAACGGGCAGGACGAGGCCAAGCCGCTGAGCGAGGCAGACAAGGAAGCCGAGCGCCAGCGCGAGCAGGAGCGCGAGGCGGCACGCCTGCGCCTGGAGGAAGAAACCAAGAAGAACCCGGGTGGCCGCATCCTGCCCGAGTTCGGCTCGGAACAGGACTTCCCGCTGCAGCAGGCGCTCAACCAGCTCAAGGGCAAGCCGGTGCAGGCCAGCAAGACGCTGAGCGAGCGCGATCCGGCCAAGGACAAGGCCGAGGACTGAAGCGCTGCCAGACATGAACGACGAACAGCTGCTGCGCTACTCGCGCCATATCCTGCTCGACGAGCTCGGCATCGAGGGCCAGGAACAGCTGCTGGCCTCGCATGCGGTCGTCATCGGCGCCGGCGGTCTGGGCTCGCCGGTCGCGCTCTACCTGGCCAGCGCCGGCGTGGGCCATATCACGCTGGTCGACCATGACGAAGTCGACGCGACCAATCTGCAGCGCCAGATCGCGCACAACCTGGAGCGCGTCGGAACACCGAAGGCCGAGTCGGCCCGGATCGCGATGCACGCGATCAACCCCGAGGTCCGCATCGACGCCCTGGTGCGCCGCGCCGACGACGCGCTGCTCGACGAGTTGCTGCCGACGGCGCAGCTGGTGCTCGACTGCACCGACAACTTCGCCACCCGGCACCTGATCAACCGCGCCTGCGTGCGGCACCGCGTGCCGCTGGTCTCGGGCGCGGGGATCCGCTTCGACGGCCAGCTCTCGGTCTACGACCCGAGCGATACGAAAAGCCCTTGCTACGCCTGTGTCTTCCCCGAGACCGACGGCCTGGAGGAAACCCGCTGCGCCACCATGGGCGTGTTCGCGCCGCTGGTCGGCATCATCGGCACGCTGCAGGCAGCCGAGGCGCTCAAGATCCTGTGCGGCATGGGCTCGCAACTGGTCGGCAAGCTCATGATGCTGGACGGCCGCAGCATGGACTTCCACACCATAGGCCTGGGCCGCAACCCGGACTGCCCGGTCTGCGGCGACCGGCACTGAAGGCCAGCAGCTTTCAGTCCACAGCGCGCCAGCGGGCCGAGCCGCCGCGGTGCCGCTGGGTGCGTGGCCACTCCTCCTGATACTTCTCCAGCATGGCGCTGGCCTGGCCTTGCAGGCGGTCCAGCAGCAGGTCGAGTGTGGCGACTTCCTGCTCGCTCAGCGGCTGCAGCAATTCCTGGTTCAGGGCCCGTACCTGTGGCAGCAGCTGATCGTGCAAGTCACGCCCGGCGGGCGTGAGCCAGAGTCCGAGCTGGCGCCGGTTGGACGGCTTGGCCTCGCTCCTGACCAGGCCCTTTTCCACCAGCGAGGTGACGATGCGCGAGCAGCGCGCCTTGTCCTGGCGAGCGCGCTCGCTTAGCTCGGTCAGGGTCTGGCCGTCCTGCACCGCCAGCAGGCCCAGCAGGCCCCACTCGCGCCGCGTGATGCCGTAGCGGCCTTCGCACAGGCGCACCACCAGGCTGCCGACGGCGCGGCTGGCGCCGCCCATGCGGTAGAGCAGCAGGTCGTTCAGCGTCTCCGGTCGGCTCAGGCGATTGGCATGCATCAGGGTTTTTTCTAGTAACAGTTGTTTTGTACAACCCGGGGACTGGACTCTACATTACGCGCTTTCCGAACCATAGCGACAGGAGACAAAACCATGCAACGACGCACCCTTTTTCTGGCCGGCCTGACCGCATTGAGCACTTGCGCCGCCCTGCCCGCGCTGGCCCAGGACTACCCCGCCAAGGCGGTCAAGATCGTCAACAACTTCCCGCCCGGCGGCCCGGCAGACGTGCTGGCGCGTTCGCTCGGCCAGGTGATGGCAGAGCGCTTCAAGCAGCCCTTCATCGTCGAGAACAAGCCCGGCGCGGCCGGCAACATCGGCGCCGATGCGGTGGTCAAGAGCCCGGCCGACGGCTACACGGTGCTGTTCGGCATCGACACCACCTTCACCGTCAACCCGCATATCTATGGCAAGGCAATGCCGTTCAAGGCCGGCGACCTCAAGCCGCTGATGATCCTGGCCAGCTCCGGCATGACGGTCGCCGTCAACCCGGCCACCGGCATCAAGAGCCTGAAGGACTTCATTGCCGCCGGCAAGGGCAAGGGACTCAACCTGAGCTCGGCCGGCAGCGGCTCCCCCGGCCACCTGGCATCCGAGGTGCTCAGTGAGGCCGTGCCTGGCATCAAGGTCACCCACATTCCGTACAAGGGCAATGCCCCGGCCGTGACTGCGGTCCTGTCCGGCGAGGTCGACGGCGGCGTGCTGGCCACCCCCGGCCTGGTACCGCACCTCAAGGCCGGCAAGATCACCGGCCTGGCGGTGACCAGCACCAAGCGCTCGGGCCTGGCGCCGGACCTGTCCACGGTGGCCGAGCTGGGCCTGAAGGAACTGCAGCAGGAAATCCTCTATGTCGCGATGGTGCCCGCCGCCACCCCGGATGCCGTGATGCAGCCGCTGCAGCAGGCCATGGCCGAAGGGCTCAGGCGCGCCGACATCCAGGCCCGTCTGGCGTCGCTCGACATGGTGGTCGAGGGCCAGACTGGCCCGGCCGCAAGCAAGCGCCTGGCCGACCTGTCCGAGCGCTACGCCAAGACAGTGCGCGCCACCGGCATGAAAGTCGATTGAAAGGCAAAAGACCATGAGCACTCCACGCCCCAACATCATCTACATCGTCGCCGACGACCTCGGCTTTGCCGACCTGGGCTGCTACGGCGGGCGCGATGCCGAGTTCGGCCCGGTCTCGCCGGTGCTCGACCGCCTGGCCGCCGACGGCATCAAGTTCACCCAGGGCTATTCCAACTCGCCGGTCTGCTCGCCGACGCGCTTTGCCATGATCACCGCGCGCTGGCAGTACCGCCTGCGCGGCGCCGCCGAGGAACCGATCAACAGCAAGAGCAAGGGCAGCACCACGCTGGGCCTGCCGCCCGAGATCCCGACCCTGCCCTCGCTGCTGCGCGACAGCGGCTACCGCACCGCGCTGATCGGCAAGTGGCACCTGGGCTATCCGCCGGCCTTCGGCCCGCTCAAGTCCGGCTACGAGGAATTCTTCGGCCCGATGTCGGGCGGGGTCGACTACTTCACCCACTACAGCTCCAACGGCACCCACGACCTCTACTTCGGCGAGGAGGAAAAACACGAGGAAGGCTACCTGACCGACCTGCTCTCAAGGAAGGCGGTGGACTATGTCGACCGCATGGCGCAGCAGGACGCCCCCTTCCTGCTGAGCCTGCACTACACGGCGCCGCACTGGCCCTGGGAGACGCGCGACGACGAGGCGCTGAGCCAGGATGTCAAGGGCAACCTGTTCCACCTGCACGGCGGCAACATCCACACCTACCGCCGCATGATCCACCACATGGACGAGGGCATAGGCTGGCTGGTCGAGGCACTGCGCCGCAACGGCCAGCTCGACAACACGCTGATCGTCTTCACCAGCGACAACGGTGGCGAGCGCTTCAGCGACAACTGGCCGCTGGTGGGCGGCAAGATGGACCTGACCGAAGGCGGCATCCGGGTGCCATGGATCGCGCACTGGCCCGAAGTCATCAAGCCTGGCCGCGTCAGCACCCAGGCCTGCCTGACGATGGACTGGTCGGCCACCATGCTGGAGATGGCAGGCGTCTCGGCCCATCCGGACTACCCGCTCGACGGCGTCTCGCTGCTGCCGGTGCTGCGCCAGCCGGGCCAGGAATTCAGCCGCCCGCTCTACTGGCGCATGAACCACCGCGGCCAGCGCGCCTACCGCGACGGCGACTGGAAGTATCTGCGCGTCGACGGCAACGACTACCTGTTCAACATCCCGGCTGACGAGCGCGAGCGCGCCAACCTCGGCCAGCACGAGCCGCAGCGGCTGGAGGCCATGCGCGCCGCCTGGGAAGCCTGGAACGACTCGATGCCGCCTATTCCCGAGGACGCCACCGTCAGCCTAGGGTATTCCTACAAGGACATGCCACAGCGCTGACCCGCGCAGCGATTAGCAT
>CAZJQH010000065.1:0-10764 GCA_964547895.1 uncultured Chitinophaga sp. | reverse complement strand
ACATGCATGATGGCGCGCTGGATCACGCGCTGGAAGCCCAGCGTGGGCTGGGTGTCGACTTCCTCGCTGCCGCCGACCTGGGGCGTGTTGTCCTTGATGAAGGTGGTCAGCGCCTGGCGCAGGTCGTCGATGTTGGCGGCGCAGGCGCGCAGCACCTCGGCGGCGCTGGGGTTGTCGAGCAGGGCGAGCAGCAGGTGCTCTACCGTGATGAATTCGTGCCGCTGCTGCCTCGCCTCGACGAAGGCCATGTGCAAGCTGACTTCAAGTTCCTGGGCAATCATGTGGCACTTCCTTTAAACATGTCCGACATCAATTTATAGCGTTTTTCCCGCCTCTGTTGGGATTTGGGGCATGTCCGGATTTATTCAACGGGTTCTGCCACACATTGCAGCGGATGTCCGTGATGCCGGGCCGCCTGCAGCACCAGCTCGACCTTGGTGGTCGCGATGTCGCGCGTGAAGACGCCGCAGACGCCGCGCCCCTCCAGGTGGATCTTGAGCATGATCTGGGTCGCGGTCTCGCGGTCCTTGTTGAAGTATTCCTGCAGCACCAGCACGACGAACTCCATCGGCGTGAAGTCGTCGTTGAGCAGCACTACCTGGTACATCCTGGGCGGCTGCACGCGCTGCGTCTTGCGTTCGAGCACGACCGCCTCGGCCCCGCCAGGGGTGATGGGCTTGGGCTCGGGATATTGGGGTGTGGTAGCCATGAAAATGATTCTAGCGGCAGGGTGAGGCCCTTGTGCAGGGACGGTCGGACGTTGACCCTGGGCGCCTGGCGGGGCAGAATCGTCCTACGTATTGGTTTCGTCACAGATCAGCATGAAACCCCCATCAATTCCTGACTGCCGGATCCGGCTGGCCCTGGCCGCGGGCCTGGCGTCGCTGCTGCTGCTGCAAGGCTGCGGCAGCAGCCCCAAGTGGCAGGCCGGCTCCAGCACTGCGCTGGTGCAGCGCTCGCCGGAGTCGGCCCAGCGCGGCAGCGATGTCGCGCTCTACGCGATGGCGATGCTGGACCGCGACTACCGCTGGGGCGGGCGCGCGCCCGACAGCGGCTTTGACTGCTCGGGCCTGGTACGCCATGTATTTCGCGAAGCGACCGGGCTGGAGCTGAGCGGCAATGCCGCGGCGCTGGCGCGCCAGTCGCGTCCGGTCGATGCCAGCGCGCTGCAGGCCGGCGACCTGCTGTTCTTCAATACCCTGGGCCAGCCGAACTCGCATGTCGGCGTCTATGTCGGCCAGGGCCAGTTCATCCATGCCGCCAACGAACGCAGCGGCGTGCGCGTCAACCGGCTCAGCGAACGCTACTATGCAGCGCGCTTCGAGGGCGCCAAAACCGTGCTAGATTGAGCGCGATGAATTCGCGCTTGTCCGATCGTGTGCTGGCAGTCCTGTCGCTCACCCTGCTGGGGCTGGGCTGCCTGCTGGTGCTCTGGCCCTTCCTGACCTCGCTGGCCTGGGCGGCCATCCTGGCCTCGAGCAGCTGGGGGGCATTTGCCTGGCTGGACCGGCTGCTCGGTGGCCGGCGCGCCCTGTCGGCCAGCCTGATGACGCTGCTGGTGACGGTGGTCGTGCTGCTGCCGATGGTAGTGCTGGCGGTAGCGCTGTCGGACAACATCGCCGAACTCGGGCGTTCGGTCAGCTCGCTGGTGAGCGAAGGCCTGCCCGACCCGCCAGCCTGGCTGGCCTCGATACCGCTGGTGGGACACGCGCTGCTGCGCTACTGGGAGCAGTTCGCGCACAACGGCCAGCGCCTGATGCAGGAACTGGTCAAGCTGGCCGAGCCGGCCCAGAGCTTCGCGATCGATGCCGGCAGCCTGGTCGGACGCGGCGTGATCGACATCGCGCTGTCGGTGTTCCTGGCCTTCTTCCTCTACCTGCACGGCGAGGCGCTGGCGCGGCGCGTGGGCTATGCGCTCGAGCGCCTGAGCGGCGCGCGCGCCGCCTACCTGCTCAGCCTGACCCGCGGCACGATCAACGGCGTCATCTATGGCGTGCTCGGCACCGCGCTGGCGCAGGCGGTGCTGGCCGCGATCGGGCTGGCAATCGCCGGTGTGCCGGGCGCGGTGCTGCTCGGGGCTGCCACCTTCCTGCTGTCGGTGGTGCCGGTCGGCCCGCCGCTGGTCTGGGGTGGCGCCGCCTTCTGGCTGTTCCAGCAGGGCGAACCGATGTGGGCCGTCTTCATGGCCGCCTGGGGCTTCTTCGTCGTCAGCACGGTCGACAACTTCATCAAGCCCTTCATCATCAGCCGCGGCGCCAAGCTGCCGTTCGCGGTGGTCTTCATGGGCGTGCTCGGCGGCGTGCTGGCCTTCGGCGTCATCGGCGCCTTCCTGGGCCCGGCGCTACTGGCGGTGGGCTTCCGCCTGATCAGCGAATGGAGCTCGCGCGTGCAGGACTGAGAGCGGCTCCCCTGCCGTGATCAGGCCGCCGCTGGCGGCGGCAGGAAACGGGCCTCGAACTCGGCTACCGGCAGGGCGCCGCTGAGCAGGAAGCCCTGGCCGTTGGGGCAGCCCAGTTGCAGCAGACGCTGGCGCTGCTGCTCGGTCTCTATGCCCTCGGCCAGCAGCTCGAGTCCGAGCCTCTGCGCCAGCTCGCAGATGATCTCGACCAGCACCCGGTCGCCCTCGTTTTGCTCCATGCCGCGCACGAAGCACTGGTCAATCTTGACCCCGCTGACCGGCAGCTGGCTCAGGTAGGCCAGGCTGGAGTAGCCGGTGCCGAAGTCGTCGATCAGCAGCGCGACGCCCAGGTCGCGGAACTGCCGCAGGCGCTCGAGCAGTTCGGGCGAGGGGCGGGCCCAGACGGACTCGGTCAACTCGATCTCGAGCCGGCCGGGAACCAGCCGCAGTTCGCCGAGCAGGCCGCGCAGCAAGTCCAGCCAGTGCGGCTGTTGCAGGTCGGAGGCGCTCTGGTTGAGGGCCAGGCGCCAGTGGCCGGGCCAGCGTCCCTGCCCGATCCAGGCCGCGATCTGGCGCAGCGTGGTCTGCAGCATCCAGGTGTCGATGGAGCCGAGCAGCTGGTGCTGCACCGCCACCTGCAGGAAGTCGTTACCGCCGAGCAGGCCCAGGCGTGGATGCTGCCAGCGTACCAGCGCCTCGGCGCCGACGACCTCCATGTCGCGCAGCCCGAACTTGGGTTGCCAGTGCACTTCCAGCTGGCCATATTCGAGCGCCGCGCGCAGTTCCTGGTGCAGGCTGTAGGTCTCGCGCAAGGCCTGTCCCAGCGCGACGGTATAGGCCTGCAACTGGTTGCGGCCGGCGCGCTTGGCCGCGTACATGGCCTGGTCGGCATGGCGCAGCAGGGCCTCGGCGCTGTCGCCATCGTCTGGATACATGACCAGGCCGATCGAGGCCTGGGCGCGGTAGTCCGGGTTGCCATCGAGCGCCATCGGCTGGTGCAGCTGGTGCAGCAGCCGGGTTGCCAGCTCGCTGGCATTGTCGCGGCTGATGTTGGGCAGCAGCACGACGAACTCATCGCCGCCCAGGCGCGCCACCGTATCCATGTCGCGCACCGCATCGCTCAGGCGCTGGGCGATCACGATCAGCAATTCATCGCCGACAGCATGGCCCAGCGTGTCGTTGACCTCCTTGAAGTGGTCGAGATCAGCGAACAGCAGCGCGAAGCTCTGCTGCTCGCGCCAGGCCTGCGACACCGCCTGGCTCAGCCGATCCTGGAACAGGGCGCGGTTGGGCAGCCCGGTCAGGCTGTCGGTCGTGGCCAGGCGCAGGATCTGGTCGCTGGCGCGCCTGGCCTCGGTCAGATCGCTGATGACGGCCATGTAGCCGGGTTCGCGGCCGCCGGAGTCCAGCAGGGCGGTCACGCTCAGCCTGACCGTCGGTTCGGTACCCGCAGCCGTGCGCAACAGGGCATTGCCGGTCCAGCGTCCATGCAGGCGCAGGCCGTCGAGCATGGCGGCCTCGAGTTCGAGCTCGGGGGCGGCCTCCTGCTTGAGCAGCTCGGCAAAGCGTCCCGGCAGGGCCTGGGCGCAGTAGCCGCTCAGGCGTTCGAAGGCCGGGTTGGCACGCAGCAGATAGCCGCGCGCATCGGCCACCACGATGGCGTCGTTGCTGTTGAGAAAGACCTCCTCGCTCAGCAGCTGATCACGTTCTGCCGCGCGCTCGGCGGTGACGTCGTGCGACAGGCAGCCGACCCCCCAGATGCTCTTGTCGGCGCTGAACAGAGGATATTTTTCGACCCGAAGTTCGCGCTGGCCGGTGTCGAGCTGCACGCTGTGATGAAACGCGGCTGGCTGGCCGGATCGGATGACCTGCTGGTTCTCCTGGTAATGCACGATGGCGTCGTGCAGCGGCATGATCCTGTCCAGGCTCATGCCGATCACCTCGCCGCGCAGCTGCCCGCCCAGCTCGAGTGCCTTGCGGTTGGCATAGATGCAGCGCCCCTCGAGGTCGAAGGCCTGGATGCTGTCGTTGCTGCAGTCGAGCAGGCTGCGCATCAGGCGCTGGTCGCGCCCGCTCAGGAAGTCTGCGCTGCGATCGAACAGCTGCAGCAGGACGCGCTGGCCCTGCAAGCCGCCGGGCAGACGGCGCCAGAGCGCATCGACGCGCCGCAGGCCATGCCCCGTGCCGTTGAGCTGAAGGCTGTCGAGCCTGCCCGCTGCGGACGACCCGTCCGGATCGAGCACATGCCTGAGCCTGCCGCGGTCATGGCGTGACAGCGACTTGAGCAGGCACCAGGGATCTGTTCCGGGGTTGTCCGGGCAGGCAAGCAAGGCCCAGGCCTGGCTGCCAGCATCCAGGATCCGGCCGCGGCCATCGAGCAGCAGCGTGGGCAAGGGCAGCTCGTCCAGCGGCAGGCGCAAAAGCCGGTCGACAGCCAGCCGGCCAGGCAGGCCGGGCAGCGACGGGCTGCCGGCTGGTTCGGACTCTTGGTCGCTGACAAGGCTGGTCGGCTGCACAGTGGCCATGGCTCCCGGCTGGATGAACTCAAAGTCAGCAAATCTGACAATGCCTGTCCATACTATAGTGTCGCAAGGCATTGCGCTACCATGCCGGACTCCCATGACATGGCTAGCTAGATCACCAGGGCCGAGACCACCAGGAAGTAGGTCAGTAGGCTCAGCAGGTCCTGGATGATGGTGGCCAGCGGGCCGCTGCCATAGGCCGGATCGCTGCCCAGGCGGCCGAGCAGCCAGGGCAGCACCAGGCCCACCGTGGTCGCGATGGCGCCGGCCACCAGCAAGGCACTGGCCACCGCCAGCGCCAGCCGATAGTCTCCGAAGGCCAGCCAGACGCCGGGCAGCGTCAGGCTGGCCAGCACCAGGCCGATCAGCAATCCGGTCCTGACCTCGCCGCCGACCAGCGCCGAGGGGCGGGCATGGCTGAGCGAGAGTCCGCGCACGGCAACCGCCTCGGTCTGGGTGCCGATGGCATCGGCCAGGTAGACCAGGCCGGGCACGAAGAAGGCGATCGCGGGGTTGAGCGAGAGCACGGACTCAAAGCGCGCGACGATGAAGGTCGCCAGCACGCTGCCGAGCAGGCCGAGCAGCAGCCAGGGCAGGCGATGGCGCAGCCGCCGCAGCGGCGGCGCCTCGATCGCCTCGCGGGCGAGCTGGGTCTCGCGGGTGATGCCGGCGAAGCGGTGGATGTCCTCGACATGCTCGCGCCGCAGGATGGCCAGCAGCGCGGCCGGCGGCACGATGCCAAGCAGCCGGCCCTTGACGTCGACCACGGGAATAGCGCTGACACCATGGTGCAGCGCGAGCGAGGCGACCCGCTCCTGGTCGGTGTCGGCGCGGACCCGCGGGTAGCGAGGCCGGGCCGCGTCGGACATGCGCGCCTCGCGCGGCAGCGCCAGCAGTTCAGCCAGGGTGATGACGCCGAGCAGGCGCTCGTCCGGGTCGAGCACGCAGACGATGTCGACGCTGTCGTAGCCGTGCGGGCGCTCGCACAGCTGCTCGATGAGCTGGGCGGCGGTCTGCTCGGCACTGGCGCGCGGCACGCCGGCGCTGAGGTAATGGCCGGCCGTCTCGCCGCGGCGGCTGCTGTCACGTCCGGCCCCTGGCATTTCGGCTTGATCGACTCGTCGCATCGGCTTCTCCCTTGGCCATGCCAGACTAGCAGCAAAATAGCGCCACATGAAGCTTTCCCCTGCCCTGCTGCTGCGCGCCCGACTGCTGCGCGAGCGGCTTGACCCCGTCGTCCTGCGCGCGCGCGCCCTCCTGATCCGCCTGCCCGGCCTGCTGCGGCAGATGGGCTGGCGCGGCGCGCTGCTCGCGCTCGCCGCACCACCCGCCCTGCTGCTGCTCTATGCGCTGCTGCTGCTTCCGTTCACGCCCGCCATCAGCGACATCCGCAAGGCTGCCACCGAGCGGCCAGCGCAGGTGATGAGTGCAGACGGCCGGCTGCTGGTCGAGTTCAAGCGCTCGAACCGGGTCTGGGTCGAACTGAAGGACATCGCGCCGCCGGTGGTCGACGCACTGGTCGCGACCGAGGACCATCGCTTCTATGACCATTTCGGCATGGACTGGCGGCGCACGGCCTCGTCGGCGCTGCACACCTTCGGCGGCGACCGCCAGGGCGGCTCGACCCTGACGCAGCAGCTCGCGCGCAACCTCTATCCGGAGGAGATCGGCCGTGCGCCGACGCTGACCCGCAAGCTCAAGGAGGCGATCACGGCCTTCAAGCTGGAGGCGGTCTATTCCAAGGACGAGATCCTGGAGACCTATCTCAACACCGTGCCCTTCCTCTACAACGCCTATGGCATCGAGATGGCGGCGCGCACCTATTTCGACCGCTCGGCCGACCAGCTCGACGTCCTGCAGGCCGCCACCCTGGTCGGCATGCTCAAGGGCAACAGCTACTACAACCCGGTGCTCAATCCGGAGCGTGCGCTGCAGCGGCGCAACACGGTGCTGGCGCAGATGGTCAAGCGCGGCAAGCTCGATGCCACCCGCTTTGCGGCACTGAAGGACCGGCCGCTGCGGTTGGACTTCGAGCGCCAGAAGGAGAGCCTGGGGCTGGCGCCGCATTTCGCCCAGCAGCTGCGCCGCTGGCTGATCTCCTGGGCCGACCGCAACGACTACAACCTCTATGCCGACGGCCTGGTCGTGCACACCACGCTCGATGCAAGACTGCAGGCGGCGGCCAACCAGGCGGTGGCACGCCAGGGCAATCGGCTGCAGTCGGTGGCCGACTCGGCCTGGGGCCGCAGCTGGAATGCCAAGGACCCGGTGGTGCGCGCCCTGCTGCTGGAGTCGCCCGAATACCGCGCGGCGCGCGAAGCCGGCCTCGACGAGGCGCAGGCCTTGAAGCAGTTGCAGGCCGACCGCGCCTTCATGCAGCAGCTGCGCGCACAGAAGACGCGGGTGCAGGCCGGCCTGCTCGCACTCGACCCGAGGAACGGCCATGTGCTGGCCTGGGTCGGCAGTCGCGGCTACGAGCAGGACGCCTACGACCATGTGGCCCAGGCACGACGCCAGCCAGGATCGACCTTCAAGCCCTTCGTCTATGGCGAGGCGCTGCGCTCGGGGCTGAGTGCGGATGACAAGTGGACGGACCGCGAGGTCGAGATCGATGTCGGCCGGGGCGAGATCTGGCGCCCGCGCGACGGCGGCCCTCCGAGCGGGCGCGAACTCAGCCTGCGCGAGGCGCTGGCCCAGTCGAAGAACACGATCACGGCACAGCTCGTGATGGAAGTCGGACCGGCCAGGGTCGCCCGGCTGGCACGCGACATGGGGGTGCGCCAGAGCCCGCTCAAGGAAGTGCCGTCGCTGGCGCTGGGCACCAGCCCGGTCACGCTGAAGGAGATGGTGGCAGCCTACGGGACGATCGCCAACGGCGGCGGCTATCTGGAGCCGGTCATGATCACGCGCATCGAGGACCGCGACGGCAAGGTGCTGGAGGAGTTCGAGCCGGCCGAGCCCGAGCTCGTGCTGAAGCCGCGCACCGCCTGGGAGCTCTACGACCTGATGCGCGGCGTGGTGGATCGCGGTACCGGACGCGCGATCCGCAGCCAGTACGGCATCCGCGCCGACGTCGCGGGCAAGACCGGCACCACGCAGGACTACGCCGACGGCTGGTTCATCCTGATGCACCCGCAGCTGGTCACGGGTGCCTGGACCGGTTTCAACGACAGCCGCATCACGCTGCGCAGCGAGCACTGGGGCCAGGGCGCGCGCAGCGCGCTGCCGATGGTGGGCGAGCTGACGTCACGCGCGCTGCGCGCCCGGATCGCCGACCCGCGCGCGCGCTTCGAGGAGCCCGAGTCAGGTAACTGGCTGAACCGCCTGTGGCGCAGCGGGACTAGCTGGATGCAGGGCTGGTGGCAAGGGCTGGTGCAGCAGGCCGGACGGCGCTGGGACGAATGGTGGAAGCCCAAGTCGGTCCGCACGCCGGCTGGCGAGGTTCCGGTGCGCGATGCCGTGCCCGAGCTGGTTCCCGAGGAACTGCCGCCCGCTGAGCTGCCCGCCAGCCCGGACCCGCTGCAGGAAAAGATCGACCAGATCCAGGCCGAAGGCCAGTCCGCTGCGCCCGCAGCTGCGCCAGCGACTGCAGCGGAGATCGCACCGACGCAGCCGTCAGTACCAGTCCAGCCAGCCAGCCGCGCCGAATGAATGACGGCCCTGCGTATCAGAAAATGAGACGGGAGTCGTGCATGATGGCGCTCAGTTCCGACCACCACCCTGCCCGCATAGCCCCATGCCTACCTCGCTGAAACCCGGCTTCATCGCCCTGCACGGCAATCGTTCCGAGGACCTGGCGCAGGCCGTGATCGCCTGGCTGGGGCAGAACCCGCTGGCGCCGCTGGAGCAGGAAGTGGTGCTGGTGCAGAGCAACGGCATCGCCGAATGGTTCAAGATGGAGCTGGCGCGCCAGCTCGGGGTCTGCGGCTCGACCCGGGTCGAGCTGCCTGGCCGCTTCCTGTGGCGGACCTACCGCGAGCTGCTTGGGCCACGCGCGGTGCCGCGCGACTCGCCGCTGGACAAGCTGCCGATGACCTGGCGCCTGATGCAGGTGCTGCCCGGCCTGCTCGAGACCCGCAATTTCGAGCCCGTGCGGCGCTATCTTGCCCAGGACGATCCGCGCCGCCAGCTGCAGCTGGCACAGCAGCTGGCCGACTTGTTCGACCAGTACCAGAACTACCGCTCCGACTGGCTCGAGGACTGGGCCGGGGGCCGCGACCTGCTGCTGCAGGCGCAGGGCAAGCAGATTGCCGTGCCGCCTGACCAGGCTTGGCAGCCCGAGCTCTGGCGCGCCGTGCTGGGCACGCTCAGCGAATCCCAGCGGGCCACGATCCGGCCGCGGCTGCACCGCCAGGCGATCCAGCGCCTCCAGGGCGAGGACGAGCTGGGCGATCGGCTGGCGCGCCGCGTGGTGGTGTTCGGCATGAGCCACATGCCGGCCTCGACCCTGGAGGCGCTTGCCGCGCTGAGCCGGCACTGCCAGGTGCTGCTGGCGATTCCCAACCCCTGCCGCTACTACTGGGGCGACATCATCGAGGGACGCGAGCTGCTCAGGGCCGAGCGGCGCCGCCATGCGCTGCGCGAGGGGCGCGAGCTGTCTACCGTCGCGCTGGAGGACATGCACCAGCACGCGCATCCGCTGCTGGCGGCCTGGGGCCGGCAGAGCCGCGACTTCATCCGCCAGCTCGACGCCTTCGACGACGCCGACGAAACGCGGCAGCGCTTTCCGCAGGCGCGCATCGACCTGTTCGACGAATCAAGCGATCAGGACGGTACCCCGCTGCTGGGCCGGGTGCAGAACCGGATCCGCGACCTGGAGCCCTTGCAGCCCTTGTCAGCCGACGCCGCGCCAGAACCCCTGCCCGCCGCTGACCGATCGATCGTGTTCCACATCGGCCACAGCCGGGTGCGCGAGCTAGAGATCCTGCACGACCAGCTGCTGCAGATGCTCGCTAGCAACGAACCGGGACGGCCAGCGCTGCAGCCGCGCGACATCGTGGTGATGGTGCCCGACATCGAGCAGATGGCGCCGGCGATCCGCGCGGTGTTCGGCCAGTACGGACGTCATGACCAGCGCCACATCCCGTTCGACATCGCCGACCTCAGCGCCAAGTCGAGCAGCACCATCGTGATGGCGCTCGAGTGGCTGCTGCAGCTGCCGGCGCAGCGCTGCCGCATCAGCGAGCTGGTCGACCTGCTGGAGGTGCCAGCGGTCGCCAGGCGCTTTGGCGTGCGGCCCGAGCAGCTGCCCCAGCTGACCCACTGGATGTCGGGCGCCGGCATCCGCTGGGGGCTGAACCTGCCGCAGCGGGCACAGATCGGCCTGGCGGCCTGCGGCGAGCAGAACAGCGCCTGGTTCGGCCTGCACCGCATGCTGCTGGGCTATGCGGCGGGCTCGCTGGCCGAGCTGCCGCAGGGCTCGGGCTGGGCCGGCATCGAGCCCTATGCCGAGGTCGGCGGGCTGGACGCGGAGCTCGCCGGGTCGCTCGCGCACCTGCTGCGCGCGCTGCTCGACTGGTGGCAATGCTGCGAGGCTGATGCCACGCCGGCGGTCTGGGCCGAGCGCGGCCGGGCACTGCTCAAGGCCCTGTTCACTCCCGCCGAGGAGCTCGACGGCCAGGTGCTGGAAGCGCTGGAGCGGGCGCTCATCGAATGGGTGCTGGCCTGCGAGCAGGCCGGCTTCGAGCAGCAGGTGCCGCTCTATGCGCTGCGCCAGTCCTGGATCGAGGCGCTCGACGAGCCCGGTCTCGAGCAGCGCTTCCGCGCCGGCGGTGTGACCTTCTGCACGCTGATGCCGATGCGCGCGGTGCCGTTCGAGGTGGTCTGCCTGCTCGGCATGAACGA